>JAZRFS010000141.1:0-22661 GCA_045643765.1 Eubacteriales bacterium
CTTGCCAAAGAGATGCTCAAGCGCAAGAAGGAGGGACGCCCCTTTACCTTCTATCACTACATGATCGACCTGAAGAACGGCCCCTGCATCTACAAGCGCATCACGGCCTGCGGCTCGGGCACCGAGTATATGGCGGTCACCCCGTGGGGCGACCTGTACCCCTGCCACCAGTTCGTCGGTGACGAGAAATATCTGCTTGGTAAGGTGTGGGACGGTGTGAAAAACATCCCCGTGCAGGACGAATTCCGCGCCTGCAACGCCTACGCGCGCCCTGCTTGCCGCGATTGCTGGGCAAGAATGTTCTGCTCGGGCGGCTGTGCTGCAAACGCCTACCACGCCACGGGCTCGATCAGCGGCGTGTACGAGTACGGCTGTGAGCTGTTCAAAAAGCGCATCGAGTGCGCCGTGATGATGCAGGTCGCAGAGCACGAAGAACAATGACCACCCCGATCGTAGATTTTGTGCGCGCCTACGCCGAAAGCGGCACGGCACGTCTGCACATGCCGGGGCATAAGGGTGCAAGCTTTCTTGGCTGCGAGCATCTGGACATCACCGAGATCAAGGATGCCGACGATCTGTTTCACGCCGAAGGCGTGATCGCCGAGAGTGAGCACAATGCCGCCGAATTGTTCGGCGCGGGCACAACCTTTTACTCCACCGAGGGTGCCACGCTCCCCATCAAGGCGATGCTGGCACTGGCGGTGCAGAATGCACCGAAAACCGCCACACGTCCCCATATTTTGGCAACCAGAAACGCCCACAAGTCCTTCCTTTACGGGTGCGGACTTCTGGATATTGACGTGGACTGGCTGTACGGCGAGGATGCGCATCTTTGCGCGTGCCAAGTGAACGCAGACGAGTTGGAAACGGCGCTAAACAACACCGAAACGCCCTATTGCGCGGTCTTTGTGACCTCCCCCGATTACCTTGGCAACGTACTGGATATCGCGGCGCTTTCCGCCGTTTGCAAGCGCCACGGCGTGCCGCTTTTGGTGGATAACGCGCACGGTGCTTACTTGGCTTTTACTCACCCCGTTTGCCACCCAATGGCACTTGGCGCCACGATGTGCGCGGATTCCGCGCACAAAACGCTCCCTGCCCTCACGGGCACGGCGTATCTGCATATCGCCAAGGATGCCCCCCAAGCATTCTTTGACGGTGCAAGACAGGCGCTGGCGATGTTCGCCAGCAGTAGCCCCTCTTACCTGCTTTTGCAATCGCTTGACCTTTGCAACGCCTATTTAGCAAACGAATTCCCCGCACAGCTTGCCGATTGCGCGGCGCGTGTAGCGGGCTTGAAGGAGCTGCTCGCTTCTGTCGGCTATGACATTCCCGGCAACGAGCGCTTGAAGCTTAACGTGAACGGTCGCGCACGCGGCTGGGACGGCGAAGAACTGGCAAGTGCGCTCCGAGAGGGCGGCGTGGAGCCGGAATTTACCGACCGTGACTGTGTGGTGCTGATGTGCACGCCGCAGAATACGGACGAGGAGCTTTCCCGCGTGGCACTGGCACTTTGCTCTCTCCCCGCGCGTGAAAAGTTGCCTGAAACTCACACCGTTATGCCACATAATGCCAAAAAAGCACTTTCCATCCGTGAGGCGATGCTCTCGGCGCGCGAAACGATCCCCGTGCAATACAGCGAGGGGCGCATTTGTGCCTCCCCCACCGTTTCCTGCCCCCCCGCGATCCCGATCGCAGTGAGCGGTGAGCGCATCACGCGCGAGCATATCGCCCTTTTCACCGCCTACGGCATCGAAGAAATTGACGTTGTGAAATGATATTAGGGGGACCTTTTTCGAAAGGTCCCCCTATGACCCCTCCAAAAGATTTCGCAAAAATTTATTTGTTCTCTCCCCCTTAAAAACCGCACAGCCGGCTACCATTTCCTTTTTTGCGAAAGGTTTTGAAGAGGGTGTGGGAAACCCTAAATAACACAAAAAAGCCCCCAAACGGGGGCTTTTTTGTGTTATTTCAAGCCGTACTTCTCGCCGAAGTGCTCGATCACGTAGTCCATATCCTTGTCGCCGCGACCGGAGAGGTTGATCAGCACCGAGCCGTGCTTCATCTCCTTCGCCAGCTTGATGCCGTGTGCCACGGCGTGGCTGCTTTCGATAGCGGGGATGATGCCCTCCATGCGGGCAAGGGTGAAGAATGCGTCCACTGCCTCCTCGTCGTCGATCACGTCGTACTTCACGCGACCGATCTTCTGCCAGAAGGCATGCTCGGGGCCGCTGGAGGGATAATCCAGACCGCTTGCCACCGAGTAAACGGGAGCAGGCTCGCCGTTTTCGTCCTTGAGCATGATGCTGTTAAAGCCGTGCATAATACCCTCGGTACCGTACTGCAGGCTGGCGGCGTGATCGCCGAGCTTCTTGCCACGGCCGAGAGGCTCCACGCCCCAGATGTCTACGGGGTCGTTAAGGAAGCCGGAGAAAAAGCCCGCGGCATTCGAACCACCGCCCACGCACGCGGTCACGGCGTTCGGCAGATGTCCCGTCATATCCATAAACTGCTCTCTTGCCCCGATACCGACCACCTGCTGGAAGTCGCGCACCATCATCGGGAAGGGGTGCGGGCCCAGCACCGAGCCGATGCAATAGATGCAATCCTTATACTCTCTCGCGTATGCCTCGATAGCGGCATCGACCGCCTCCTTCAGGGTTGCCAAGCCGTGCTTGGCCTCGACCACGTTCGCGCCGAGGATCTTCATTCTCGCCACGTTGGGCGCCTGCTTCTTGATGTCCACGCTGCCCATATAGATGTCGCACTCAAGACCGAAGTACGCGGCGGCGGTGGCAAGCGCCACGCCGTGCTGACCGGCACCGGTTTCCGCGATCACCTTCTTCTTGCCCATGTACTTGGCAAGCAGCGCCTCACCCATGCAGTGATTGAGCTTGTGCGCACCGGAATGGTTCAGATCCTCGCGCTTGACGTACAGCTGCACGTTGCCGAGCGCGTTGGAAAGACGCTCCAGGTGAGAGATGGGTGTGGGACGGCCCTGGAATTCCTTGCGTACGCGGCGCAATTCGTTAATGAACTTGCGCGACTGGCAGATGGAAAAGTACGCATCCGTGATCTCGCGCATCGCGTCCTTGAGCTCGTCTGCAATATAAGCACCGCCAAAAGGACCGAAAAAGCCCTTTTCATCGGGGTACTGCTGGAAATAGGTATCAAAATCAACGTTATTGAATTTCATTTTATATACTCCTTTTTTCGCTGTGTTTCCTGTTATTTTTCGGTGTGCGCCCGCCATCGCGCGGATAAAATGAACATAAATCCTCCATTCCCCCGCAGGAAAGAAAAAACCGTCCCCGGGCAGAGAGTTTCTCTCTACCAAGGACGGAAAAGCTCCGCGGTGCCACCTTGGTTCGCAAAAATGCGCCCTTTGCGGGTACGAAAATACCCCCGACAAGTTACGCTTGTCACGCGTCGCAGAATACTCGGCTATGCCTTTGACTGCGCCCTCCGCGGTCCATTTGACGGTTGCTTTCTCGCCCTACTCTCAGCATCGAGGGCTCTCTGTACAGTGCGCGCCGCCGTTATCTCCGCATCAACGGTTTGTAGAAAAAGTATAGCACAAGCGCGCGCCCTTGTCAAGTGTTTTTTACAAAAATCACGCAGCGGCGCCGGCAAGCCGCATAAAAACACAAATTTTCAACTTTTCCTTGCGCGTGCGAGGATCTTATGTTATAATATTATCATCATTTTAGAAAAGAGGTCTTCGTATGGATTTTTACGTCAACCATCCTGCGCTGTTTATCATCGTAGGAGCCATCATTTCCTTCGTGGTCGCGCAATCGGTATTTTTCCTGGTGCGCGCATACCGCCGTGGCCTTGCCATCGGTATGCAGAAAAAAACGCTGAACGGCGTGATCAAGGGCGCGGCACTGTTTACCGTTGCCCCTGCGATCGGCATTTTCATCGGCGTGATCACGCTTTCCAAAAAGCTTGGCATCGCCCTGCCCTGGCTGCGTCTTTCCGTTATCGGCTCGCTCACCTATGAGCTTTCCGCCGCGGAGCTTGCCGCCACAGGTGTAGGAAATTCACTTTCCGACTCGGCAACGCCCTTCACCGCCTCCCAGTTTGTCACCATCGCCACGGTAATGACGATCGGCATTGCCGCCAGCCTGTTCCTCGCGCCTCTCATCGGCAAAAAGGTGTCGGGCAGCGTTGACAAGATCCGTCAGAAGGATACTAAGTGGGGCGAGATCTTTATGACCTCCCTGTTTATGGGTATGATCAGCGCCTTCCTCGGTCTTATCATCTGCAACCTCGGTCTTATCCAGACGGATGACGGCGTGATATTCAATCTTGCATCCAAGGATTTTATCCCCCTGCTCGTGCTTTTCGTTTCCGCCATCGCAATGGTGCTGTGCGGACTTCTGATGAAAAAGCTCAAGTGGGCTTGGATGAACGACTACGCGCTGCCCATCAGTATGCTTTGCGGTATGCTGGCAGCGATCCCGATCACTGCTTGGATCGGTTGAAAGGAGTGTGCCGGATATGAAAAAAGAAAGAACTTATATTGACAGCGTCCACTTTTACGGTCGTTTGTGGGGACTTGCCGCGGCAATTGCCATTCTCCTGTTCCCCGTCATCGTCGCCATTTTGTTCCGTGCCCTGCCCGACCCCACGGGTCTGCTGAAGGGTCTGCTCGGTGTAGCGCCCCTTTTCTGGACGGTCGGCGTGATCGAGGTGTTTACATACGTTCCCATGCTTGGTGCGGGCGGCTCCTATCTGAGCTTCGTTACGGGAAATCTGACCAACCTCAAGGTCCCTTGCGCACTCAACGCGATGGACAAGGCAGACGTCAGCCCCACAAGCGAGGAGGGCGAGATCATCTCCACCATCGCCATTGCCACCTCCTCTATCGTCACCACGCTGATCATCGCGCTTGGCGTGCTTCTCATTGTTCCGCTCACCCCCGTGCTGGAAAACCCCTCGCTTACCCCCGCGTTTGACAGTGTTCTTCCCGCGCTCTTCGGTGCGCTCGGCGTGGTCTATATCTCGAAAAACTGGAAGATCGCGCTTGCGCCCATTGCTCTGATGCTGGTGCTGTTCTTCTTTGTCCCCTACCTCGATGCAGGGCTTGTCGGCATTATGGTACCCGTCGGCGTGCTCTTCGCCCTCGCCATTTCCCGCCTGATGTATAACAAGGGCTTGCTCGGTGAGCGCGGCAACGTGCAGGCACACGAGGAGGACGCGGCATAATGGGACTTTATATAGGACTTGGCGTCGGCGGCGCCGTATTGCTGCTTCTCGCCATCCTTATCATCCGTGCGCTGTGCTTTAAGCCGCGCACAGCAGAAAAGTGCGACGTAACCCCCGTGGAATTTGACCGCGAAAAGGCGGTCAGTGACCTTGCCGAAATGATCCGTTGCAAAACAGTTTCCGACCACGATCCGAAAAAGGAGGACGCGGCGGAATTTGAAAAATTCCACGCCCTGCTTCCCACGCTCTTCCCCACCGTGTACACCGCGTGCGAGCAGATTGACGTGGGCGAGCGCGCCATCTTCCTGCGCCTTCGCGGTGAGAGCGACAAGAAGCCGCTCATTCTGATGTCGCACTACGACGTGGTATCCGTCGTGGAGGAAAACTGGTCCCGCCCCGCCTTTGAGGGACTGCTTGAAAACGGTGTTCTCTGGGGTCGCGGCACCCTTGATACCAAGGGTACGCTCAACGGCGTACTGCAAGCGGCAGAAACGCTGCTTAAAAACGGTTATACCCCCAAACGGGACGTGTATTTCGCCTTTTCCGGCAACGAGGAGGTCAACGGCAAGGGTGCGCCCGCTATCGTGGATTGGCTGGAGAAAAACGGCATCGAGCCCGGCTGCGTCATTGACGAGGGCGGCGCTGTCGTGGAAAACGTATTCCCCGGTGTGAAGGCGCCCTGTGCGCTCATCGGCATCGCGGAAAAGGGCATGCTCAATCTGCAATTCTCGGTACAAACGAACGGCGGTCACGCCTCCTCGCCCCCGCCGCACACCCCCGTGGGTGTACTTTCCGAGGCGTGTGTAAGGGTAGAAAATAACCCCTTCCCCTTCCGCCTTTCCAAGCCCGCACTGGAAATGTTCGATACGCTCGGCAGACACTCCTCCTTTGTCTACCGCCTGATCTTCGCCAACCTGTGGTTCTTCCGTCCCGTGCTGAATATGATCTGCAAGAAATCGGGCGGCGAGCTCAACGCGCTGGTGCGCACCACCGTGGCGTTTACGCAGATGCAGGGCAGCAAGGGCATGAACGTGATCCCGCCCGAGGCAAGCATGCTTGCCAACCTGCGCTTGATGGAGGGCGACACCGTGGACAGCGCCGTTGCGCGCATCCGCAACACGGTTGACAATGACAAAATCACGCTTACCCCCATCTACGGTATGAACCCCTCGCGCATTTCCGTCACCGAGGGCGAGGCGTGGGTGAACCTCAAAAACGCCATTGCCGACACATGGCAGGGCGCGATCGTGTCCCCCTATCTGATGCTTGCCTGCTCCGACTCCCGTCACTATGGACGTATCAGTGATAAGGTCTATCGCTTCTCCGCAATGGCGCTTTCCAAAAAGGAGCGCGCCAGCATCCACGGCAATGATGAATGTATCCCCGTTGAAACCATTGAAAAGACGGTGGAGTTCTATCTGCGAATTCTGAAGAAAGCATAAGGAAAAAGTACTTGAAAAACACCAAACAAAACCTACATGTTCACTCCATCTACTGTGACGGCAAGGACACGCCCGAGGAGATGATCGAGGCGGCGATCGCCGCAGGCTTCGGCTCTCTCGGCTTTTCCATCCACTCCTATATGAGCTGCTCGAAAAGCGGTTTTCTGTCCTTGGAAAAGAATGAGAAATATAATGTCGAGATCGAACATCTGAAAGAAAAATACAAGGGCGTGTTCCCGATCTTTCGCGGCATCGAGCAGGATATTTTCGCTGATAATCCCCCTGACGGATACGATTATGCCCTCGCCTCGGTGCATTATCTGCACACAAGCGACGGACTTGTCTGCTTTGACGTAGGACTTGACGCCACACTGAATTACGTAAACAAATATTTCGCAGGCGACGGCATGAAATTTGCCAAAGCGTATTACGAAGCGCTTGCCGACGCCCCCCAATACGGAAAATTTGATATCATCGGGCACCTTGACCTCATCACCAAGCATAACGAATCGCGCCCCTTTATTGACACGGACACTAAGGAATACCGGCGCTATTTTGCCGCGGCGATCGACGCGCTTGCGGGCAAGATCCCCTTCTTTGAGCTGAACACCGGCGCCATCGCGCGCGGCTATCGCACCACGCCCTATCCGTCACTTGAGATCACCAAATACCTCCGTGAAAAGGGGTTTGGCGTCACGATCTCTTCGGATTGTCACGACAGGCGCTTTGTCGACTACGGCTATGGGGATGCAGCTGAATTCTTGCGCGAGGCAGGCTACCGCACGAAATTTATCCTCACCGAAAACGGGTTTGAAGAAGTTGCGCTTTAATAAAAGAAAAGCAAGAGGAAATTCCTCTTGCTTTTCTTTTTTACGCGAACAATACGGCTGCGCGCCTTCTCTTTTGTTCAAAAGGTTTTGAAAGGGGTGCGGGGAAAACTTTTATCAAAAGTTTTCCCCGCATAACACACTTACCTATAATACACGTAATACACGATAATGGTGCGCTCCTTGCCACCGTGCTCCAGATCGGGGGCGGTGATGACCACGCCGTCCTTGGAAAGCAGCTCGGACGCCTGCATCTGCTCGATCTTGCAGCGCATCAGCACGTCAAAAGAGGCGTACACCAAAAGCTCGTCGTCCCGCATATTCAGGCTTCCCGAGCGACCGATCACCTCGTCTACGTTGTCGATGCGCTCGGTCACGTACTTGACGTGATGACCGCAGATGCGCTTTGCCATATCATAGCGGTAGCGCTTACTTTCGGGATTGTTGCTTTTCGTCCATTTCTCCCACAGCTTTTTGAACATTGTCGATCCTCCAAATTCTCACACAGTCCTTGGGAACTGCAATTTTTCCTTTTTCCTCGCGCTTTCCCGAAAGCAGCTCCGTGGCAGATGCGGGTATACGCACAAAAAACGGCTCTTCATCGCGATTTGCCGCTATGATAACGTGGTTTTCCGCATTTTTGCGGGAAAATGAAAGCGCGTGCGCGCGCGCGGCAAGAATTTTGAAATTCCCGTCGCGAAACGCGCTGTTTTCGCACCGTATGGCACCTAATTGGCGGTAATATGCCAAAACCTCTTTGTCCTCACGCCCCCAAGGAAAGGGTCTGCGGCAAAACGGATCTCCAAAGCCCTGCAAGCCTGCCTCGTCACCGTAAAACAGCGACGGAATACCAAACACCGTATATTGCAATGCGGCGGCAATCAAAAGGCGCGCTTTTGCCACCTTCTTTTCCGCCTTTGAAAGGCGTCTGTCGCGCAGCTCGCGCGTACTACGCCCCTCGGCGCTCACACCGCCGAGCTCGGTTAAAATCCGCGCGGTATCGTGCGTGGAAAGAATGTTCATCAGTGCGTGGCACACCGGCGCAGGATAGCTTGCCCACACCTCCCGCAGCACGCGGCAAAGGGCGGGTGCATCTCCATCCCGTGCGAAAGCAATCAGCCCCGCACGCAAGGGGTAATTCATCACACTGTCCAGCTGCTCGCCAAGAAAATACCGACGGCGTTTCCCGTAGGAAATCTTGGTGGCGGCATTCTCCCAAACCTCGCCGAAAATCACCCCGTTCCCGCCTGTTTCGCATTTGACACGGGTGTGAAGCGCGTTCAGAAAGCTGTCGGGAAGCTCGTCCGCCACGTCCAATCTCCACCCGCCGACACCCATGCGTGTATAATGTGCCACGATGCCGTCCTCACCCAGAAAATACTCCCGCACAGCGGAATTTTCAAGGCGCAAGCGCGGCAGGATGGGGATCCCCCACCACGCCTCGTATCTATCGGGAAATTGCGTGAAGGAGAACCAGTCGGCATAAGGCGAGCGAGAGGACAAATACGCGCCCTCGCCACCGTAATTACCGCGACGCTCAAAGTAGCGGCTATGATCCCCCGTGTGGTTGAACACGCCGTCCAATACTACTATTATATCATATTTTCGGCATTCGTCAAGCAGGGCACGAAGGCCACTTTCTCCACCGAACCCCAGATCCACCTCGGCGTAGTCGGCAGTATCGTATTTGTGATTGGAATACGCACGAAAAATCGGAGAAAGGTACAGCATTCCAACACCAAGTGTCTTGAGATAGGGGAGCTTTTCCCGCACCCCCCACAGTGTCCCTCCGAAGAACTCATTGTTTTCCACGTATGCGCCGGGAAAGGCTGGATATTGCGCAATTTCCTCATCCCAATGCTTGTGATATACGGCGTCCCTTCTGCGCGCACCGCCCCCCGGCGCAAAGCGATCCACAAACACGTGGTACATCGTGCGTCCCCATACCGCGTGTGGCGTGACGAAATCATCCGCCCAGACCGTGAGAAAAAAACGCCCGTTTGAGACGGGCGAGGTCGTCATATTCACCTGATCCTCGGTATGCGAAAAAAGCGTGTCCGCACCGCGCAGAAAAAGCAGCTCATACTCGAAAAAACAACCCGTTTCCGGGGTAAATGCCGAAAGCGGCAGAGAAAGCGCGTAAACATCCCACGCTTTGCGCATCTCACAAAAGGCAAAGGCAAGGTCGCGGTGGGGTGCGCCGTCTGCGTGCAGGCGCAGCACCGCTCCGCGTGCGCCAAGCGCACGCGGAACGCGCAGGGTAAAACACACCGTGCTTGCGCGGGGGAAGGCGTTTTTGTCACTTGCATCCCTTCCCAATACCCGCTTTTGCAGAATGGGAGCGGGTACGTCAAGCACGCGTGCAATCAGCATTTGCTCTCCCCTACGGGCTTCACACCCCAGATATGCGCGGCATATTCTGCAATGCTGCGATCTGCAGAAAACCGCCCCGCCGCGGCGATATTGCGCAGTGACATTTCATTCCAACGCGCGCTGTCCACATAAGCGGCAGATGCCGCCAGCTGTGCGCGGCGATATGCCTCAAAATCGGCAAGGCACAAATACGGGTCCGCCACACCTTGCCCCGCCAGCAGGTAGGTGCCAATATCCGCGAAGCTCACGGCGCCGAAACCGGCGCCCAGCGCGTTCACAATACGCATCAATCGCTCGTTGCCCGTGTAAAAGCTTGCAGCCTGATATCCGCGCGCCCAAAGCTCCTCCACCTCGGCAGCACTGTGACCGAACAAAAAGATATTTTCCTCGCCCACCGTCTCGCCGATCTCCACGTTCGCACCGTCCGCGGTGCCGATCGTGAGCGCGCCGTTCATCATCAGCTTCATACATCCCGTGCCGCTGGCTTCCTTGCCCGCCATCGAGATCTGCTCGCTGAGCTCGGTTGCGGGAATGAGGCGCTCCGCCATCGACACGTTGTAATCCTCCAGGAATACCACGCGCAGTCGCTCGCGCACCTGCGGGCACGCATCGACCTCCTTTTCCAGCATACAAATGAGCTTGATGATGCGCTTCGCCATCTCATAACCCGGCGCCGCTTTCGCACCGAACAGGAACACGCGCGGCTGCATCTCCCAATTGGGGTTTTCCTTCAGATCAAGATACAGCCCGATGATGTGCAGACAGTTAAGCAGCTGGCGCTTGTATTCGTGCAATCTTTTGATCTGCACGTCAAACATCGCCGCAGGATCGATCAGCTTTCCGTTTTTCTCATGCAGCCACGCGGCAAAGCTTTCCTTGTTCGCCCGCTTGATTTCCCCCAGTCGGGAAAGCACCGCGCCGTCCTCGGCAAACTTTGCAAACTCCGCAAGACGTGTGGGGTTTTTGCGGTATTCCGCGCCGATACACTCGTCCAGAAGCGCCCCCAGTGAAGGGTTGGCATAATTCAGAAAACGGCGGTGTGCCACGCCGTTGGTCACGTTGCAAAAGCGCGTTGGATACATTTTATAAAAGTCAGAAAACACACTCTTTTTAAGGATCTCGGAATGCAGCGCCGACACGCCGTTGACCTGATGCGAGCCGATTACCGACAGGTTCGCCATCCGCACCTGTCCCGCAGCAATGATGCTCATCCGGGAAATTCTGTCCCACTCCCCCGGGAAACGCGCCCAAGCCTCGCGGCAAAAGCGCTCGTTGATCTCCTTCACGATCGTGTGGATGCGCGGCAGACGCAATGCAAAAATATCCTCACTCCAGCACTCCAGCGCCTCGGGCATTACGGTATGGTTGGTATAGGACACCGTGCGCGCCACAAGATCCCACGCCTTTTCCCATGAAAAATGATATTCGTCCAAAAAGATGCGCATCAGCTCCGGGATCACAAGCGCAGGGTGCGTATCGTTGATGTGGATCGCCACCTTTTCGGGCAAGTTTTCCAGCATCCCATAAACACTCAGATGGTCGCGCAGAATACTCTGACAGGAAGCCGACACCAAAAAGTATTGCTGCGAAAGGCGCAACAGCTTCCCCTCTGCGTGATTGTCCGAGGGGTACAGTACCTTAGACAGGATCTCTGCACTATTGCTTTTTTCCAGTGCCTTCATATACTCCCCTTGCGAGAAAAGCCCCATATTGAAATTCCGGATATTTCTCGCGCGCCACAACCGAAGCGCACAGACCGCCTCGCTGTCTGCGCCCGAGATCATCATATCGTAGGGCACCGCCTCAATCTCCTCGCCGCCCTCGTACACGATCGCGAGATGCCCCTCGCGCCACTCCTCACGGATATGCCCCCCGAGATGCACGCGCTGCACGCGGTCGGTACGGGGCTGGAGCCAGACCTCTCCGCCGGGCAGCCACACGTCGGGAAGCTCCAGTTGCACACCATCCACAATCATCTGACGGAAAAGCCCGTAATCGTAGCAGATGGAAAAGCCCGTGGCGGGATAACCGCCGCTGGCGAGCGCATCCATAAAGCAGGCGGCAAGACGTCCAAGCCCCCCATTGCCAAGCCCTGCGTCCGGCTCACATTCGTAGATGCGATCCAGGGAAAAGCCCATACCCTCCAGCACCGCGCGGTATTCACCTTCCAATCCCAGGTTGCAAAGGTTGTTTCGAAGCGAGCGCCCCAGCAAAAACTCCATGCAAAGATAATAGACCTGCTTGGCGCCCGTTTTCGCGACCTTTTTCTTGAAGGCGGCGCGTCGCTCGGTCAGAATATCCTTCACACAAAGCGCGATTGCCTTGTAGATCTGCTCCTCGCTCGCCTCCTTCGCACCGCACCCAAACTGGCGTGCAAGCTTGCTTTCTAACGCCGCACGCACCGCGCGTGCATCCCACTTTCTGGCCATAAAACTCCTCCCCTTATTGCCGTAATTGAACTTCCTTTTATATGAGCGCGTAAAGCCGATGGTATACAGCCGCCGAACGCGTCCAGGAAAAATCCGTGCGCATCACACGTGCAATCAGCTTTTCTCTCCTTGCCACATCCCGCCACACCGCAAGTGCCTCGTTCACGCTTTCCAAAAGTGCGCCCGCACTGTAATCCGAGAAGCAAAATCCGTTGCCCTCGATACCGCTTTCGGTTTGTGCATAGGGCTTGATGGTATCAAAAAGCCCCCCAACGGTATGCACCACGGGCAAAGCGCCGTAGCGCGATGCAATCATCTGTGAAAGACCGCAGGGCTCGCTTGCCGAGGGCATCAGAAAAATGTCGCACGCGGCGTAGATGCGGGATGCAAGCGCGCGATCATAACCGATATAAGCCCGCACACGGGTGGGATTTTCTCGCTCCAGCGTGCGGAAAAAGTCCTCCAGGCGCGGATCGCCGCACCCCAGCACAACAAGCTGCACGTCCTCTTGCAAAAGCGATTGTGCCGCACCCGCGATCAGGTCAAGCCCCTTGTGTGCGGCAAGGCGGGAGATCACGGCAAGCATCGGCACGTCCTCTCTTGCGGGAAGCCCCAGCTCGCGCTGCAATGCCATCTTGTTTTCCGCCTTGCGCGAGATCGAGCGCGCCGTAAACTGTCTGGCAATCTCCCTGTCCTTAGACGGATCGTAGCGCTTGTAGTCGATACCGTTGACGATCCCCTCCAGCTTGTATGCATTCTCTCGCAGAATAGCATCCAAGCCCCAACCGAACGCGGGGGTACAGATCTCCTGTGCATAGCGCGGGCTCACCGTGGTCACGCGGCCGGCGTACAGAATGGCGCCCTTCATCAGATTGATCCCACCGCCGAAATCCAAAGCACCCCGCACATCCTCGCCAAGCGCAAATACATCTCCCAAAATATCCGCAGGAAACCGTCCCTGGTACTCGATATTATGGATGGTGAACACGCTACGTATGCCACGGTACGCCTCGTTGTGTGCAAAAATCGTGTGCAGATAGATCACGGCGAGCGCGCCTTGCCAGTCGTGCGCGTGCACCACGTCGGGGAAAAAGTCCACGTACGGCAGCATAGAAAGCGCCGCCATACAGAAAAATGCATAACGCTCGCCATCGTCAAAATGTCCGTACAGCCCCTCACGCCCGAAATAATATTCGTTGTCGATAAAGTAATAGGTCACGCCCTGCCTATGCAGCACGTACACACCGCAATACTGGCGCCGCCAGGCAAGCGGCACCTCAAACTCGGCTATCTTTTGCATTTGCGAGCGGTATTCCTCTCCCACGGCGCGGTAAAGCGGCAGCACCACACGCGCATCCTCTCCCGCGCGACAAAGCGCCGCCGGCAGCGAAGCCATCACGTCACCAAGTCCACCCGTGCTGGCAAAGGGAACAGCCTCCGCACCCACGAATAAAATCCTTTTCATTTGCGAACCTCCTTGTTGCTTTTCTGTTTGATTTTGATGTTTTTTTCATACCGTTTTGCCACTTTTAAAAAAACGGCGCTCATCGGCGGCAAGGTTAACACCACGGATTGCGGCAAATGCCGCCACGCGATCTTCTCGCTTTTCAGCATCCCTTCGTTGCGTATTCCCTCGCCACCGTATTCTGTGGCATCCGAGTTAAAGACCTCACTCCACTCCCCGTGCACCGGCACACCGACGCGGAAGCTTTCCCGCCTTACGGGAGTGAAATTCAATATCACCACGATCTCCCGCCCACGCGCGTCAATACGACGGTAGGAAAGCACGCTGTCCTCCGCGTTATCCGCATCGATCCATTGAAAGCCGCTCCAATCGTGATCCCGCTCGTAAAGCGGCGGATTTTGCAGATAAAAATGATTGAGCGCCGCCACGTAATGCTGCAATGCGGCATGCTTGTCGTAGCCAAGTAAAAACCATTCGATCTCGCCCGCGTGATCCCACTCGCGGAATTGCCCGATTTCGCAGCCCATAAAAAGCAGCTTCTTGCCGGGGTGTGTCATCATATAGGCAAGAAAGGCGCGCACCCCGGCAAATTTCTGCGCGTAATCCCCCGGCATCCGCTCGATCAGCGACCGTTTTCCGTGCACCACCTCATCGTGCGAGATCGGCAGCACGTAGCGCTCGCCAAAAGCGTAAGTCAGCGAAAAATTCATACACGTATGGTGGTATTTTCGGTAAATAGGATCAAGCGCCGCATAGGAAAGCGTGTCATTCATCCACCCCATATTCCATTTGAGCGAAAAACCGAGGCCACCGTTTTCCGTGCTTGTCAGATTTCCCCACGCGGTGGACTCCTCGGCGATCACAAGCACGTCGGGACAGCGCTCTCGCATCGCCGCATTCAGCTTTCCGAAAAAGGCGATCGCCTCTAAATTGCGGTTATCACCGTGCACGTTAGGCACCCATTCGTGTGGCAAGCGATCATAATCCAGATACAGCATCGACGCCACGGCATCCACGCGCAAGCCGTCCGCGTGATACACCTGCGCCCAGTACAGCGCATTGGAAATGAGAAAGCATTGCACCTCCTCCCGCCCCACGTCAAAGCAGCGCGTACCCCAGCCGCGATGCTCGATGCGGTCACTGCCCTGATATTCGTAAAGCGGCGTGCCGTCAAACTCGTATAGCCCGTGCGCATCCTTTGGGAAATGCGCGGGCACCCAATCAAGGATCACCCCAATCCCCGCGCCGTGCATCTTATCCACAAAATCCATCAGCTCGTATGGCGTGCCGTAGCGCGCGCAGGGGGCAAAGTACCCCGTCACCTGATACCCCCACGACCCGTCAAACGGATGCTCCATCACGGGCATCAGCTCCACGTGAGTGTATCCCATTTGCTTGAGATAAGGCGCCAACTCCTCGGCAAGCTCGGGAAAGCGCAGCGGCTTTCCATCTACCCCCCGCCGCCACGAGCCCACGTGCATCTCATAAATATTGATCGGCTGCGCGTACGCATTTCCCCGCATCTTTTTTGCACGATAGGCAAGCCACCCCGTATCCGTCCAGGCAAAGCCGTCCACCTCGCGGTAAACAGAGGCGGTTTCGGGTGCCTCCTCGCTCCCGCGCGCATAAGGATCGGCTTTAAAGCTCACACCGTTCCTATGGTAAATCTTGAATTTGTAAAGCGACCCCTCAGCAAAATCACAGCTTTCAAACACGCACTCGAAAACACCCTTTGCGCTCACACGAACCATCGGATGCGTTTCCTGCCAAGCGTTAAAATCTCCCACCAGAAATACCAAGTGCGCGTTCGGTGCCCACACGCGGGCTACAAATCCGCCCTCTGTGCGATGCAGACCCAGATACTCCCACGCGCGGTAGTTTGTCCCCTCGTGGAACAGATACAGCGGCAACTCCTCCCGCATGCTCTTCCCTCCCTTTTCGACATATGAAACAGTATATGCCCGAAAACAAAAAAATAACACCGTTTTCGCAAAAGAAAGCAGTGAAACTTGCACGGCTTTGCAAGAAAGTCTCCATTCTTGTACCTTTTTCACCCGATTTCGACAAAAAACAGTGTTTTTTTGCATTTTCTCTATCAAAAACTTGCAAAATCAAAAAAGCCTATTGCATTATATTTACAAAAGTGATATAATGTATTATATTTTATTTCACTTTTCACGAAAGCGAGGTCCCAAAACGTGAATTATTTTGATAAGAACGATCTTTTTGACGCAGAATGCTCTGAGCTTTTAGAGGAGCTGGTTGCCGAGTCGCAAAACGAGTACCAGATCCCCAACGCAGCCTTCGACAACTACCGCGTGAAGCGCGGCTTGCGCGAACCGGACGGCACGGGCGTTATGGCAGGCGTCACGCGTATCGGTAACGCGCACGGCTATATTCTCAACGAGGGTGAGCGTATCCCCCTTGACGGTGAGCTTTACTACCGCGGCTACCGTATGAGCGACTTGGTGAACAACTTTGCTGCCGAGGATCGCTTCGGCTTTGCCGAAACCTGCTACCTGCTTTTCTTCGGTCACCTGCCCACCAAGCCCCAGTTGGAGCGCTTCTGCCAGCTGATGAGCCGCTTTGAAAAGCTGCCGCCCCGCTTTGACGAGGACATTCTGATGAAGGCACCCACCCCCTCCATCATGAACAAAATGGCAACGGGCGTTATGGCACTGTACGCCTACGACGAAAACCCCGATGAAACCACGCTTTCCAATATGCTGCGCCAGTGTATGCAGCTGATCGCACGTGTCCCCGTGATCGCCGCGCACTCCTACGCCGTCAGCCGCAACATCTTCGGCGGGCACAGCCTGCATATCAACAATCCCAAGCCCGAGCTCTCCACCGCAGAAAACTTCCTGCGTATGCTCCGCTCGGATAAATCCTACACGGACGAGGAAGCAAAGCTGCTTGACCTGGCTCTGGTTATCCACGCCGAGCACGGTGGCGGTAACAACTCCGCCTTTGCCTGCCGCGTGCTTTCCTCCTCGGGTACCGACACCTATTCCGCCATCGGCGCGGCGATCGGCTCGCTCAAGGGCCCCCGCCACGGCGGTGCCAACATCAAGGCACAGGAGATGTTCGACTGCATCAAGGAAAACGTCCGTGACGTGCACGACGATGACGAGGTACTGGCGTTCCTTTCCAAGATCCTGCGCGGCGAGGCATTCGACCACAGCGGTCTGATCTACGGTATGGGTCACGCCATCTACACCAAGAGCGACCCCCGTGCCGTGATGCTGAAGCGCTACGCACGCGACCTTGCGATGAAGAACGGCTACGGCGACGACTTCGCACTTCTGGAGGCGGTTGAAAGACTTACCCCCGAGGCGTTCCGTCAGCTCAAGGGCGTGGAGCGCACGATCTGCGCCAACGTCGACCTTTACTCGGGTCTGATCTACCGTATGCTTCGTATCCCCGTGTCGATGTATACCCCCCTGTTTGCCATCGCCCGCGTTGCCGGCTGGTGCGCACACCGCATGGAGGAATACACCACCGCGAAGAAGATCATACGCCCCGCTTACAAGTGCATCACGCCCTCCAAGAACTACATTCCGTTGGACGAGCGCTGATAAAAATCACACAAAGCAAAAAGCACGGCTTGCCAATTGGCAAGCCTTGCTTTTTTTGTTACATATACGGTCTGTACGCGCGGTACGCACCGGGGATCGCATAGCTTTCGTCAATCTCCTTTCGCGGGGCGAAAAACAGCCCATTTTCCATACCGTCAAGGGGGATATTGCCAACTTTTGCTGCATCCTCCTCGCGTAAAACGATCTCAAAGCCCACCATATGCCATTCCAGATGCGTGAAGATGTGCTTGGCATCCTCCAACGGGGTAAGATAGAGTGGGACGATGCCGTTTTCAAGTAGCATTGCGCGAAGCTCTGCCTCATTCCAATGCCCTTGCAACGCGGGCGGCTCGTACAACCCCGCAAGCAGTCCCGTATCGGGACGGCGGCAGAGCGCCACGCGCTCTCCGTCGCGTAAAATCAGTACCGTTTTGGGGGTAATTTTGCGCGGCGCCGCTTTTTTGCGCACGGGTAACTGCGTTTCAATTCCCTCGGCACGAGCGCGACAAACGTCCTTCAAAGGGCATTCCTCACACTTGGGCGCGCCGTTCGGCAAGCACACGATAGCCCCCAGCTCAATCAATGCCTGATTAAAATCTGCCGCGCGCTCCTTCGGTTGCGCCTGTGCAACCGCCGCCGTGATCGTCCGCTTTGCCGCGGGAGATAACACGTCCTCGCCGTACGCACAAAGCCGCGCCACTACACGCAGCACGTTCCCGTCCACCGCGGGTACGGGCAGGTCAAAGGCAAAGGAGCTTATTGCTCCTGCCGTATATTCGCCAATACCGCAAAGTGCGCGAATATCCTCATACGTGTCGGGAAAAACGCCTCCGTGTGCGTCCATAATGCTTCGCGCCGCCTTTTGCATATTCCGCACGCGGCTGTAATAGCCAAGCCCCTCCCAGAGCTTCATCAGCTCGTCCTCGGGGCATTCTGCCAGTGCCTTTACCGAAGGCAAACGCGACAAAAATCGCTCGTAATACGGGATTACCGCCTCCACACGCGTCTGTTGCAGCATAATTTCCGACACCCAGATGCGGTACGGGTCGCGCGTGTGCCGCCAGGGCAGATCGCGCTTGTTCCCCTCATACCAAGAAAGGAGCGGTGACATATTGGGTAATTTAATTTTGTTTTGTTCTGCCATCAAAACGCTCCTTTCCGATTAAAATTTCTCAACACAACAAAAGACCGTCAGGTTTGGATTCAGGGTGCGTGATCTCGGGGCGAAGGCGTAGGTTTTCTACGTCGAGCTTCCCCGAGAGCGCGCGCCCTGCGCCAAAGATGTCGGTCTTACTTCAAAAAGCCACCTATGATCTGCTCCTCTGCTTCCTTTTCCGTGAGGCCGAGCGTCATCAGCTTGATCAGCTGCTCGCCCGCGATCTTGCCGATCGCCGCCTCGTGAATAAGGGACGCGGAAGGATGGTTTGCCATAATCTCGGGCACCGCGCTCACGGATGCCTCGTCCATGATGATGGCGTCACACTCGGTGTGTCCCGAGCACAGATTGTTGCCGTTGATGTGCGACACGAAATGCTGACGGGACTTGTCCTTGGCAACCGAACGGGACACGATATGCGCGCCGCAGTTCTCGCCGTCAAGGTCGATCTCGAAATAGGTCTCGGCATACTGCTCACCGTGCGTCATGATCTTCTCGTGTGTGATCAGCGTCGCACCCTCGGCAAGCTTGGCACGCGTGATGCGCTTGGTGGAATCCACACCCTTGATCTGCGCGGTCTCCATCTCCATATAGCTGTTCTTTTCCATCACGATCTCGGTGGTGGGGTTCATCAAATTCTTGCCGTTTCCGTCGCCTGCGCCGTAATGCTTTTCCACATATTTCACACGCGCATTCTCGCCCACAAAGAAGCTGTGAATGCCGCTGTGCTCGCTGTCGTGCGCGCCGCCGTTGTGAATGCCGCAGCCCGCCACGATGGTGATATCACAATCCGCGCCGATATGGAAATCGTTATACACCAGTTCCTTCAGACCGCTCTTGGCAAGCAGCACGGGAATGTGCAGGCTCTGCTTTTTGGTGCCGGGCTTGATGTAAATATCAATGCCCTCCTTGTCCGCCTTCTTGACGATCTCGATATCCTCGGTCGAGTTCTTGGCGAAGGTCTGGCCGTCCACGCGCAGGGAATACGCGCCCTCGGGGATCTCGTGCAGATCGGCGACCTGCTCCAAAAGTGTCTTCTGAATGCTATCCAGTGCCATTACTTCGTCACCTCCTCGATCACGCGGCAATTACTGCGCGCGTTGAGCAGCTCGGGCAGAATGTCGGACTTGGAGCCCTCTGCCGCCACGTGTCCGTTCGCGATCACCACGATCTTGTCCGCAATATCCAGGATGCGCTCCTGATGCGAGATGATCAGAATGCTGCCCTGCGTACGCTCGTGCATCTTCTCGAACACGCGAATGAGGTTATTGAAGCTCCAAAGGTCGATGCCTGCCTCAGGCTCGTCAAATACGGAAAGCTTGGTGCCGCGCGCGTTGATCATGGCGATCTCGATGCGCTTGAGCTCGCCGCCGGAGAGCGACGCGTTCACCTCGCGGTTGATATACTCCTTGGCGCAAAGTCCGACCTCGGACAGATACTCGCACGCGGTGGCGACCGAGATCTTCGAGCCCGCCGCCAGCGAGATCAGATCCTTGACGGTGATGCCCTTGAAGCGCACGGGCTGTTGGAAGGCAAAGCTGATGCCCATCTTGGCGCGCTCGGTGATCGACAGATCGGTGATGTCCACACCGTCGAACAGCACGCGGCCGGAGGTGGGCTTTTCGATGCCCGCGATGATTTTGGCAACGGTGGACTTGCCGCTGCCGTTGGGTCCCGTGATCGCCACAAAGCGCTCGGACACCTTCAGATTAACGTCCTCTAAAATCACGGATTTGCCGCCGTTTTCTGAAGGCACGACAAACCCGACGTGTTGCAATTCCAGCATGTTGAAAACTCCTTGCATATACTTGGAAATAAATCAGTGTTAGTATAGCACATTTCTGCGAAAAATTCAAGTGCCAAGCACAGATTTACCCCCATTTCTTTACAAAAACATACAACATTGACAAAAACATAACACAAAAATCGGCAAAAATTGTCCCCTTTACGCGCGTTTGGCGCGCACGTGTGTATTGACACGCAAAAACAAAGATGATATAATTATAAGTAATGTTCAGGGCATAACTCTGCCCAATCGACAGAAAGTAAAAAAATATTACATATTTCAGGAGGAAAGACAAATGGAATTCCGCATCGAACACGACTCTATGGGCGAGGTCAAGGTACCTGCCGACCGCTACTGGGCCGCACAGACCGAGCGCTCCCATCAGAACTTCCCGATCGGCGTTGGCATCGAGACCATGCCCGGCGAGATCACCAAGGCATTCGGCGTACTGAAGAAGGCCGCCGCCATCGCCAACAACGCCCTCAAGCCCGAGAAGATGACTGAGGCTAAGCTTACCGCCATCTCCAAGGCATGTGACGAGGTTATTTCCGGCGAGCTTAACGATCACTTCCCTCTCGTTGTCTGGCAGACCGGCTCCGGTACCCAGTCCAACATGAACGCCAACGAGGTTATCGCTAACCGCGCCAACGAGATCGCAGGCGCAAAGCTCTGCCATCCCAACGACGACATCAACATGAGCCAGTCCTCTAACGACACCTTCCCCACCGCTATGCACATCGCGGCTGTTGAGGCGATCGAGGATAAGCTCTTCCCCGCAGTTGACCTGCTTATCAAGACCTTCAAGAAGCTCGAGCGCCAGAACAAGGGCATCGTGAAGAGCGGCCGTACCCACCTGCAGGACGCAACCCCCATCACCTTCTCTCAGGAGATCTCCGGCTGGAGAAGCTCTCTTGAGCGCGACAAGCAGCTGCTCAAGGCTTCCCTTCCCACCCTCAAGGAGCTTGCACTCGGCGGCACCGCAGTCGGGACCGGTCTCAACCCTCCCAAGGGCTTCGACACGAAGGTTGCTGAGGCTGTTTCCGCTATCACGGGCAAGAAGTTCGTGACCGCAGGCAACAAGTTCCACGCTCTCACTTCCAAGGACGAGATCGTGTTCGCTCACGGTGCTATCAAGGCACTTGCCGCTGATATGATGAAGATCGCAAACGACGTTCGTTGGCTTGCTTCCGGTCCCCGTCTTGGCCTTGGTGAGATCACCATTCCCGAGAACGAGCCCGGCTCCTCCATCATGCCCGGTAAGGTCAACCCCACCCAGTGCGAGGCCGTAACCATCGTTGCCGTTCAGGTTATGCGCAACGACGTGGCTGTCGGCATGGCTGCTTCTCAGGGCAACTTCGAGCTGAACGTGTTCATGCCCGTTTGCATCTACAACTTCCTGCAGTCCGCACGTCTGCTGGCTGAGGCGATCGTTTCCTTCAACGACAACTGCGCAATCGGCATCAAGGCAAACAAGCAGAAGATGCACGACAGCCTGCACAACTCCCTGATGCTGGTTACCGCTCTGAACCCCTACATCGGCTACGAGAACGCCGCTAAGACCGTTAAGAAGGCATTCAAGGAGGACATCTCCCTGAAGGAGGCTTGCGTAGCACTTGGTTTCCTGACCGCAGAGCGCTTTGACGAGGTCTTCCACCCCGAGCAGATGGTCTAAAAAGCATTCATAGCATCGTTGCTCCTCACGGGCGAC
The DNA here is from genome assembly GCA_045643765.1 of Eubacteriales bacterium. GTDB lineage: Bacteria > Bacillota > Clostridia > Oscillospirales > CAG-272 > Firm-07. The sequence goes on from JAZRFS010000141.1 coordinate 21,976, forward strand.
CTTGACGTACGCTTTGTACGCCGGCGGCCGCCCGTTGCGGTGCGCCTTGCTCTGAACACTTTTTCCAACCTCGTTTTTCCTATTCGTTTGATTTATTTTTGAAACAAAGGTCAAAGAAAAATCACGGCGCGCGAGGCGCACCGAAAGAAAGCCGGGCGAAAGCATAGTTTGTCTATGTCAAGCCGCTTTCGCGGAGCAACGACGCGCCCCGTGATTTTTCAAAGACCAAAAGGAGAAGATAATGAAATTTAGCTATTTCCCCGGCTGTACGCTTAAAACCAAAGGCAAGGACCTTGACATCTACGCGCGTAAAAGCGCTGAGGCACTTGGCTTTGAGCTTTGCGAGCTTGCAGACTGGCAATGCTGCGGTGCCGTATATCCGATGGCAAAGGACGAGATCGCAACCAAGCTTTCTTCCGTACGCGCGCTCGTAAGCGCACGCGAGAACGGCGAGGACCTGGTCACTCTTTGCTCCGCTTGCCACAACGTCATCAAGCAGGTCAACCACGACATGAAGACGGATGCGGATATCGCGCTTCGCGTCAACAACTACATGGCACTGGAAACCCCTTACGCAGGTGAGACCAACGTGCTCCACTTCCTTGAGGTGCTCCGCGATCGCGTGGGCTTTGACAACCTCAAGGCCGCTGTCAAAAATCCCCTGACGGGCCGCAAGATCGCCGCTT
>JAZRFS010000142.1:0-14930 GCA_045643765.1 Eubacteriales bacterium
AAACCACCTTCCCTCGCAAGGGAAGGCTTTGGGACTGGCAACCTTTGGGCAACAGCCAGAAAATAACCGCTCATTTCAAAGTTAAGTAAAGCTTTTCCGTCTGTTGATGGAATTGTGGACTTAATTAGCCTTCCCTTGCAAGGGAAGGTGGATTTTGAGCGAAGCGAAAAAGACGGAAGAGTAGTATCCCTGACCAACCAGCGGTCAACGTTTTTGTTCGCACGTTTCTCAACAATTTTCGAAATTTTTGAAAGGGGTGTTGGGGAAAGCTTTTGCAAAAGTTTTCCCCAACGCATCCCCATACCACATAAAGGAGAAGAAAAATGGAAGCTTATAAGAGAGAATTTATTGAATTTTTGCAGGGCGCGGGCGTTTTGAAGTTCGGTGATTTCACCGCGAAGTCCGGCCGCAAGATCCCCTATTTCGTCAACGCCGGCATGATCAAGACGGGCGATCAGATCTCCAAGATGGGCGAGTTCTACGCCAAGGCATACTTTGACAAGCTGGGCAAGAAGCCCACCGTCCTTTACGGCCCCGCCTACAAGGGCATTCCGCTTTCCATCTCTGCCGCTGTGGCGCTGTCCAAGAACGGTCTTGACGTGCCCTTCTTCTTCAACCGCAAGGAAGTGAAGGACCACGGCGAGGGCGGCACGTTCGTCGGCTACGTTCCCACGCCCGGCGAGGAGATCGTCATCATCGAGGACGTGATCACCGCAGGCACCGCGATCCGCGAGTCGATGGAGATCCTTTCCCACCTGGAGGGTGTCAAGGTCGTTGCCACCTTCATCATGGTTGACCGCAAGGAAAAGGGTCAGACCGACAAGGGCGCAATGCAGGAGATCGAGGAGCAGTTCGGCTTCCCCGTATACTCGGTTGTGGACGTTTACGACATCATTGAGTACCTCGAGGAGGATCCCGCCAACGAGGAGAACGTCACCCGTATCAAGAACTACCTTGCCGTGAACGGTGCAAAAGCATAAAAGGAGCCAAAAATGAGAAGTCTGATTGATATTCTGGAGCTTTCTGTTGCTGAAATCAATGACCTTATGAAGGTTGCCGAGGACATCATCGCACACCCCAAAAAGTACGCCGAGGCTTGCCACGGCAAGAAGCTGGCAACCCTCTTTTTCGAGCCCTCTACCCGCACGCGCCTCTCGTTTGAGGCGGCGATGTACGAGCTGGGCGGTGAGGTGCTCGGATTTTCCGACGCGGGTACGTCCTCTGCCTCCAAGGGCGAGAGTATGGCAGATACCGCGAAGGTCATCAGCTGCTACGCCGACATTATCGCGATGCGCCATTTTCAGGAGGGCGCGCCGCTGGTTGCCTCCTGCAACGCGACCGTCCCCGTGATCAACGCGGGCGATGGCGGTCACAACCACCCCACGCAGACGCTTGCAGACCTCTTTACCATCAAGCGCGAGCTTGGCCGTCTTGATAACATTACCGTCGGCTTTTGCGGCGACCTCAAGTACGGTCGCACCGTCCACTCGCTGATCGCTGCGCTTTCCCGCTATACGGGTGTCAAGCTGGTGCTGATCTCCCCCAAGGAGCTGGGCGTGCCCGGCTACGTCAAGTACGAGGCGATGAAGAATATGGAGTGGGAGGAAACCACCGATCTGGAAAGCAAGCTGCCCGAGCTTGACGTGTTGTATATGACGCGCATCCAGAAGGAGCGCTTTGCCGATCTTGAAACCTATGAGAGATTGAAGGACAGCTACATCCTCACCGCCGACAAGATGGCGCTGGCAAAGGAAAAGATGGCGATCCTGCATCCCCTGCCCCGCGTCAACGAGATCAGCGTGAAGATCGACGCCGATCCCAGAGCCGCCTACTTCCGTCAGGTGCTGAACGCCAAGTATATGCGTATGGCGCTCATTCTCAAGCTGCTTGACGAGGCAGAGGGCAAGGAAAAGGCTCCCGAGCCGATGCCCACCGCACGTGGCGAAAAGGGGCTGATTGTGAACGAGCTGAAATGCCAGAACCCCCGCTGTATCACGAAAACCGAGCAGGAGCTGGATCAGGTATTCCGCCGCGTCAGCGACACGGTATGCCGTTGCCTCTACTGCGAGAAGAAAATCGGCGAATAAGCCCTGTATAAAATAAAAAGGAACGGAAGGCGTGCGCCTTCCGTTCCTTTTTATATAAATAAAGAAAGCACCCGCCGGGCGGCAGGTGCTTTCTTGTTATGTAATTATTTTGCGGCGGGGGGATTTGCCATATTGGTATCCACAAAGCCCACACACATATTAAAGTCGATCTGAGAGGAGGAGGTAGGCATAATGCGCTTGAACGCTGCCATAGCAGCTTCCTCAGCATCTGCGCCATAGAGAATAGTCAGCACGGCGCCGGGCACCTTCGTGCCATCGGCAAGCGTGGTCTCGGTTGCGGTAAGCGCGATATAGTAATCACTGTCGCCGATCGCATTGACAATCGCATCATCGGTATAGGAGGTATCACCGACCGTGATCATATAATCTGCACGGGTAACGGCAACGTCCTTCTTGCAATCCATCAGATAGCCTGCCTGCTTGTTTACGTAATCCTGCAGCTCCTCAGCAAATGCACGGTTGGAAACAGCAAGCTCACCGTCGCGGGGATATACCAACATAAAGCTGTCGATACGGGCGTTTGCCATCGTAGCCTTGCCGTAAGAATACTTACCAAAGCTGCCGAAGGTATCAATATCCACGTCGTACTTCTTGTTAGCATCTTCCTCGGGCAGACCCTTATACACGGTCAGGTTCTGCTTTACGCCCTGCTTTACCTCGTTCTTATTGCCCTGTGCCTGCACAAGAGCGGTCATAAACTTGGAGATAGCCTTTTCGGTTGCGTCGTCAGAGCCGCCAACGATAACGATCTTTTCGCCAACGATATCAACCTTATAGTCGTTTGTCTTCAAACCGTCTGCGACCTGCGCACTTTCCTTGCGGTTGGTTGCACCGACCAGGATCTCAAGCTTCTGCTCAATATCCTCGGCCTCTTCGCGGTCATTGTAGCATTCCTTTACGGCGATCTCGCAGCCAAGGTAATCCGCAAACGAGCTCTGCATACTGGTTACAGCGCCAAGCACGGTGCCGCTTGCCTTGTAGTCACGAATGATCGTGTAGCCGGTAAAGCCGCCCTCTACCACGTTCAGGGTGATAGCCTGGATCTGCTGATCAGCGCCGGCTGCATCCGCTGCCGTGTCATCAGTGCCGTCTTCCTTATCGCAGGCAACAAATGCACACGCCATCATCAAAACGGCAAGAATAAGAGAGAGAATACGTGTCAGTTTCATTTTCTTTTCTCCTTATGTTGGGGATTTTCACGTTGCAAAGCAACGCGGCGACGAGGGGAACTGCAGCACCGTGCCATCGCCGCACGGTTTTGGCGCAAGGGGGCACTACCCCCATTACGGTTTACAAACATTATAGCAAAAAGTAAATAGTTTGTAAAGACCTTTTTTAAATTTTTGTTATTTTATATAAATATAACTCTTTTTTGTGTTTAAAATGCCCTATGCGTATGTACGCGCTTGCATTTTACCACAAGATATGGTATACTAGTATTGTATCGCACTTTACACATCTGCTGCGATCGATCGCGGGGCGCACGCACTGCCCCGATAGAAAGAAGGACTTATGAAAATTTTAGCCATCGGCGACGTGGTGGGCGAGCAAACGCTTGATTACCTGCGTCGCACCCTGCCCACCGCGCGCCGCACGTACGGCGCAGATCTTGTGATCGCCAACGGCGAGAACGTCTGCGACATCCACGGACTTTCCCCCAAATGCGCCGAGGCGCTTTTCGACGCGGGCGTGGATTTCATCACCTCGGGCAATCACATTTTTGACAGACGCGACACGCATCAGCTCTTAGAGGATGCTACGCGCATCATCCGCCCCTGCAACTACCCCGCCGAATGCCCCGGCGAGGGATCAAAGCTGATCACCTCGGCAGACGGGTGGCAGATCCTTGTCGTGAACGTGTCCGGCGTCGCGTTTATGGACGCCTTGGGGAACCCCTACACAGCGGTGGAGCACGAGCTTGCGAAGCACCGCGGGCGCTACGACGTGGCGGTACTGGATATCCACGCTGAAGCAACCTCTGAAAAAATTGCCCTTGCGCGCCACTTTGACGGCAGATTTGCCGCCATCTTCGGCACACACACGCACGTGCAGACCAACGATGCCCAGCTCCTGCCGAACGGCACGGGTTATCTGACCGATCTTGGCATGACGGGGCCCACAAACGGTATTCTCGGCGTCAAAGCAGAGGATGTCATCTTCCGCGCACGCACGCATCTGCCCCGCCGCTTTACCGTGGCAGACGGACCGATCGCCGCGCACGGCGCACTCTTTGAGATCACGCCCAGCGCGGGGAAATGCACCGCCGTCAAAACTGTAAAATTCTGATTTAGTGGGGTAACGGTATGAGTAAAGTCAAATTCCGCGGCGGCACGCTGCTCGCGCCCGTGCCCCCCGTGATGGTCAGCTGTGGTGCGGGAGAGCACAAAAACATCCTCACGGTCGCCTGGACAGGCATCACCAACACCATTCCGCCCAAGACCTACATCTCGGTGCGCCCCAAGCGTCATTCCTACAATATCATCAAAGAGACCGGCGAGTTCGTAATCAACCTCACGCCCGCCTCTCTTGCCCGCACCGCCGATTACTGCGGCATTTACACGGGCGCGAAGGTGGACAAATTCCAAAAATGCAACCTCACCCCCGTTGCAGCAGAGGAGGTCGCAGCACCGATGATCGGCGAGTGCCCCGTGTCGCTTTGCTGCCGCGTGACGGACGTTGTGCCGCTGGGCTCGCACGATATGTTCCTTGCCGACATCCTCGCCGTTTACGTAAACGAGGAATTGCTTGACAGCGAAGGAAAATTGCATCTGGAAAAAGCGGATCTTTGCGCCTACGCGCACGGGGATTACTATGCCCTGGGCAAAATCGTGGGGCATTTCGGCTTCTCCACCGCCAAAAAGAAGAAAAAGCGCAAGTAAGGGGAGCGTGTAGGGGAACTTTTTTGAAAAAAGTTCCCCTACGACCCCTCAAAAACCTTTTAACGAAAAGGATAGGCAACAGCCGCACCGTGCCGCGCGATTTATAGACAAAAAGCGCCACACACGAGTGCAAAAATTCTTGCATTTACCCACATTTTATAGTATAATATAACCATCAAAGCAAAGGAGAACATAACATGAAAGCAGTCATCACCGTTACAGGCAAGGACAGCGTCGGCATCATCGCAGGCGTCAGCGCTCTTTGCACCGACCACAACGCCAATATCGTGGACATCACGCAAAGCGTGCTTTCCGAATACTTCGCCATGATCATGCTGGTGGAGATCGACAAGCTGAACACCCCCTTCAACGCGTTTGCGGACGCGCTTGCCGCGCTCGGCCGCGAAAAGGGTCTGGATATCCGCGCCATGCACGAGGATATCTTCAACACGATGCATCACGTATAAGAGGTAACTTCACATGCTGAATACTGCCGACATTCTCGAAACCATAGGGATGATACGCGAGGAAAACCTCGACATCCGTACCATCACGATGGGTATTTCGCTTTTCGATTGCGTCAGCGAGGACGCAGACCGCCTGTGCCAGAAGGTCTACGATAAGATCACGCGCAAGGCAGAAAACCTCGTCAAAACCGGCGTGGAGATCGAGCAAAAATACGGTATCCCGATCGTCAACAAGCGCGTTTCCGTCACCCCCGTGTCCCTGATCGGCGGCAATATGTCCCCCGACGGCTTCCTCAAGCTTGCGCACACGCTTCAGCGCGCGGCAAACACGCTTGGCATCAACTTCATCGGCGGCTACTCTGCGCTTGTGCACAAGGGCATGACCCAGGGCGACCGCAACCTCATCTCCGTCATTCCCGAGGCACTTGCCGAAACCAGCACCGTGTGCTCCTCTGTGAACGTCGCCACCACCAAGGCGGGCATCAATATGGACGCCATCCGTCTGATGGGCAGCGCCATCAAGCGCGCCGCCTACCTCACCCGCGACAACAACTCGATGGGCTGCGCCAAGCTTGTGGTGTTCGCCAACGTGCCCGAGGATAACCCCTTTATGGCAGGCGCCTTCCACGGTGTCGGCGAGCCCGACGCTGTCATCAACGTGGGCGTTTCCGGTCCCGGCGTGGTCGCCGCGGCGATCCGTCGCGCGGGCGACTGCGACCTCTCTGAGCTTGCGGACGTCATCAAGAAAACTGCATTCAAGATCACCCGTGTCGGTCAGCTCGTCGCCAACGAGGCGGCACAAAAGCTGAACACGCCCTTCGGTATTATTGATCTTTCCCTTGCCCCCACCCCCGCCATCGGCGACTCCGTGGCGCACATTCTCGAGGAGATGGGTCTGGAGAGCTGCGGCGCACACGGCACCACCGCGTGCCTGGCGATGCTCAACGACGCCGTGAAAAAGGGCGGCGTAATGGCATCCTCTCACGTGGGCGGTCTTTCAGGTGCCTTCATCCCCGTTTCCGAGGATGCGGGTATGATCGCAGCCGTAGAGCGCGGCGCACTTTCGCTTGAGAAGCTTGAGGCAATGACCGCCGTTTGCTCAGTCGGTCTTGATATGATCGCCGTGCCCGGCGACGTTTCCGAGGAGGTCATCTGCGGCATCATCGCCGACGAGATCTCGATCGGCGTGGTCAACACCAAGACCACCGCCGTGCGCGTCATTCCCGCTTACGGCAAGAAGGTGGGCGAGAGCGTCGATTTCGGCGGTCTGCTTGGCACCGCGCCCATTATGCCCGTGCGCGAGTACTCCCCCGCGAGGTTCATCCACCGCGGCGGTCGCGTACCCGCACCGATCCACAGCTTAAAGAATTAAAGCGAAATATGTGGGGGAAACGTTTTTGCGCGACCACCAAAGGTGTGTCGACGTGCTCGCGTAAGCGAGGACAGCAAAAAGTTCTCCCCACGCCCCTTTCAAAAAGCTTTAAACAAAAAGAAAAAGCACACAGCCGTTTTGCGTGCGAAAAACCGCAAATATAGCAAAAAGTCGCCCCGTTCGGCGGCTTTTTTTGTTTTTTGATCTTTTTTGGCAAACAACGCGGCTTTGCACACTCCTTTTGCTTGAACGCTTGGGGGAAAGGGTGCAGCAGAGCCTTTTGACAAAAGGCTTCTCCCGCACAAAATCCCCTTTCGCGCCCCCACACTTTTCCGCGTTTGGAAAGAAAACGTTTTTCCGCGTTTTTTATTTTTTGGCACTTTTAAGGGCTTTTTTCGCAAAAAACTGTGGAAAACTCGGTGGAAACTGTGTAAAACTCAGGTTTTTTTGCATTTGCTTTTTGCCACACCCTGTGGAAAACTTTTGCTTTTTGCGTTTTTTCACACGCCACCGCGCATTTCTTCCGTTTCCGTTTCAGCAAGTTCTCACCACAAGGAAATCCTTCTTGCAATTTGCTGCATTTTATGTTATACTTAATAGGTAATATTTCATCCGAAACGAGGTATGAAACGATGAATGAATTCTCTACCTATGAATTTGTGGTCGCCCAGAAAAACGAGGGCACCTGGAAGCTGGCACGCATCGGCATGATCCTGCTTTACGTCTGCTTTGTAATCGGCTGCTTTTTGCTGGGCATCTCCGCAAACGTGCTCCCGCCCCTTGCACTGGTTCCCGTTTTCACGTGGATGCTGGTCTTTTTCACCTGGCGCTATGTGTCGGTGGAGTATGAATATTCGATCACCTCGGGCGAGCTGACCTTCTCCAAGATCTTTGGCAACCGCTCCCGCCGCACGGTGCTTAAGCTGATGCTGCGCGACGCGATCCGTATTGCTCCCCTGGATAACGAAGAGGAAGCAAGAAAGGCAAGCAGCTATCTGCCCGAGCGCGAATTCTGGGCAATCTCCTCGCAGAAGGCGCAGGACGTTTACTTCATTCTGTTTGAATACGAGGCGGGCGCCGGCAAAGAAAAGCGCCGCGCAATCTTCTATTTCGAAGCCACGCAAAAAGCGCTGCAGATCTGCCGCTTCTACAACCCCTCTGCCACGGTCATCACCAAGGTTTCCCGCTAAAAGCACCAAAACGGTACGGATTTTACGCAATTTAGTTTGATTTTCGCAAGGAGCAAGCGATGAATTCTTCCACAAAAATTGCCGTCATCGGCGCGGGTCACGCCGGCATCGAGGCGGCACTTGCCTCGGCACGTATGGGGGTGGACACCGTCCTTTTCACCATTTCGCTGGAGTCGGTGGCAAATATGCCCTGCAACCCCTCGATCGGGGGTACGGCAAAGGGGCATCTGGTTTATGAAATAGACGCCCTTGGTGGCGAAATGGGTCGCGCGGCAGACGCCGTGACGCTGCAATCCCGCACGCTCAATCTGGGCAAGGGAGCCGCGGTACACAGCAAGCGCGTGCAGGCGGACCGCAAGCAATATCATCTATATATGAAATCGGTGCTGGAGCGCACACCCCATCTGCGCCTCATTCAAGCCGAGATCACGGATATTCTGACAAACGAAGGGGGCGTGTGCGGCGTTCGCACCCGCCTTGGCGAGGAATTTGCCTGCGAGGCTGCCATTGTAGCGGCGGGCACGTATCTGGAAAGCCGCATCTTTGTGGGCAGCGCGAACTTTGAAAGCGGCCCGGACGGCTTTTTGCCCTCTAAGGGACTTTCCGCATCGCTCGCCCATCTTGGCATCCGGCTGATGCGTTTCAAAACGGGCACGCCCGCACGCATCCACCGCCGCTCGGTAGACCTTTCAAAATTAGAGGTGCAGCCGGGCGAGAAAAACGGGCTCCCTTATGCCGACACCACCCCCGAAAACTACTTGGAAAATATCGATCAGCTCCCCTGTCACATCGTTTACACCAACGAGGGCACACACGCCATTATCCGCGGAAATCTGACCCGTTCGGCTATGTATGGCGGTCATATCCACGGTGTAGGTCCGCGTTACTGCCCCTCGATCGAGGATAAGGTGGTGCGCTTTGCGGACAAGGAGCGCCATCAGCTCTTTTTAGAGCCGATCGGTCGCGACACCGACGAGCTGTATCTGCAGGGCTTTTCCACCTCGCTGCCCACCGACGTGCAGTACGAGATGCTGCACTCGCTCCCCGGCTTTGAAAATGCCGAAATGATGCGCTACGCCTACGCGATCGAATACGATTGCTGCGACCCCACCGAGCTTACCCCTACGCTGGAATTTCGGCGCGTCAAGGGACTTTACGGTGCGGGGCAGTTCAACGGCACCTCCGGTTACGAGGAAGCCGCCGCGCAAGGGCTTCTCGCGGGCATCAACGCCGCGCTCAAATTAAAGGGTGAAGACCCCCTTATCCTGCCCCGCGCAGGCTCTTATATCGGCACCCTTGTCGACGATCTGATCACCAAGGGCACCAACGAGCCCTACCGTATGATGACCTCCCGCTCTGAGTACCGTCTGCTTTTGCGCCAGGATAACGCCGACGCGCGTCTGACGCCGGAGGGACGCCGCGTAGGACTGATTGACGATACCCGTTATGCCACTTATTTGCAAAAACAGGCGCATATCGCCGCCGAGATCGAGCGTCTGGAAAATACGCATCTTTCCCCCAAGGCAACCCAATCGTTCCTCACCGCGCTGGGGCTTCCCGCACCCAATTCGGGAATGTCGCTCGCAGATCTTTTGCGCCGTCCCACCGTCACCTACGAGGCGCTGCAAGAGCTGGATCCCGCGCGTCCTGTGCTGACGGGCGCCGAAGCACTTTCGGTTGAGGTGCAGGTAAAATACCAAGGCTACATCGCAAGACAGCTCGCAGAGGTCGCCCGTCACGAGCGCCTGGAAAGCAAGCAGCTTCCCCCCGATCTTGACTACAAGTCGATCACGGGGCTGCGCATCGAGGCGGCGCAGAAGCTGAGCGACCAAAGACCCCTCACCGTAGGGCAGGCGTCCCGCATCAGCGGCGTCAGCCCCGCTGACATCTCGGTGCTGCTGATCTACCTGGGTCTGCATTGATAAGATAAGTCCTTATTTATTCCCACAAACGCCCTTGCATTTTTTCAATTAGTGCCATAACGGTATTAGTTTTAGAGTGTTCCGGCGGCACGCAAAAACACAACATTTGTCTCTTTTTGTCATTTTAAGTAGAAAGGCGCCCCAAAAACACCGTTTGGGGCAATACGTGGTGCGTTTTTATGGATTTTTCCGACTTTTTCGCGCTTTTTGAGGCCATTTTCGCGCAAAACGGGCTTCACGCGCACGCAACTGCCGAAAACACCGCCAAATTTCATCAATTGACCGCGCGCATGCTGGAGGTCAACGAGCATATGAACCTCACGGCAATTACCGAGCCGCGCGCCATCATCCTGCGTCATTATCTGGATAGCCTGACGGTAGAACCGCTTTTGCCGCAGGGCGCCAGCATCTGCGACGTGGGCTGCGGAGCGGGCTTCCCCTCGCTGCCGCTTGCCATTTGCCGCCCCGACCTCAAGATCCTATCCCTTGACAGCACCGCAAAGCGCATCCGCTACGTACAGGAAACCGCCGATCTGCTCGGCTGCAAAAACCTGACCGCAATCGCCGCACGCGCTGAGGAGGCAGGCAAGGGCGCGCACCGCGAAAAATATGATATCTGTACCGCACGCGCCGTCGCCGCGCTCCCCGTGCTCACCGAGCTTTGCCTGCCGCTGGTGCGTGTGGGCGGCAAATTTCTCGCTATGAAGGCACGCAAGGGCGAGGAGGAATGGGAGAGCGCCGCAAGCGCCGTCGCGCAGCTTGGCGGCAAGCTGATCGCCCGTCACAACGTCACCCTTTCCTATGATAACGAGCAGGACGAACGCATTATTTTTGAGATCCAGAAGGTAAAGCCCACCCCCGCGGGCTTCCCCCGTCCCTACGCCAAGATCGTCAAAAAGCCGCTTTAACACAAGCAAAACGCATTCCTTCGCATCATTTTAATCAAAAAACGCGTTTCACGCGCTCCAATCCACCCGACATCACGCGCAACCGATACGGTTGCGCGTTTTTTATTTCAAATGCGCCCTTATTTCAGCGCCCACCACCACCCATTCACCGCACACACCCCGCATTGCCCCGATATTTGCACATATAATTCGACACGCGCCCGCGCGTTTCTTTTTATTTTGCCCAAATTTGCACAAAATCGCCCTTTCTCGGCGATAATTGCCATTTTTTACCATTTCTTAGCGACAAAAACTTCTCGAAGGACGTGCTATAATGAAGGAAAAGAAAAGCAAAAGAAAGGGGAAACGCCTCAAATGACCTATACGACCGCTTATGCGCACCAGAACGAGCAATCGCATACACTCACGCAAGGAAGCATTGTTTCCGTTCCCATCACAGAAATCTATTCAAACAAGGCGAAAACACCATCAAAAGGCGGAAAAACGATCCGCATGGTGCAAAATATCAAAAAATACGGCATTTCCACTCCGGTGGTGGTTACACCCACCGAGGTATTTCCCGGGATCTGGCGCTATTTGGTCGTAGAAGGCGAAGAACTATGGCACGCGGCGTGCCTTGCGGAGTTGAAGCAGCTCCCCTGCCTGATCGCGCAAAACACCCCCCAAGAGGCACAAATCAGTGCGATTTTCGCAAAAATCACCGCCAAAAGCCTGGATATGTTCGAGCAAGCGGTATCCTTCCGCCATCTGACAGACGCTTACGGGCTCACACAGGAAGAGATCTCCCGTCGCGCCGGACTTTCCCAATCCGCGGTCGCCAACAAGCTGCGGCTTTTACACCTGACAGCCACCGAACAGAAGAAAATACTGCTGAACGGGCTTTCTGAACGCCACGCCAGGGCACTTTTGCGCCTGAAATCCCCGGATCAGCGCCTATCTGCGCTGGATGCGATCTGCCGCAAAAACCTGAGTGTCGCCGCCACAGAGGCACTTGTTGAGAGCTATTTGCTCCGAGAAATGCCCGATTTAGCCCCCAAAACGCCCCAAATGCCCCCAGATCTCTCCACAGAACGCGTTTTTACCCCGCAGCACCGCACCGTGGACAAGCAAGAGGGCTTTGCCGAAAGCAAGCGGGCATCCAAATTTGTGCTTCACACCCTGCAACCCCTGTACAACTCGCTGGAGCGTACGTTAAATATCTTCCGCAAAACAGGCAGAAACGCCACGCTGGAAAGCGAACAAACGGCAAGCGGGCTTATTATTACCATCCGGATCCCCAATGCTTAGTTTTGTTTCACGTGAAACCTTTTGTCATCCAAGCCCAACGTTTCACGTGAAACACACCTTGCCGTTCAGATAAGACGTTTCACGTGAAACAATCGCCAAGTGCAGCGAGCGTGTTTCACGTGAAACTTTTTTCGCTTTTCCTCAAAAAAGATATTGCAAAAAGGTGGTTGGAATGCTATAATAATTACAACGAAGCGAAAGGAGTGCGGCAAATGGGCAGAATTTTGGCCTTAGCCAACCAAAAGGGCGGCGTAGGAAAAACCACGTCTGCGGTCAACATTGCCGCAAGTCTTGGCATTTTAGGGCGAAAAACGCTCCTGGTGGACCTGGATCCCCAGGGAAGTGCCACGAGCAGCTTAGGAGTGGCGAAGAAATCTCTCCGTTTCAGTATGGCAGATCTCCTGATCGGCGGTTGCCGCGCGGGAGACGTTGTCATCCATACGGAATTTGAGAACCTGGATCTTTTGCCCTCAAATATCCATTTGGCAGCAACAGAATACGATCTGTTGGAGGGCGACGATGCCGAGAACCATCTGCGTCGCGTGCTGTTGCCCCTCAAGGACGATTACGATTACATCATTTTGGATTGCCCGCCCTCGCTCGGTATGTTGACAGTCAACGCTATGGTGGCTGCAGACGGCGTTATCATCCCAATGCAGTGCGAATTTTTTGCATTGGAAGGACTTTCGCAGCTGATGCTGACCATTCAGCGTATGAAAAAGCGGTATCACCCGCGCCTTACGGTGTGCGGCATACTCGTTACCATGTTCAACCCCCGCCTAACGCTTTCGCAGCAGGTATTATCGGAGTTGAAAAAGCATTACGGCGATCAAGTTTTCGACACAAACATTTCCCGTAACGTCAAGCTTTCCGAGGCACCAGGCTTCGGAATGCCCGCTTATTACCACGACAGAAGCGCAAAAGGCGCGAAGGAATACTTGCAGGTAGCGCGCGAGCTGCTCCTGCGCACGTAAATAATAAATAAAAGGAGGAAAACCCCATGGCAAAAAAGCCCGGCGGTCTTGGCAGAGATTTTTACGCCATTCTGGATGACAATATTACCGATATGAAGGAAGGAGCTGCCACCACACTCCGCATCGCAGAGGTTGAGCCGCGCAGCGACCAGCCCCGCAAGCAATTCGACAAGGAAGCACTGGAAGCACTGGCAGACTCCATCGCCTCTTACGGTGTGTTGCAGCCCATTCTGGTACGTCAGAACCCCAATTTTGAGGGATATTTTGAGATTATCGCAGGTGAACGCCGCTGGCGCGCCGCCAAAATGGCAGGTCTCACCGAAATTCCCGCCATTGTACTGGACGGTGACGACCTCAAGGCTGCACAGATCGCAGTCATCGAGAACGTACAGCGCGAAGATCTGAACGTCGTAGAAGAGGCGTTCGCCTACAAGGCGCTGATCGATCAATTTGACCTTACGCAAGACGAGGTCGCAAAGCAGGTGGGCAAATCCCGTCCCACTATTGCAAATCTGCTGCGCCTTCTGGAGCTGCCCGACGAGGTACTGGAGCAGCTGAAGGCGGGAGATCTGACCGCAGGTCACGCAAGAGCGCTCCTTGGGCTCACCGATCCTGAGAAGATCGTGCCGCTTGCCAACCGCATCATTCTGAAAAACCTCTCCGTACGCGAAACCGAGGTGCTGGTAAAGCGCGAAAACATTGCACCCGCACCGGAGCTGCCCGATATTGACGGCAAGCCGCAAAATCGCGCGTATATGATGGATCTGGAGCGCCGCACGCGCGAAACGCTTGGTCGCAAGGTCAAGATCACGCAAAACGACAAGAAAAAGTCGATTGAGCTGTACTATGAGGACGACGCAGACATGGAAGCGCTGCTGCTTGCGCTCTGCGGCCCCGATTTTTTCAACGAAGAACTGTAATTTAACCGGAGGATATACAAATGTTAGACATTAAATGGATCAAAGAAAACGCAGAATATGCCAAAGAACGACTTGCTACGCGCCAGAAGGATTACAGCGCAGAGATCGACAAGCTTCTCGCGCTTGACGTAGAGCGCCGCACGCTCATCGCCGACACCGAGGCAAAGAAGGCAGAGCAGAACAAGATCTCCAAGAGCATCCCTCTTTTGAAAAAAGAGGGAAAGGACGTTGCCCCCATCTTTGCAGAGATGAAGGCACTTTCCGAAACCGTCAAGGCAGAGACCGAGAAGATCGCTGCCATCGACACCGAGATGGAGAACATCCTGCTTTCCATCCCCAACGTGCCCAACGCACAGGTTCCGATCGGCAAGGACGACAAGGAAAATGCCGAAATCCGTCGTTGGAGCGCACCCCGCGAGTTTAATTTTGAAGCAAAGCCCCACTGGGATCTCGGCAAGGATCTTAAGATCCTTGACCCCGACACCGCCGCAAAGGTAACGGGCACCCGCTTCCATTTCTACCGCGGTCTTGGCGCACGCCTGGAGCGCGCTGTCATCAGCTACTATCTCGACACGCACACCGCACACGGCTACACCGAGATCTTCCCGCCCTTCATGGTCAATCGCGACTCGATGCGCGGCACCGGTCAGCTGCCCAAGTTTGAGGAGGACGCCTTCCGCGTGGCAAACAACGATTGCTTCCTGATCCCCACCGCAGAGGTACCCGTCACCAATATGCACCGCGACGAGATCCTGGACGGCGCCGAGCTGCCCATCAGCTACTGCGCATATTCCGCTTGCTTCCGTGCCGAGGCGGGCTCCGCAGGCCGCGACACCAGAGGTCTTATTCGTCAGCATCAGTTCAACAAGGTCGAATTGGTAAAATTTACCAGCCCCGAAACCT
>JAZRFS010000143.1:0-19910 GCA_045643765.1 Eubacteriales bacterium
CGATATAGAAGAAATAGCGAATATCGTACTTTTTGAAGATAGCAAGCAACTTTTCAAACACGGCATCGTCCTCGCCAAGCTTGGGGAGCTTCTTGCGGCAGGAGCCGAGTGCAGCGGCAGGCGTGTGCTCAAGCATATCGATCTTCTCCTCGCAATCAAAGAAGGCGTTGAGGTCAATAAGGCGCTCCTCCAGAAGCCCCTGTACGCCGTTTCTCATACCGTACAGCGTCTTGATGGCACCGTTTGCCACGTCCTCCTTCACGCCACGGATCACACCTGCGAGCGTCGCGTTAATGGCGGCAGTGGGACCGCCCGACTGTCCTACTACGGCATTGCCGATCAATTTCGTCATAGCTTACCTCCAAGGGTATTGTTTTAGTGTTTGTTATAAGTATAACAAATATGTGCGCGCGTGTCAAGGTAAAAAAAGAAAACGGTGCCACAATCTGCCCCATACGCGCGATCTCGCTTTGCGCCTCTCACTCATTTTGGACAATCACCCCCTCATATATTGAGGGCGGAGGTGATTTCGCTTGTTTTCCGGACTTTTTTCGCTATTTTTAAACGCCGTACATCTGCTGCTTGGCATCGGCACGCCGCAAAACTTTCCCCCACCACTCTCTGCCGAGGAGGAACGCGTCGCATTCGAGGCACACCGCGCGGGAGATGCCGCCGCGCGTGAAAAGCTCATTTTGCACAATCTGCGCCTGGTTTCCCACATCGTGAAAAAGTATTACAGCACCGCCAAAAACGGGGAGGATCTGGTTTCCATCGGCAGCATTGGCCTCATTAAGGCGGTGGACAGCTTCAAGCCCGAAACGGGCGTAAAATTTGCCACCTACGCGGCAAAATGCATTCAAAACGAGATCTTAATGTTCTTTCGCTCACAAAAAAAGCTCTCTGCCGAGGTATCCATTCATGAAACCATCGACGTGGACCGCGACGGCAATCCTCTCACATACATGGACGTGATCGCCTCCGAGGAAAATATGGTGGAAGACACTACGCGGCGTATCCAGCACGCGGCGGTGCGGCGGCTTGTTTCCGCCGTACTTGACGAGCGCGAGCGCGAGGTCATCACGCTGCGCTATGGGCTTTCGGGCAAGGATCCCCTTACCCAGCGTGAGGTCGCGGAGCATCTTGGCATTTCGCGCTCCTACGTCAGCCGCATCGAAAAGGCGGCACTGGAAAAATTGCGGGAGTATTGCTAAACAAAACGCCTCTGCCAAACGGCCGAGGCGTTTTGTATTTTACAGCACAGGAAATCCTGCGGCAAGGTGTGCATCGTAAAGCTCGTCGCACATCTTAATGATGTCGTCAATGGAAAGCTCGGCAGCGGTATGCGGCTCCAGCATCGCGGCGTGATAAATATGCTCCTTCTTCCCCGTTACGGCGGCTTCAATGGTCAGCAGCTGCGGGTTGATATTCGTCATATTCATCGCTGCCAACTGCACGGGCAGACGTCCCACGCGCGTAGGATTGATGCCGCACGCGTTCACCATACACGGCACCTCTACACACGCGTCTGCGGGCAGATTTTCGATCAATCCGTTGTTCAGCACATTGCCGCCGATCTGATACGGCACGTCGGTGAGCACCGCCTCCATGATACGCGAAGCGTACTCGCGCGAGCGGACGTGCTCTACGTCGCCGCCGTTCAAAAGCGCCTCGCGCTGCTTTTCCCATCCCGCGATCTGATTGACGCAACGGCGCGGATACTCGTCCAGCGGAATGTTGAATTTCTCGATCAGCTCGGGGTAGCGGGATTTGATATAGAAGGGGTTATACTCGGCGTTATGCTCCGAGCTTTCGGTGCAGTAATAGCCCAGCTTGTTGATGTAATCAAAGCGCACCATATCGCTGTGCTTGCGCGCGGCGGATTTTGCCTTTGCGCGGCGCGCGATCTCGGGGTACAGATCGTTGCCCTTGGCATCCGTGATCTCCAGAAGCCACGCCATGTGGTTGATGCCCGCGATCAGCTCGCGACCGATCTTCACGTCCTCCATCTCCAAGCGCTTGAAAAGATCGCGCGTGCAGACCTGAACGCTGTGGCAAAGACCTACGGTCTTGACGCCCGTGTAGCGCTGCATATAGCCCGTGAGGATCGCCATCGGGTTGGTGTAGTTGAGCAGCCACGCGTTGGGGCAGACCTCCTCCATATCACGGGCAAAATCCTTCATCACCTGAATGGTGCGAAGTCCGCGGAAGATACCGCCAATGCCCAAGGTATCACCGATGGTCTGGCGCAAGCCGTATTTCTTCGGGATTTCAAAGTCCATCACGGTGCAGGGCTCATAGCCGCCCACCTGAATGGCGTTGACCGCAAAATCGGCGTTTCTGAGCGCTTCCTTGCGGTGCTCTGCGCCAAGATAGGTGCCGATCTTTGCCTTGCCGCCGTTGTATTTTTCGTTCAGGCGCTCTACCACCAAAAGCGAGTCCTGCAAGCGAGAGCCGTCAATATCGTAAAGTGCGATTTCCAGATCCTCGCCCAGAACGGGAGTCAAAAGCACGTCACCCAATACGTTTTTCACAAATACGGTGCTTCCCGCACCCAAAAAGGTAATTTTCATAAAATTATCCTCCTTTTTCCTTGATGATTTCATTTTATCACATAAAATGTGACTTTTCTATTGATTTTTGTGACCGTTTTATGTTAAAATGTTGCAAAGAGGTGATTTTATGTCAAAGGACGTTATGTTAAGCGCGGACAGTGCCCGTCACGCGCTGTCCCCCCTGTTTATCGGCACGGAGCGATGCGAAAAGGGGCATCGCTTCGGCCCACACGTACGCAACTGCTACCTAATCCACTTTTGCCTTTCGGGTTGTGGCACCCTTCAGGATAAATACGGCACGCATCATATCACAGCAGGAGAGCTTTTCGTGATCCGTCCGGGCGAGCTCACGGTCTACGAGGCGGATACAAAAACACCGTGGGAATACGCCTGGATCGCGTTTAAAGGCTCCGCCGCCGCCCCCTTTGACACCGCCCCTTCCGTATTCACCGTGCCCGACAAGCTTCACGAGCGCGTGGAAAGCTACGTAAAGGCAGACGAGGCGGCACCCGAGATCTACCTTTCGCTTTTGTACGAGCTGATCTACAAGCTCTTTCAAAAAAGCGAAAAAAGTGCGGCGCGCACGGATATTGAGGCCATCTGCCGTTATATCCGCTACAATTATATGAAGCCGCTGCAAACAAGCGAGCTTGCCGCGCTGTTCGGCTTTGAGCGCAGCCATCTTTACCGCCTTTTCAAGCAAAAAACAGGCGTTGGCGTGAAGGAATATCTGACCGAGATCCGTATGGAAAAGGCGCGAGAATTCCTCAAAAGCGGTTTTGGTGTGGGAGAAACGGCGCACCTTGTGGGCTACGCCGATGAGTTCAACTTTTCCCGCGCGTTTAAGGCAAGATTTGGCATTTCCCCGCTGTCCTTTGCCAAATCCTGAGCGATCCGTGCAAATAACGGACTTTTCGAAAAAAGAATGACGGAAATCCGTCTTGACTTTTTCTCACAAATGTGTCATACTGAAAAAAACACCCTTAAAAAACCTTTTTGGGAGGAAAAAATGATAATTCCAAGAGCCGAGCATCCCAACCCGCAATTCAAGCGCAGCGAATGGCTGAATTTAAACGGCGTATGGGAATTTGAAACCGACAAAAGCGCGAGTGGCAAGCAGCGCCGCCTTTTTGAGCGCGCACATCTGGCCGGCAGCATCACCGTGCCCTTCTGCCCCGAAAGCACGCTTTCCGGCGTGGGAGATACGGATTTTTTGAACTGTGTCTGGTATCGCCGCGATATTGAGATCCCCGCTGCGTGGCAGGGCGGGCGCATTCTGCTTCATTTCGGTGCGGTGGATCACACCGCCACCGTTTACATCAACGGCAAAAAGGTCTGCACGCACAAGGGCGGATACGCCTCCTTCACCGCGGATATTACCCCGTATTTGAACGGCAACAAAGCTTCGCTTTGCGTGTGCGCCGAGGACGACACCCGCGACGATCGATATGCCAGCGGAAAGCAATCGATCGAATACGCCTCCGAGGGGTGCTTTTACACCCGTGTAACGGGCATCTGGCAGACCGTGTGGCTGGAGCACGTTCCCTCGTGCTATATCCGCCGCATCCGCCTCACGCCCGACGTGGACAACGCCGCACTGGCGCTGGAGGCAGAGGTCGTTGGCTACGGCTCGTTTGCCGCTGAGGCCTTCTATGAAGGCAAGCGCGTGGGCAGCATCACCCTTGAACACAAAAGCGGCAATCTCGTGCGCGGCACGCTTCCCCTCACCGAGCTTCACTTGTGGGAGGTGGGCAGTGGCAGATTGTACGATCTGCAGCTCTTATTTGGCGAGGATCGCGTCCTTTCCTATTTCGGTATGCGCTCGATCGGCTTTGACGGCTATCGCTTCCTTCTAAACGGCAGATCCGTGTTCCAGCGCCTGGTGCTGGATCAGGGCTATTACCCCGACGGGCTTTACACCGCCCCCACCGAAGAGGATCTGATCCGCGATATTCAGATTTCAATGGACGTGGGCTACAACGGTGCGCGTCTGCATCAAAAGGTCTTTGAGCCGCTGTTTTTGTACCACTGCGACAAAATGGGCTACCTTGTATGGGGTGAATACGGCAGCTGGGGCATCAAGGAAGACGCACTCGCGTGCCTCCCCCCGATGATCGCAGAATGGCGCGAGATCATAGAGCGCGATTACAACCACCCTGCCCTGATCGGCTGGTGCCCCCTGAACGAGATCTGGCCGGGCGCGCACAAGGGCGTGCCGGATTACGATATTCTGCGCTCGCTTTATCACCTGACAAAATCACTGGATCCCACCCGTCCCTGCATTGACACCAGCGGCGGCTATCACACCGAATGCACCGACCTGTACGATATTCACGATTACGTGCAGGACAGCGCGGCGTTCCTTGAAATGTTCGGCAATCCCGACGCCAACGAGATGCTGAAGGAATGGCGGAATCACCGCTGTGCGATGACCGCCAAGCGCACGGGTCATTACATGGCAGGTCAGCCACTTTTCGTCAGCGAATACGGCGGCATCAAATGGAACGTGGACTCGCTCGCCTCCAACGCTTGGGGCTACGGCAACGCGCCCGTAACAGAGGAAGAATTCAAGAATCGCTACAAGTCGCTGACCGACGTGCTTTTGGACAACCCTTGTATGTTCGGCTTCTGCTATACCCAGCTTTACGACATTGAGCAGGAGGTCAACGGGCTTTACACCTACGCCCGCAAGCCGAAATTTGAGGATATGGAATTTTTCCGCGCGGTCAATGCCCGCAAGGCAAAAATTGAAGATTAAGACAAAAGCCGACGGGATTTCCCCGTCGGCTTTTTGCAACTGTTCTTACCGGATTTGCGCGTTTTTTTCACAATATCGCAAAATCCCTTGCATTTTGAAAAGTCTTATACTATAATAAAGGCAATAAAACAATCGAAGGAGTGCTATTATGAACGACGTCAAAAGATACTCCCCTGCCGAGATCCGCCGCGCGGGTCTGACCACCATCACCGCCCATTCCGCGTGCGAGGGCACCGAGCCCAACAGCCGCGAGCACATTCTCGCCGCCATTGCAAGCGGCGCGGAATATATCGAGATCGACGTGCGCTATGACGGCGAACAGCTGTATCTGTCGCACGATGAGCCGGAGGATCCTTCCAAATGCGTAAAGTTTGAAACCCTGCTTCAGCTGATCTCCCCGTTCCCCACGCTTTTCGTCAACTGTGACGTGAAAACCGACGGGCTTCTGGAGCTTGTCGCGGCAGCCGCAAAGCGCTATCATATGGGGCACCGCGTGCTCTTCACGGGACAGTGCAACCACCGCCCCGAGGAATGCAAAACGCTTGGCGCAGACCTCTGGCACTCGCTTTGGCGCCTCAAAAACGCCGACACCGAGGAAGGCATCAAGGCGCTCAACGAGGCACAGATCCGCGATGCAGTGGAATACTGCAAAAAGACGAATTGCCCCTACATCAATCTTGACAAGCGCATCGTGACCGCGGAAAACCTGGCTTATGTCAAGGAAAACGGCCTTAACTACTCGGTGTGGACCGCTGATGACGAGGACTTGATCCGCTTCCTGCTTGAGCATCGCGTGGCGAACATCACCACACGCAAGCCGAAGCTCGCGCTCAAGCTCCGTGATGAAATTCAGGGCTCGCCCGTATCTCACGGCCTGCTCCCCGACGGCTCGATCGAGGAAATTATCCGCGAGGGCGCGAAGATCATGATCGAGGCGGACGCACACCGTCTGCACGTCAAGCAAAAGGCGGGCACCGCGAATTTCGTGACCGAGTATGACGTGCGCGTGCAGCATTTCCTGGAAGAAAAGCTCAAGGCGCTGATCCCCGAATGTGAGTTCCTTGCCGAAGAAGAAGGCGAGAGCGACAACCCCGTGGGGGACGGCTATACCTTCGTGATTGACCCCATCGACGGTACCACCAACTTTATGCTCGGTCGCCGCGCGTCTTGCGTGTCCGTGGGACTGCTGAAGAACAAAAAGCCCGTATACGGTGCGATTTTTGACCCGTATGCCAACCGTTATTATGCCGCACATCTGGGCGGCGGCGCGTACTGTAACCACCGCAAGATCAGCGTTTCCGACCGCGAGCCGTGCGTGGGTATCGCCTCGCTTGGCACCTCGCCCTATAACCGCGACACGATGGCGCGCCCCGTGACCGACATCACCTACGGTCTTCTGATGAATTTCGGTGACATCCGCCGCATCGGGTCTGCCGCCCTGGAGCTTTGTGCCGTGGCGTGCGGTGAGCTGGACGTGTATTGCGAGCCGATCCTCTCCCCCTGGGACTTTGCCGCGGGCAAGCTGATCCTCACGGAAGCAGGCGGCGTTGCCACCGACTTTGAGGGCAAGGAGCTTTCCTTCGATGCTCCCTCCTCCGTCCTTGCCACCACCCCTGCATCCTTTGAAACTGCGCTTTCCGTGGTGAAAGGAAAAATTTAAAAACAAACAAAAAAAGCCGCCCAATGGCGGCTTTTTTGTTTGTTAACTATTACACGTTCACGGAGTTGCTGTTATCAGCGACCTTATCGTTGCAGCCCGTCTGGAGCTTGGAGGTTGCGCGGCGCTTGTTGAGCTCCGCGAGGTAGCGCTCCTCGTCGATGGGAAGCGTGATCTCCTCGCCGCCCATCCAACCCGAAAGCTCAATGGCGTTCATCAGCTCTACGCCGTTGATGCCGTCGGTACCGGGCACGAACAGCTCCTCCTTACCAAGCAGGTAGTTGGCAAAGTTATTGATAATACCCTTGTGCTGGGGGTTCTCTCCGTCGGTCTCCACCTCGATGGTTTCGCGCGGGGGCTTCTTGTAGCCGACCTCACAGGTGCGTGCCCACTCCTGGCTATCCACCTCGTTCTTCGTCCAGAAGAGCTTATCGCCCTCGCAGAGCAGCTTGCCCTTGGTGCCCGAGATCTCCAGGCGGTTGGTGCCGGGCGCCTCGCCCGTGGTGGTGATCAGCACGCCCGTCGCGCCGTTCTTGTAGGTAAAGAACGCGGTTACCTCGTCCTCAACCTCGATATTATGCCACTTGCCGTACTGGCAGAAGCCGCGCACGGTAACGGGCATCTCGCCAAGGATCCACTGGAACAGGTCGATCTGGTGGGGGCACTGATTGATCAGCACGCCGCCGCCCTCGCCCAGCCAGCTGGCGCGCCAGTCGCCGCTGGTGTAGTAAGTATCGGTGCGATACCAGTCGGTGATGATCCAGTTGATGCGCTGCAGCTCACCGATGCCGCCCTCGGCAATGATCTCTTTCATCTTACGGTACACGCAGTTGGTACGCTGGTTGAACATCATACCGAAGGTCGCGCTGGCGTTCTTCGCATACTCGTTCATCTCGCGCACCTGCTTGGTGTAAACGCCTGCGGGCTTGTCGCAAAGCACGTGAATGTTGCGCGCAAGGCACTCCTTGACGATCACGGGGTGATCGTAGTGAGGGGTTTCCACCAGTATCGCGTCGCAAAGACCGCTTTCCAGCATTTCGATGTAATCGTTAAAATAGGTGATGCTGTCATCGTTCAGCTTGCCCTTCAAAATCTCAATCTTCTTGGGGTTGGTATCGCAGATCGCGGTCACCACACCGTTATCGATCTTGCCGCCGCCAAAAATCTTTTCCGAATACAGCGTGCCCTGATTACCGGCACCGATGATACCAAATCTGATCTTTTCCATTGTTATTTCTCCTTTTTACAGGTTATTTCTGATGTAACGGATGCTCTGCTCCACCTCGCCGAGCGTATCGGGGAGGGTGGCGGCATTGTCTTGCTCGACAAAGATATATTTCGCGCCGTTTTCCAGCATTTTGCGTACCACGGGAGCGAAATCAATATTGCCGTTGCCTACGGGAGCGAAGACGGGCTTGAATTCCTTTTTGCCGTCCTTTTCCACGAGCTCGATGGCGTAGTCCTTGAGATGCGTGCAGCCGATCCTTCCCTTCAATTTGTCCAGGGTGGCAAGAATATCCACGCCGGCATATTGCAGCCAGTAGGTGTCCACGGTGAAGCTCACGTGCGGTGCATTTTTCACCATATAGTCGAACAGCGTTTCGCCGTTTCGCTTCATAAACTCAAACTGGTGGTGATGGTAGAAAAACGCGAAGCCGTTTTTCTCCATTTTTGCGGCGGCGGCATCAAGGGCTGCCACGGTTTCTTTGAACTTTTCCTCGTCCGCGAGGATCTCAAACGGCATCGCACCAAGACCGATGTTGCGGCAGCCGAAGCGCTCGTGCTCTGCCATCAGCGCGTCGGTATCGTTCAGAATGCGGTCAATCGGCATATGCGTGAGGTACACGGGAAGCCCCGATGCTTCGCTGACGCGCTTGATCATCTCGTGATCGTATTTTGCGCCGGAAAACTGCATATACTCGTATCCCATTTCGCGCAGCTTGTGCGCGGTGGCAAGGAATTCCTCCTCGGTCGCGATCAGATTGCGAATGGAATACAGATTAAGACCTACGTTCTTCATTTTACAAAGCTTCTCCCCTGCTCTTCGTAGCCGTTGGCAAGCAAAACAGCCTTGAGAGCGTTCACGGCGGCGTCAAATGCCTCAACGTTGCTCTGGAAGTGGAACTTGTGCTTCATCTGTGTATCGTCGATCTGACCGTAGCCGTCGAATATCTTCAGATGCGGCTCAACGCTGAGCACCTTGTCGGTCTTGATGTCGGCAACCAGCTTGTGAATATCGCCGTCGCCGTGACCGGCGGGAACAAGCTCGCCCGTAGCGGCGATCACGTCCTTAATATGGAAGTAATCGGCACGGTCGTGGAACAGGCGCAGCGTATCGGCAGCAGCCTCGCCCACCTGCAGGAAGTTAGCGGGATCGTACACGTGGTAAAGACCGGGAACGTTATCGATGATGTCCTGCACACGGGCAGCGATGTCACCGTAAATGCCCTTTTCGTTCTCGTGGTAAAGACCTACGCCGTAGTCCCCCGCGATCTCAACCATACGGCAAAGACGGGAAAGCACCTCTTCGCGCGCTTCGGTTGCGTGATGGAAGCTGAACATACGGATCTTGTCCGTACCAAAGGTCAGTGCCAGCTCGCACAAGTGCTTGAGCAGATCCTCTACGGCGGTGAAATCGTCCGCGATCTCGGACTTGCCGAGAGGCGAGCCGATCGACCAGACGGCAAGATCCTTGTCATCAAGGCGCTTTTTGTATTCCTTCGCCTCCTCAACGGTCAGTTTCTTTACGTTTCTGCCGTCCACATTACGGATCTCCATCAGCGAGACGTTGTTGCGCAGCATCGCGGCGATCTGCTCGTCAAATACGGAAGAGGACTCGTCAGCGAAGGCACAAAGTGTGATTTTAGGCATAATTTTTTCTCCTTTATGATTACAAATTTGATACAAGTATTGACTTTTTGGAAAAATCGTTTATAATGGGGGTATGAGCAACGAAACTTTGAACGTTTTCCGCGTGAGTGGCACGCAAAAGAGCCATTTCTCGGTTTCCTTTGATCCCTCACCCGTGCAAAACGCTTTTCCGGGACACGAACACCCTTATTACGAATTTTTCCTTTTGTTAGAGGGGGACGTGGAAATGAACATTGACGGCACAATCTATCCCCTTGCACAAAATGACCTGATCGTCATTCCGCAGGGCGTGCCGCATCGGATCATGTTTAAGAGCCCAGCGCCCTACCGCAGATCCGTGATGTACGTTTCCGACAGCCGCCTTCGCACAAAGGGCTTTTCGCATTTTGCCGATCTTTTGGAAAAAAGCGATGTGATCCAAGAAAATATCACGGGAACGCCCTTTCTGCAGACGCTTGGTGCATGCGCTAAGCTTTCCAAGCTTGCCGTAACAGACGCCGCGCAGAACATCATATTCAACGAGCGATTGCTTGCCTACTACTATATTTTGCAGATACGCTCCGAGCAAAAAACGCTTTCGGGCGCAGATCAGCTGATCGAGCGTGCGGTGGAGTACATCAACGCCAATCTGGAAAGCAAGCTGACCATCGACAGCATCGCCGAGCAGCTTTACACCTCGGGCTCTTACCTTTGCAAAAGCTTTCGGCGTAAGATGGGCGTGCCGATGATGCACTACGTCAACACCCAGCGCGTGCGCCGCGCCAAGGAGCTGATCTTCGAGGGGCTGCCCTTAAAGGAGGTCTATCTTCGCTGCGGTTACGAAAATTACATTACCTTTTTTCGGGTGTTCCGCGCAGAGACGGGGCTTTCCCCCTCCGAGTTTGCAAAACCGCGCTGAATGCGACTTTACACCATCATTGTAACGAAAATCCCCCGATAAGTCTATAACATTTTCTTTTCTGATGATTACAATTTTGGCATTATACAAAAAGAGAGCCGAGGCGCTTGCCTCGGCTCTACTTTTTCGGTAGAGCATATCCTTGGCGGTTTCGTTGTAGACATATTCACAATTTTATGATATAATACACTCAAATCTAATGATAGGTAGTTCGCATGAAAACAATCGCAAAAAAATCAAATAGTCAATAGAAGCTTTAAACGTGAGGCAAATATGGAACTTAAGAGAATAAAAGAAAATTTCACCCTCCCGGATAATACGTATCGAGCAAAGCCATTCTGGTCATGGAACGGAGAACTCAGAGAAGAAGAGCTTGTGCGCCAGAGTGCGGTCATGAAGGAAATGGGCTTGGGGGGCTATTTTATGCATTCAAGAGCAGGCCTTATCACCGAGTATCTCGGGGACGAGTGGTTTGATCTTATAAACGCCGTGGCAGATGCCGCCGAGCGTGACGGCATGGAGGCTTGGCTGTACGATGAGGACAGATACCCTTCCGGATCTGCGGGCGGAAAGGTAACCAAAGACCCGCAGTATCGCATGAAATCGATCTACGTGTATGAATCCTCGCCCGAAAAGTTTGAATATAATGACGATACTTACTCCGTATTTGTTGCCAAGGTACAGGGCATCAACGTATGGTGCTATAAAAAGGTTGAAATATCAGACGGCGATGATGCTTTGAACAAAGTAAATGAAGCCATTGCTCTTTTACGCGACGAGGACGATAGTCACAACGGAGAGTGGAAGGTTTTAAGATTTGCGATAGTGTTAGACCCGTGTGAGTCAAACTTTAACGGAACTACTTATGCCGATACCTTGAGCCGAAAAGCAACCGATAAATTCATCGAGCTCACACACGAAGAATATAAAAAGAGATGCGGTGACAGACTCGGACGCTCGATAAAGGGAATCTTTATCGACGAGCCGCACAGAGGTCATTGCTTTGATAATTTAAGCGTTTCGGACGGCGTAAGATCCTGTGCAATGTGTTGGACGGACGATATTTTTGAGGAATTTGAAAAACGCTATGGATATAATGCATCAAAAATTCTGCCCGAATTATTCTACAGATACAAGGGAGCGCTTGTGGCACCCGTCAAGCTTCACTATATCGATCTTGCAAACAATCTGTTTCTTGAAAGATTTTTGATTCCTATCAATCAGTGGTGCGAAAAGAATAATATGATCCTCACAGGCCATGCTCTCCATGAAAACAGTCTCATGAATCAGACCGTGCCTCACGGTTCGCTCATGCGCTGCTATGAGTACATGGGTTATCCCGGGGTCGATTATCTTGGGGAGCACGGCAAACGCTATTGGGTGGTAAAGCAGCTTACCTCTTCGGCTCGTCAAATCGGCAAAAAACGGCTTCTTTCCGAGCTTTACGGATGTACGGGATGGCAATTCAACTTCAAATCACACAAGGTCGTTGGCGATTGGCAGGCACTTTTCGGAATAAATCTGAGATGTCAGCACCTTTCATGGTACACGATGGAGGGTGAATCCAAAAGAGATTACCCTGCTTCCATACTCCATCAATCCCCGTGGTATAAGGATTATAGCTATGTTGAAGATTATTTCGCACGTTTTGGTCTCTTTATAAGCGAGGGAGCACCCGAATGCGACGTGCTCATGCTCAACCCCATTGAATCACTTTGGTGTCAGGCATATATCGGATGGGCCAATTGGATACGTAATAATTCACCTGACGTTGCGCCATATGAGGAAAGATACGAAAGACTTTTCCATATACTTACCGATCATCAGATCGACTTTGACTACGGTGAAGAAGAAATGATGAGCAGAATGGCTAAGGTGAGTGTTGATGATGACGGCAAGGCAGTTTTGTGGGTAGGAAAAGCAAAGTATAAGACAGTTATCGTTTCAAATATGCTCACCATACGCAAAACAACTCTTGATATTTTGCAAGAGTTTATGAAGCTTGGTGGCAAGGTTATTTTTGCAGGCGATTTGCCCGAATATGAAAACGCCGTTAAAACCGAGCGTGTCCGTTTTCTTTCAACGCATGAAAACGCTGTCAACGTATCCTTTGACGAAGGTGAGATAGTAGCAGCTGTGAGGGCAAATACCGATGCATTTGTCAGCGTAACAAAATCGGACGGCGCGTGCGAAAAAGAGGTGTTTGCGCAGGTGCGCCGTGACTTTGGCGGCAGCGGTAAGGCGATAGCGTTGCTCAACGTAAACAGAAACGAGCGCAAAGAAGATCTTGTGCTTCGTGTATCGGTACCAAACCCCTGTCACGTTCAAAGATGGGATGCAGTAAGCGGCGAGCGCTTTGATGCAGACGCCATATCAAGCTATGAAAACGGACAAATGAACATAAGACTTTCCATGTTGCCTGCAGAGAGCGTATTTTTTGTGCTTGTTGATGAGAAGGAAGAACTTCCTTTACTTGCTTGTTATGATACCTTGGCACACGAAAAGATAGCCGGTGAATTTGACTATAAGCTCGATGAGCCAAACGTATGCGTGCTCGATTTTGTAAAATGGAGCATGGGCGACCATACTTCGGTCGAAGAAGAGGTCTTGTGGGCGGATCGCCATATAAGAGATCTTGTGGGAATTGAGCACCGCAGCGGCCAAATGCTTCAGCCTTGGTTTGCAAAGCGTAAGGATAACAAGCATTACGGAAAGCTTAAATTGAGCTATGAATTCTTCGTTGAAACAATGCCGAGCGGCGAGGTATATCTCGCCGGCGAGCGTCCGGAGCTTAACAATTTCCGTATTAACGGAGTTTTGCTTGGCTGTGCCGACATCAACGATTTCTGGATAGACGATTGCTTCAAGAAAATGAAAATCCCCCAAGGTGCTATAAAGCTTGGCAAAAATGAGGTCAGCATAGAGGTTGATTTCGCGAGGACCACAAATGTTGAGGCAATTTACCTGATCGGTGATTTCGGAGTAAGACTTGATGGCAACAAACGCACTCTTACGACACTTCCTAAAATGATCGGCTGTCAGAATTACGACACGATGGATATGCCGTTCTATACGGGATGCGTAACCTTCCGCGTTGATCCAAGTAAGTATAAAAATATACTTGCAGACACGGCAGGTACGGCTGATAAAATCGTCCTTGTGCCGGAAGGATTCACGGGCGGATGTGTCAAGGTTAGCGCGCTTGGCAAGACTTCGGTATTGGGTTTTGACCCCTATGAAGCAGATATTACAGAGGCTTACCGTCAAAACGCGCCCATAGACGTAACCGTCGTTGGCACAAGACGAAATTTGTTCGGACCTCTTCATCAGAGCGTGAAGATCGCAAGCTCGTACGGTCCCGATAACTTTGTGACATGCGGTAACGACTGGATCAATGAATACAGTCTCATTGACAGCGGAATAAGAGGACTTTCGTTCAAGGCGCTCAAAAATACAAACAAATAATATAACCGCCCAAGTCAAAGTCATTTTTATAAACTTCATAATAAATCATATTTTTTTAAAAAGCTATTGACAACACGCCCTCATTCTGTTATAATATCATTCGTTGAATGCGGGGCATTAGCGCAGTTGGGAGCGCACAACACTGGCAGTGTTGGGGTCAGGGGTTCGAATCCCCTATGCTCCACCAGCACAACAAAAGCCGAGGCGTTCGCCTCGGCTTTTCCTTTTATTTCGTCGCAGCAAGGAGAAAACTTATGAGCATCAAAGAATTAGACGCTATCCAAAAAAGCGGCTGCACGTGCGGCAAAGCGCACGTAGCTGATATTGATAAGATCCTTTGCGGCGCGGGCGTGGTAAACGAGTTGCCCGCCATTGTACGCGAGTACGGCGCGAAAAAGCCGTATATTCTTTGCGACCGCAACACCTATGCCGCCGCAGGCGAGCGCGTGTGCGCGCTACTTGACAAAGCGGGTATTCCCTACTCTCTTTACACCTACAAGGACGAGCGTCCCGCCCCCAACGAGCATAACGTGGGACTTGCGATGATGTTCCTGCCCCAGGACGCCGACATGGTGATCGGCGTGGGCTCGGGTGTCATCAATGACATCGGCAAGATCGTCAGCAACGTGAGGGGTGTGCCCTACATCATCGTAGGTACCGCGCCCTCGATGGACGGCTACGCCTCGGCGTCCTCCTCTATGACGCGCGAGGGACTGAAGATCTCGCTTGCCAGCCGCGCGCCCGACGTGATCATCGGTGACACGGACATCCTGTGCAAGGCACCCCTGAAAACGATGAAATCCGGTCTTGGCGACATGCTTGCCAAATATACCAGCATCTGCGAGTGGCGCATCGCCCACCTTGTCACGGGCGAGTATTACTGTGAGGAGCTCGCCACACTGGTGCGCGGCGCGCTGAAGAAATGCGTGGATCTTGCCGACGGGCTGCTGGCACGTGACCCCGAGGCTGTCGCCGCCGTGTTTGAAGGCCTTGTCATCACGGGCGTTGCCATGACACTGGCAGGCGTTTCCCGTCCGGCTTCCGGCATTGAGCATTACCTGTCGCACGTGTGGGATATGCGCTCGCTGGAATTTGGCACACCCGAGGATCTGCACGGTATTCAGTGTGCCGTGGGCACGCTGATCTCGGTGAAGCTTTATGAAAAGCTCCGCGCCCTCTCGCCCGAGCGCGAAAAAGCACTTACCTACGTAGAAAAGTTTGATTTTGCCGCGTGGAGCGAGCAGCTGCGTGACTTCCTCGGCAAGAGCGCCGAGGCGATGATCGCACTGGAGAAAAAGGAAAAGAAATACGACAAGGACGCGCACCGCGCGCGCCTTGAGGTGATCCTTGCAAACTGGGACGACATCCTTGCAATTATGGATGAGGAGTTGCCCGATGCAAAAGCGCTTTCCGCGCTCCTCGAAGCCATCGACGCACCGCAGACAATGTCGGATATTGGTCTTGACGAAAGCACGCTTCCTATGACGTTTTTTGCGGCGAAGGACATCCGCGACAAGTACGTGCTCCCCCGCCTTGCCTTTGATCTTGGCGTAATCGAAGAATTGGTATGATAAAAAAAGGGAGATCCGCTTGGATCTCCCTTTTTTTATCTGCTTTCTTTCAATGTCCAGCCATGGTCGCCGTGATAGATCATCTGCCTGGTCATCCCACCGTCAATGCAGATATTCTCGCCCGTGATAAAGCCCGCCATGTCCGAGCAAAGGTACAATACCATATTGGCGATGTCAAGGGGATTTCCCACGCGCCCTGCGGGCTGCTGCGTGGCGTCGGGACCTTCCCAGACCGTGTAGTTGTTGTCGATCCAGCCGGGCGAGATCGAGTTCACGCGCACCTTGCCCGAAAAGCTGACCGAAAGCGCGTGCGTCAGCGCCGCGATACCGCCCTTCGCCGCCGCATAGCTCTCGCTTTGCGGTTGGCTCATACGGTCGCGCGAGGACGAGATATTGACAATGCTTGCACCTTTGGCAAAATGCGCCTCAAAAAGCTTGGAAAGGTACAAGGGTGCGGTCACGCCCACGCGCAACGCGTATTCAAAGTCCTCGTAGCTCCCCTCGCTCACGCCGCAGAATTTGGGGGCGGCGTTATTGATAAGGTAATCCACGTGTCCGTGCTCTGCGATCACCTTAGCGGCAAAGCGCTCAAGCGTCCCCTTGTCTGCAAGATCGCCCACGAAATAATCGTTATCCAGAAGGTCGATCACAAGAACGGTAGCGCCCGCCTTTTCAAACTGCTCGCGGATGCATTTGCCAATGCCGCGCGCACCGCCCGTTACAACGGCGATCTTATCCTTAAAATCAAACATAATGGCTCCTTAAAGCTTATTTTACAAATAAAGGCGTGCCACACGGCACGCCTTTATTATAGCAGATATTTTTTCAAAATGCAAGAAAGCGCCTTAAACCTGCTTGTTGGTCTTAAGCACAACGTCGTGGGCGCCGCCCTCAACGATACTGACGGAGGAGACCAGCGTCAACTTTGCCTTCTGCTGCAGCTCGGGAATGGTGAGCGCGCCGCAGTTGCACATCGTGGAGCGCACCTTGGCAAGGCTGATCTGCACGTTGTCGGAAAGCTTGCCTGCGTAAGGAACGTAGGAGTCAACACCCTCCTCAAAGGACAGCTTCTTGCTGCCGCCGAGGTCGTAGCGCTGCCAGTTACGGGCGCGGTTGCTGCCCTCGCCCCAGTACTCCTTCATCAGAGTGCCGTTGACGTTGACCTTCGCCGTGGGGCTTTCGTCAAAGCGTGCGAAGTAGCGACCAAGCATCATGAAATCGGCACCCATAGCCAGTGCCAGCGTCATATGGTGATCGTGTACGATACCGCCGTCGGAGCAAACGGGCACGTAAATGCCGGTCTCCTTGAAGTCCTCGTCACGTGCCTTGCACACGTCAATGATGGCGGTAGCCTGTCCGCGACCGATACCCTTGGTCTCACGGGTGATACAGATGGAACCACCACCGATACCAACCTTCACGAAGTCAGCGCCGCACTCTGCGAGGAAACGGAAGCCCTCGCCGTCCACAACGTTGCCGGCACCAACCTTTACTGTGTCGCCGTAATGCTCACGGATCCAGGCAATGGTGACCTTCTGCCACTCAGAGTAGCCCTCAGAGGAGTCGATGCAAAGCACGTCTGCGCCTGCATTTACCAGTGCGGGAACGCGCTCAGCAAAGTCACGGGTGTTGATGCCCGCGCCAACCACATAGCGCTTCTGGCTGTCCAGCAGCTCCATAGGTCTCATCTTATGCTGATCGTAGTCCTTGCGGAATACGAAGTAGCAAAGCGTGCCGTCCTTGCGCACGATGGGCAGAGAGTTGAGCTTATTATCCCAGATGATATCGTTTGCTTCCTTCAGGGTAGTACCCTCGGGAGCGGTGATCAGCTTTGCAAGAGGGGTCATGAAATTCGCGATCTTCTCAGAGGGATCCATGCGGCTGACGCGGTAATCGCGACCGGTCACGATACCGACAAGCTTGCCCTCAGCGGTGCCGTCCTCGGTGATGGCAACGGTAGAGAAGCCGTTCTCCTCCTTGAGTGCCAGTACGTCGGCAAGCGTCTGATCGGGACGCAGGTTAGAGGCGGACTTTACAAAGCCTGCCTTGTAGTTCTTGACGCGGGCAACCATAGCTGCCTCGTCCTCGATGGTCTGCGCGCCGTAAATGAAGGATACGCCTCCCTCACGTGCAAGTGCCACTGCCAGGCGATCGCCGGACACAGACTGCATAATAGCGGAAACCATAGGAATGTTCAAAGAAATTGCGGGCTCCTCGCCCTTCTTGAACTTGACAAGAGGGGTCTTAAGGGATACGTTGGCGGGAATGCACTCGGCAGAAGAGTAGCCGGGCACCAACAGGTACTCGTTAAACGTATGAGAAGGTTCGCTGTAATAGAAAGCCATAACGAAAAATCTCCTTGCTCTAAAATTATTTGATTTATTATACAACAAAAGAGAGGATTTTGCAAGGGGGTTGACGATCTTTTTTTAAATTGTCGGAAAATAGATAGCAAAAAGACGATTTTCCCTCTCGTATTATGGCAAATTTGGCGAAAAAGCGCAGCATAAGACTTGACATTTCCTTACTTTGCGCTTACAATTAAGGTAACGAAAGGAAGGTGGCTTTATGCGCTATCAAATCGACCACGATCTACATATTCACACGTGTCTGTCGCGCTGTGCCGAGGACCTGCATCAGCGACCCGACCGCATTCTGGAATACGGGCTTGAAAATAAGCTCCACACGCTCTGCATCACCGACCACTTCTGGGACGAGAACGTACCCGGGGTGAAGTTCGGCATGGAGGGCGGCGCGTACAACGGATACGCTACGCAGACCTGCGCGCACATCAAGCTGGCGCTTCCCCTGCCGCAGCACGAGGGCGTTCGCTACCTCTTTGGCTGCGAGACCGAAATGGACAAAAATTTCACCATCGGCGTATCCCGCAAAACCGCAGAGGAGCTGGATTTTATCATCGTGCCCACCACACATATGCACATGCGTCATCTGGTCTCCCGCGATCCCGAGGATAACACCGACGCGCGCCGCGCCGAAATGTGGGTACAGCGCTTTCAAGCGGTACTGGACAGCGGTCTGCCCCTGAAAAAGGTGGGTATTCCCCACCTCACCACCGCGCTCTTCGTGCCCGACAAAACCTGGGCGGGCGTAGAGCGTTGCCTTTCCCTTATTTCCGACGACGATATGAAGCATCTGTTCGGTCAGGCAGCCAAGGCGGGCGTCGGCATTGAGCTCAACTTCGAGCCCTTCAAGTGCGCGCACATTATGGAAAGCGTCCTGCGCCCCTACAAGATCGCGATCGAGTGCGGCTGTAAGTTCTATCTCGGCTCTGACGCGCACACCGGCGGCGGGCTCAACCGCGCCATGGCTGATTTTGAAAAGATGATCGATCTGCTTGATCTTACCGAGGATCAGAAGTATATCGTACCGCGAAAGGAGGAGCTGTGATGCGCTACCAAATCGACCACGATCTGCATATCCATTCCTACCTCTCGCTTTGCTCCAAGCACGGCAGACAAACCCCGCAGAAAATGCTGGATTACGCCATGGAAAAGGGGCTTTCCACCATTGCCATCACCGACCATTACTGGGACGAGCGCGTGCCCGGCGCCAGCTTTAACGGCCCTTACACCTCCGGCACTGCCATCTGGTATGCGATGCAGAACACTGCGCGCACCGATCTGGTGCTTCCTCTGCCGCAAGCAGAGGGCGTTCGCTTCCTTTACGGATGCGAGACCGAAATGACCAAGGATTTCCGCATCGGCATTTCCGACGAGGAGCTGAAGCGCCGCGAGTTCATCATTATCCCCACCACGCATCTGCACATGCCCGGTTTTACGCGCGAGCGCGGAGATTTTTCCGAGCAGGTGCACGCAGAGTTGTGGGTACAGCGCTTTGAGGCACTGCTTGAAAAGGATCTCCCCTTCCACAAGATCGGCGTGGCGCACCTCACCTGTTCGCTCTTCTCGCCCGAAAAAACGCCCGTGAGCACCGTCAAAGCCCTTTCCCTGATCAAGGACGAGGATATGAAGCGGCTGTTTGCCAAAGCGGCGAAATTGGGCGTTGGCATCGAGCTGAACGTGGGCGCTTGGGAGCTGGAGGAAAATGCGCTCCCCGAAACGCTTCGTCCCTACCGCATCGCCGCCGAGTGCGGGTGCAAATTCTACCTCGGCTCGGA
>JAZRFS010000144.1:0-2369 GCA_045643765.1 Eubacteriales bacterium
AGATCGCCGTTATTTCCTTAAATGAGAAAAAGGTGCGTGCACAGGCGGAAGACGGTAACAAAAAGGCGAAAAAGCTATTAAAAATTATTGAGGACCCCACCAAGTTTCTCTCCACCATTCAGATCGGCATTACGCTGGCGGGCTTTCTCGGCTCGGCGTTTGCTGCGGATAACTTTGCCGAGCGATTGACGGCGTTTTTGGTCGGATCCTTTGGAATAGCACCCGAGAACGTTGACATCATCAACACGGTGTCCGTTATTGTGATCACGCTGATTCTTTCGTATTTTACATTGGTGCTCGGTGAGCTGGTCCCCAAGCGCGTTGCCATGCGTCACAAGGAAAAGCTGGCGAATATCTCGTGCAGCATCATATCGGTGCTCAGTGTCGTATTAAAGCCCGTTATTTGGTTTTTGACGGTTTCTACCAATGCGATGCTTCATTTGTTTCGCATTGATCCGCACGCCAAGGAGGAGGCGGTGTCCGAGGAGGACATTGTAATTATGCTGGATGCGGGTGCGGACGAGGGCACCTTGAAGCAGGACGATATCGAATACATCAAAAACGTGTTCAAGCTGGAGCACCGCAGTGCCGCAGACGTGATGACGCGCCGCAGTGCGCTTGTCGCCGTGCCTCGCGATATCGAGGAGAGCGCCTTGCTTGAGCTGATCGAAAAAGAGGGATACTCGCGTCTGCCCGTATACGACGAGGATCTGGATCATATTGTGGGCATTTTGCACGCGCGCAACTATCTGCTTATGCGCGATCGTGATGGCTTTACGCTCGCGGATGCGCTGATCCCGACGGAATTCGTGCCGGAGACCGTGCGCCTTGACCAGCTGTTCAAGGATATGCAGAAGGAGCGCACGCATATGGTCGTCGTCATCAACGAGTACGGCATGACGCTGGGCGTTGTGACGATGGAGGACATTATTGAGGAGCTGGTTGGCGAGATATTTGACGAGGCAGACGAGGCGGTGGAGGAAAGCTGCATCACCAAAACCGAGGAAGAAAACACCTACCTTGCCAGCACCGATGTGACCGTGGACGAATTCTTTGAGTTTTTTGAACTGGAAAAGGATGAAGAGATCGAGTCCACCACCTTGAACGGTTGGATCTCCGAGCGCTGCGGTTGCATTCCCGAGGTTGGATTTGAGTTCACCTACGAGAACCTGACTGTCACTGTGACCGAGGCAGAGGAGCTGCGCGCTCTTCGTGTCAGGATCGCGGTGTGTGAGCGTTGCGAGGACACCGAGGACGGCATCCCGTGTGCCTGTGAGAATTAAATAACGAAAAGGACGGAGATTTCTCCGTCCTTTTTTGTTATTTCAAGAAAGGGATCTTGGCGTAATCACAGTATTTTTCAATTTTTTGTGCATTGGGACCGTACAGTCCGCCGCGCGCCTTCAGTTCATCGGCAATACGTGCATATTCCGCATCGCAAAGTGCCTCCACAAGGGCGCATGCCTTGTCCATCACGCCGTTGAGAAGTGCGAAGGCCTCGTCTTTCTTACCGTCTGCGATCAGTGCGGATGCCTCGCACTCGGCATCCTGCGCAAGCGCGTCCAATTCCTTTTCCAGGGCGCGCAGCTTTTCCTGCATCTCGGGCGCAAAGCGCTCGTCAACAGAGGCGGCAAGAGAAAGGCGCTTCAGCTTCCACCAGAGCGAATCCTCGGAGAAAACGCCCTCGGCTGCAGAAAGCTTTGCCGGTAGGTAGCCTGTGAAATACACGGGAAGATATACGGAATGACAGGGCTGCGCCAATGCAAAGCGGGACACCACACCAAGCGTGGGATCGATACGGGAAATGAGAGAGGCCTCGGTCTCCGATTCGCCCCATTCGCGCGCGTGCATGCAGATCGACATGAACACGCCGTTGGCAGCGCCGAAGCGCGTGTCGGTGATCTCGCCCTCAAAGTGGTCGCGCAGGATCTGCTTCAAGCTTTCCGTGTCGTGGATCTCTCTGGCATCAAGCAGCTTGTTCAGGCGCCGTTTTCTCGGCACCGCCAGCGTCTGACGGATGGCGGGCATGGTGTACGCCTTGGCAAAATGAAACGGCTCGTCGGGTGCCAGCCATTTTTGCTCGCGCGCCAGCTCCTCCAGCCCCTTGGCGCAAAGGTCAAAGTCCTTCTCAATCGTATAAGCGTTGGAGATGCCAAGACGGTCCTCGATCTGCTTGGCAACCCACTTGCGTCCTGCGGTTTCCAGCAGCCAAATCTCGTTGCGGTCTACCAGCAGGAAGGAGTTTTCATAGCGTCTGTCCATAAGCTGACTGGCGCACGCGTTCTGGCCGTATTGTTCCAAAAGGGAGGTGATGACGGTGATCGCCTCGCGTGCCGTGGCGGCGCGCTCCAAGCCGAGGCGCAACAGGT
>JAZRFS010000145.1:0-7928 GCA_045643765.1 Eubacteriales bacterium
GATGCGGCGCAAGCTGGTGATGCTGGCGATGCGCCATAAGGGATTGCACCTGCTTTTGCTGCGCCGCACGCTTGCCGAGCTGCGCGAGAACCACTTACTTCCGCTGCAAAGCGAGCTGCTTGGATACGCGGAATACAAAAAGGAGGAGCGCACCTTTCGCTTCCCGAACGGCTCGCGTCTGACGCTGGGCTACTGTGACTGCGACGCAGATATGCTGCAGTATCAGGGCGCAGAGTACGACGTGATCGGCTTTGAGGAGGCAACACATTTCAAGGAGGAATGGATGGTCTTCATCTCCACGTCGCTTCGTACCACGAAGAAGGATTTCAAGCCGCGCATCTACTACACCTGCAACCCCGGCGGCGTGGGGCACGCCTATATCAAGCGCTTGTTTATTGATCGTGCCTTCCGCGAGGGGGAAAATCCGGATGAGTACCTCTTTATCCCCGCACGTGTGTACGATAACCGTGTGCTGATGGAAGCAGATCCTTCTTACGTCAAGCGCCTGGAGGCATTGCCCGAGCACAAGCGACGTGCGCATCTTTTAGGGGATTGGAACGTATACGAGGGACAGGTGTTTGAGGAATTCACCGACGCCCCCGCGCACTATACCGACCGCCTTCATACCCACGTGATCGATCCCTTCACACCGCCCGAGAGTTGGCAACGCTACCGCTCCTTTGACTTCGGGTACGCAAAGCCCTTTTCGGTGGCGTGGTGGGTGAAGGATCACGATGGGCGTCTGTACCGTATTCTGGAGCTGTACGGTTGCGTGCCGCGCGAAGCGAATGTGGGGGTGCGTTGGAGCCCCGAAAAGATTTTTGAGGAGATTGCCCGCGTGGAGCGCGAGCACCCGTTTCTTGCGGGGCACCGTGTGATCGGCGTTGCCGATCCCGCCATTTGGGACGCTTCCAGAGGGGAAGCGATCGCCGAAACGGGAGAACGCCTCGGCGTATACTTTGAGCGCGGGGATAACCGCCGCATCGCGGGCTGGATGCAGCTGCACAATCGCCTGCAATTTGATGCCGAAGGACACCCGATGCTATACGTTTTCCGGACCTGCCGCGACTTTGTACGCACACTGCCGGTGCTGCAATACAGTCGCGTATCCCCCGAGGACGTGGATAGCGAGGGGGAGGATCATATCGCAGACGAAACACGTTATCTGTGTATGCTGGTGCCGATGCAAGCACTGCGCGAGCAGGAGAAAAAGCCGCCGATGCTGCTGGATCCCTTAAATCGATCCGTGCCTGCTTACGCCGGGCGAATGTCACAACGAAAATAAAAGGAGATTTTATGAAAGAAGAAAAGATGGAAAAGAATGCTGTGGGAAGCAAAGAGGTGCGCGAGGCGGCGGAGGAGCTGCGCCGCTTTCGCCGCGCGAGAGCCGAGCGGGAAAACCGTGTAAGGGAGGAGGAAAAATTCTTCCGTATGCGTGTAGCGCCCCGCGTGCATCGCAACAAGGAAGGGGAGGAATTTGCGCCCAGCTCTGCGTGGCTGGTAAATACCATTCTACAAAAGCACGCAGATATGATGGAGCATATGCCTACGGCATCCTGCCTTGCGCGTGAGCCCGGCGACGTGGAGGATGCCAAGGCGCTTTCCTCTATCCTTCCCGTGGTACTGGAGCGATGCGAGTTTGAAAGTGTGTATTCGGATAATATGTGGTCTAAGCTCAAGCACGGTATGTGCGCTTACGGCGTGTTCTGGAACAATGCGTTGGAAAACGGTGTCGGCGACATTGACGTGCGCCGTGTGGAGCTGTCGCGCCTTTTCTGGCAGCCCGGTATCCGCCGCCTGCAGGACAGCCGCGCCGTGTATTATATCGAGGCAATGGAGGAGGACGCACTGTATGCCGCTTTTCCGCATTATGACGGAAAGGGATGCAGCGCGGCGTCGATGGGGCTTAGCGCCTCAACGACAGAGAGCGGTGGGATCGCCGTGATCGATCGCTATTACAAGAAGCGTCTGCCTGACGGACGCACTGTGCTGCATTATTGCAAGTTTACGGGGGAGTGCTTGCTGTTTGCAAGCGAGAATGATCCGCAATATGCGGACGGCTGGTACGAGCACGGCAAGTACCCCTTCGTGCTGGATATTCTGTATCCCGTAGAGGGCGAGTGCGAGGGCTTTGGCTATATTGCGCTTGCCAAGGATCCGCAGCTTTACATTGACCGTATGGATCGCAATCTGATCGAGTATATGGACTGGGCAACGCGCATCCGCTATTTCTGCAAGCGCAATGCCGGGGTGCGTGAGGAGGATTTTTCAAATCTTACCAATCGCATCATCGAGGTGGATGGCGACATTGACGAGGAAAGACTGCGTCAGATTACCGTGGCGGGTCTGGATCCGCTGTGGCTGCAGTTAAAGAACGCGAAGGTGGAGGAACTGAAGGAAACCACCGCAAACCGTGATTTCCTGCAGGGTGCTGCGGACGGCGGCGTTACGGCTGCCTCGGCTATTCTTGCCTTGCAGGAGGCGGGCAACAAGACGGTGCGTGATATGGTGGCGGCATCCTACCGCGCCTTTGTGCAGGTGGTGCATCTGATCCTGGAATGTGTCAGACAGTTTTACAGCGAGGAGCGTTGCTTCCGCATTCTCGGTAAGGATGGGAGCTTTGAATATCTGCGCTGGAGCAACAAGAATATGACAAGAGAAGGCGGCGCGCAGCTTAGCGACGGCGCGGAAGCCTCCCGCCGCCCGATCTTTGATATTGACGTGCGCGCCGAGCGAATGGATCCCTACACCCGTTTTTCGCACAACGAGATGCTGATGGAGCTGGGGGTATTTGCCCCCGAAAACAAGCGCCAGGCAGCGATGCTGCTGGAGGGGATGGAGTTTTCCGGTGCGAGACGCATTCGTGAGCGTATTGCCGAAATGGTGACAACGCACAATGATTGAGGTTTTTTCCTACCGTCAAGGGGGCAAATGCCGTTTATACGTCAAAGGACACGCGGAATACTGCCCCGGAAACGATATTGTCTGTGCCGGTGTTTCTGCCTTGATCGGGGCACTGGCGCAGTATGCAGACAAGCATTCACACTACCGCCACGTGCGCTGTCATATGCAAAAAGGGGATGCCTTTTTTGCGTGCGGTGATGGCGCCGAGGATGGGTTTGATATGATTGTACAGGGGCTTGCGGCAATTGCCGCAGCGTATCCTGCACACGTGAGGGTGCATAGCACGCTCGCGGACTGAATTTGTGTTATTCGGCGGCGCAAGCCGCCTGAAAGTGAGGCCTTATGAATAACAGTGAAATGGGCATTCTCTCGCTTTTTGAGGGAGAGTGTGAGGGTGAAAAAGAAGCGTCCGACCACACCCCAAGGACGGAAGATGAGGGCGATATGGAGAGTGCTTCTGACGCCGGGAAGCAGACAAACACATCGCGGGAGGAGGGGTTCCGCGCGCTGATGGAGGGGGAATACAAGGATCTTTTCACAGCGTATTTTCAAGAAACCTTCAATCGCCGATTTAAGGAGTATAAACAGACCAAGTGCGAGTTGGAGAACAGCCGTGCCGTGCTGAATGCCCTGCGCGAGCGCTTTGGTGATCTTTCGGGAGAGGCACTTTTGAATGCCATACGGGCGGAAACGGGTCTAAAAAACGCGCCGACAGAGGCAGAAAAATCTATTCCCGAGGCAGCACCTGCTGCCTTCGATGAAAGGATCAGAGAAGCATGCAAAGAGGCGGAGAACCGACTTCTGGCGCACATTCGTGCAAGGGGGTTGCGCCCCGCGGAAAATGCCGTGCACGTGCAAAGCGTTTGCACAGCAGGCACAACACGAATGACACGCGAGGAACGCGCTGAGCTGGCAAGACGCGCTGGGCGCGGCGAGCGGATCGTGCTTTGATCTGTGCTCTATTCAAGGAAAGGAAAAGAATGAAAGAAAATTTTGCAATTGACCTGCGTCTGTTTGACGCAGGCAACAACGTGAACACGACTGCGGGGTATGTGAATGCCAACACGGGCAACGTGACCCCCTATACCGAGATTGAGGGGCTTTCTGAGGAGATGCGTACCTATTACTCGGATTACCTGATCGACAACGCCGAGCCCAAGCTGATCCACGATCAGTTTGCGCAGAAGATCCCGGTCCCCAAGGGGAGCGGTAAGACGGTACAGTTCCGCAAGTACGATCCGCTGCCTAAGCTGACAGCTACACTCTCGGAGGGTGTAACGCCTGACGGTCAGTCGCTCAATATGAGCACTGTGGAGGCTACTGTGCACCAGTACGGCGGTTATGTGGAGCTTTCCGATCTCCTGATGCTGACCGCTGTTGACAACAATCTTCTGATGGCAACCAAGCTGCTCGGCTCGCAGGCGGGCCGCACGCTGGATACCATCACCCGCGAGGTGCTTTGCGGTGGTACGAACGTGCAGTACGCAGCGGGCCAGGTTTCTGCACGCCACCTGCTTGTCGGCGGCAAGGCAGAGGGTAACCACTACCTCACCGTTGACTGCATCAAGCGTGCCGTGCGCACGCTGAAGTCGCAGAACGCAGAGAAGATCGATGGCACTTACGTTTGCATTATCCATCCTGACTGTGCCTATGATCTGACCAACGATCTGAATTGGAAGTACCCTTATCAGTATGCCGCACAGCATCAGCTGTTTGAGGGTGAGATCGGTATGATCGAGGGCGTGCGCTTTGTAGAGAGCACCGAGGCGAAGATCTTCCGCGCCGAGCCGATCTTTAACGGTGAAACCAGCTACGCCTCTGTTTACTTCCGCTATGAGGAAGCGTCCCCCGAGGTGAGCAACGTGACCCACGGTGTATATGCACCCTATCGTCTGATGGTGACGGAGGGCGCAGAGGCGCATGTTTTTGACGGCTCGATCGTAGGGAAAAGGGTCTCCCTTTATCACGCGGGCGAGGATAAGATGTTCCCCATCACCGTGCGCGGCGCACAGATCGTTCCCGACGCCTCCAGCTATATCTACTTTAACGAGGAGCTGCGCAGTGCCTCCGGCGGGCCTTTGGCGATGACGGGTGGCGAGAAGCTGATCAGCGACAATGGCGGCGTGGACGGCCGCGATGTGTACGCGACACTTGTGCTGGGTGAAAATGCCTACGGCACGACCGAAATCAGCGGCGGCGGACTGGAATATATCGTCAAGCAGCTGGGCTCCGGCGGTACGGCTGATCCGCTGAACCAGCGTGCGACTGTTGGTTGGAAGGCGACCAAGGCAGCGGTGCGCTTGATGGAGCCCTTTATGGTGCGCATCGAGACCGCTTCCACCTTTACCGCAGGCTCGAACTGATGATCTAAGGCGAGGGGGCAAGTAAATTGCCCCCTTGACGGGTGAAGAAGAAAGGAGTTTTTATGGAACAAAATGAAAAGGTTACGCTGCAGAAGCTGAAAAAGGAAATGGAGCAGATGCGCGAGGAATATGAAAAGAGATTGAGCGGAAGTGAGCGAAAGGCGGAGGATTGCACCCGCGAGGCGGAAAGAGAGCGTGCGGCGAAAACGCTGAAAGAACAGGAGATGTGGCTGAATGAATACGTGGAGGTCAAGCTGTTTAAGGACAACGACAAGTACAAGGATGACGTCTACGTAGCGATCAACGGCAACAACTGTGTAATTCGTCGCGGCGAGTGGACACGTATCCGACGCAAGTTTGCGATGCTTCTGGATCAATCTGAGATCCAGGATCTGCGCACAGCGGAGCTGATTGCAGGAGAGAGTGAGAAGTTCCGACGAGCTTCCCGTACGCTGGGAATGTGAGGTGACGCATGACCAAAAGCGATATTTTTTTGTTCTTGAATTGTATGGCCCCCGAGATGAATGCGGAGCAGCTCGATAGCATCTGCGAAGCGATGATCTATCATATTGAAGAAAAAATACGACAAGAGGTGCTGCATCTGGATCAAAGGTTTGATCATCAAAATCTGGCACTGGCTGCGCCCTATGACGATGTCTACTGGACGTATATTTTGTCGCTGTTACACCTGAAAGCGGGAAATATGGAAGCGTACCGTGAGAGCCGCAAGCTGTTTGAGGAGGCGTGGGAGAATTTTTGTCGTCAGGTCTTTGTGCAAAAAGAAGCGTTCAAGCTTGCGCCGTGGTATCCCGGCGATGAGGAAGCGGTATGAGATTGATCGGTGAAAACTGGGAGCTGATCTGTATTTGCTTCGGACTTTTTGTGAACGCTCTCGGTCTTTTGTACAACGTTATTCGCTACGTGCGCGCCGGAGGGCTGCGTCGCGCGGGCGAGTGGCAGGAAATGCTTGCTACGTTGCGCCGTTATGAATGTGAGGCAGAGGGTATCAACGGTCTTGACGGTGTAGGAAAGCTTGAATATGTGCTTGGAAAAATGCGGGAGTACAGCGATACGATGGGACAAGCGTACGACCGCGAGATGCTGACGGCAGTAGTGGCAAAGGATATCGGCTTTGCCAATGAGCTGAATGCCATCAAAAGCGAGCGGCTGGAATGAGCCGCCCGCTCACAGGATGCTGTCTCCGCAAGAGGAGGCAGAGCTTGTGGAAATTTTAAGATCTATCTATAAATTGATGAAAGGAGTGGGAGAACTACTGTGAACTATCAGGAAAAGGTATCCACGCGTGCCGAGGTACGCGATTTGTATGAGCGCGTTGTGAAAAACCCTGAAATTGCACGTTATCGCGGTTATACCGAAACGAATTCCTACGGCTGGAACGCGCAGGCGGGGGATTACTTCAAAAGGGAGGGCGAGGTCTGGTTTGATAATCCCGGCTTTGTTCCTGCGGCAAATGTCACGGTGCACGATGACGGTGTGACGGATGAGCTGCTGGAAAAGCAGACG
This sequence comes from Eubacteriales bacterium, assembly GCA_045643765.1. Lineage (GTDB taxonomy): Bacteria > Bacillota > Clostridia > Oscillospirales > CAG-272 > Firm-07. The sequence goes on from JAZRFS010000145.1 coordinate 6,792, forward strand.
CAGCTGGAGAGACTGAGCGCTGAGAAGGAAGAGCTTTGCCTTTTGATCGATGCACTCAACGAGCGCATTGCGGCGTGCGAGGAGCAGCTGAAATGTGTGACCGAGGAGCGAGATGAGGCGCTGGCGGCACTTGCCGCCCTGCGTGAGGCGCTTGCCGCCATTCGCAAGCTGACGGAAATGTAATATCCCTGAAAACGGGTGTGATTTCGCCCCCCGTTTTTGCCCCGCGCAAGCATCGTCTTGCGCGGGGCATTTTCGAAGGAAAGGATATGCGGACTTCGGGAAGTAACGGCGAGAGGTTGTAAATCTTTAAAAAGAACGACAAAAATTTCACAAACCCACTTGACGGATCGCGCGTAGTCTGTTATAATGAATGTTATCTATAAAATAACGTACGTGCGTGAGCTGTGCGCTCGCGTCATACCAAGGAGGTTCGTTATGAACAGAGTTTACAATTTTTCCGCAGGTCCTTCTATGCTGCCGCTGCCCGTGCTTGAAAAAGCCGCTTCCGAGCTGATCTGCTACGGCGAGTCCGGCATGTCCGTGATGGAAATGTCCCACCGCTCCCCCGACTACGAGGCAATCATCGGTGATGCCGAGAAGATGCTCCGCGAGCTGATGCAGATCCCGGATAACTACAAGGTATTGTTCCTGCAGGGTGGCGCTTCCACCCAGTTTGCCGCTATTCCGCTCAACCTGATCGGTCGCACCGGCAAGGCGGATTACGTCGTTTCCGGTCAGTTCTCCGGCAAGGCGTTCAAGGAAGCGCAGAAGATGGGTTACGACGTCAAGTGTGTTGCCACCACCAAGGAGGACAACTTCGACCACGTCCCCAAGCTCACCCGCGATATGTTCCGCGAGGATGCCGCTTACGTACACATCTGCTACAACAACACCATCTACGGCACTAAGTACCCCGAGATCCCCGACACGGGCGATATCCCGCTGGTTGCCGATATGTCCTCCTGCATTCTGTCCGAGCCGGTTGACGTCAGCCGCTTCGGTGTGATTTATGCAGGCGCACAGAAGAATATGGCGCCTGCGGGTCTGACGCTTGTCATCGTTCGCGAGGACCTTCTCGATTATGCCAAGCCCGAAACCCCCACGATGCTGGAATGGAAAACGATGGCAGAGAAC
>JAZRFS010000146.1:0-20780 GCA_045643765.1 Eubacteriales bacterium
AGGCGCGGAATTCCTTTTCGGGCCAGTCGTGGACTGTAAGGGACTGAACAGAAAGCGCACCGTCCTGATACTGAACCAACTGAAGCACGCTGGCAAGACCGTAAAGCACCCCCTCGCGCGCGGCGGCGCGGATCACGATGCGGTCCGCACTTTCCAGCTTGTACGCGTTGGCGGCAAGCGTGTCGTCCTTTACAAGCAGGATGCCGGCATCGGCGGTGACGGGCAGCTTTTCTTCAAAGATCTTTTCAAAGCTTTCGCAAAAGCCCTCTACAATATCGCCCCAATCGGCAACGTCGGTGGTCACACCAAGCGCGATGGGGTGAAAGTTTTGGTCAAGCACCTCGTATTTTTTCGGGGTGGGAAGCAAGTTGATCATGGGGAGTACCTCCTGTGTATGATACCCCCATTGTAGCACAAAAAGCGCGCAATTTCAAGTAAATTTATACACAAAATTACGCGCATATTTCATTTTGATGGAGAATTTTAATCAAAAAGCCCCTGTGCCATTTCGACAAGCTTAAATCGCACACGATACCCTGCGCCCTCGCTCCCCGTGATAAAACGATACTGCCCCTCGGAAAGCCCCGCCGCAAGGCAAGACGTTTCCCGCTCGTTTGTCGCCGCACTAAGGCACATCGGCGGAAATAATACGCACCACCAGTTCTGCCCTGTCGCCTCCCCGATCATCACGCGCAGCGAAAGATATTTTCCCGCAGGCAGTGCCACCGTTTCATACGCACGACGCGGGTAATCCTCTTGTCCCAGTGTCACCTTCACCGTGTTCGGCGCCCCCTCACGGACAAGCGTTTTTTCCGCCACGTCCTTCAGCATATCCAGATTTTGTTGCAAAATCGCCTCTGCCTCATCCCTTGACGTGGCATCGCCGATCAGTGCCTCGGTACACGCCAACACGTCATCGCGCACCTTCAATTTTAACGCCTGATCCTCATCGCTGTCCGAATTCGCCAGCACGTGCAAGCGGATCACGCTGTCGTATATCCCCGTGGCGGCGTGCACGGGAAGGATCAAAAACGCCGAGCAAAGCAGCGTCAGTATAAGAATGATGCTAGTCCAATTTTTCATCGTCACAACTCCTTTCCTTTGCACCAAGTTTGTCCGCAAATCATCCCCGTTATACAGTCAAAAGGAAAGTTTTTCCATTTTTCTTGCGCAAAAAAATTCCTCTCGCACCAGGCGAGAGGAATTTTTCTTTATTGTTCCAGCACTGCCACTTCCTTGAGAAGCGGACGGTAGGTGCAGTAGAACAGATGGTGGTCGAAATAGCGCTCGATCTCCACCTCGTACTTGCCGAAGCGGGTGGCAAATTCTGCGAAAAAGTCGGATGCCTCCAGATCCTTTTTCTCTGCCTTGAGGGCAAAGGTTGCGGCAAGTCCGCGGCAGAATTCGCTGTATTTTTGCAAAAGGCGGATGCTTACCGTTTGCGCGCGCATCGGCATATTTTCGTTCTTTGCAAGCAACGCGTCAAAGCGATCGCAGATCTGTGTCACCTCCTGCAAAGGCTTGATCATTTCCGCCTTGTGGTAGTGCGTTTTGTCGTACTTGAGCGAGTGCGGCACCTCCAGATATTTCTGTGCCAGGCGCGCGTCGATCTGCTCGAAAATATCGTAGATCTCGCGCCACGCGTCACCGTACGCGTGGGAGAAATAATCCTCGACCAGCGCGTCAAAGCTCACGCTGTTATCAAACAAGGTCTGCGCGTATACCCAGTAGCAAAGGCCGCTTGGGAAGAAGCTGCGCTGCGAGCCGTCCTCGATAATGCCGTCAAAGCCGTTTTCCTTATAAGAAAGAATATCCTCGTAGATTCGCTTGGCGAAGGAAAGCACGCCGGGGGCGAAGAACTGGTGCTTCCAGAAGTGGTATTCGTATGCAAAGGAGGCACACGGGGCGAAATTGCGCCAGTTTTGCGCGCGCATCACGTACTCCTCCATGCGCGAAAGGCGTCCCGACACGTTCAGCACAAAGGGCGTCGGCTCTACGCGCGGATCCTTCTCGACCGAGTAGGTATAGCTGCGCGAGATGGCACCCAACAGCATCGAAAAGCGCGCGGGATTGTTCAGATGCTCGCAGGTCGGCTCGTAGGCGGTATCGGAATACGCGCAGAAGACCACGCGGGTGTTAAGACCGCGCGCCGTCAGCTCCGCGTCGATCTCGTTGAGCAGAACGACATACCAGTCAGAGGGCGTTTTTGGCGTGCAATTCGCACACTCACAATGATTTCTCTGCCAGTCGGCAAGCCAGACGTGCAAATAGGTCACGTGCGCGGATTTTTGCGCGTAATCCGCCACGTATTTTACCACCTTGCCGCGCGCCTCGGCATTGGACATGCAGAAGTTGGTGTTCAGCGCCACTCCCTTGTAAAGGCCGCGCACGCCCTTGATCTCGGCAAGGTATTGCACCGACTCGGCAGGAACGGGGTTTTCCGCATTTGCCTTCCAGCCGTCGTCCGAGCGGATACCGAAGGACTCGCTCGTCCAGCCGTGTCCCATATCGTGGAATTGCAGGCCGCGGCGCTCGATCTCGCACTCGCAAACGCGCTTCCACTGCTTGACCGTTTCGGGGGCAACCGGCTCGGGGCGGCGATTTTTCTCGTTACACGTATGGTTGTAGTAGCTATCGTAGTAGGTACGGGGATTATCAAACTCCAGCATGTAGACGTTCATGCCGATCTTGGGCGTGAAGTCGATGGTTTCGATCATACACTGCTGGCTCTCCGCGCCCTCGTTGCACTGACCGCGGTAGCGGCAATCTGCCATTTTGTGATATTTGACGCCCTCCACCGTCTTTACGGGGATATACTCACCGTCAATGCCGGGGAAAAACCAGCGACAGCCGTTCTCCTGCAAAAAGCGGTAGGTGGCAAGCAGCACCGAGCGCGGGTTGCTGCCCGCGATCACGCCCTGCCGGTCGGTGGTGTCAATATGAAGAATATCGTCCAGCTCCACGTCGGCGGCTTCGCTGACGTCAAGCGCGAAATCCTGCATAAGGCCAAGCGTAAAACCGTCATTTTCTCGCACCGTTGTGCGGCTAATTTGAATATCGCCGCACTCGGGCATCATCATACGAAGATACTTTTTCAACTCCTCGGCGGCGAAATCCACCACCGCGTGATCTGTAAGCTTATAAATTTTGTAAGTCATATTTTCTCCTTAACCAATGATTTGGGTGATACCCGTCTGGAATTGCTCCTCAAAGATCTTGCGCATTGCGCTCACGCACATATACTGGTCAAAGTAGCGCTCGATCTCTACCTCGCGCTTGCCAAACTCCTCAAAGAACGCGTGGAACAGCGCCTGTGCCTCGTCATGCTTTGCCTGACATTTGGGGATCATGCACTTGGCAAGCCCTGCGCAGAAGTCGGCATGGTGCGCGAGCAGCTGCATCGAAACCGTTTGCACGCGCATCGGGCAATTCGTGTTCTCCAGGACGTATTTTTTGGCGTTTTCACATACCGTTATGATACTTTCCATTCTTTGTACGCGCGCGGGATCATAGAATTTGCCGTTGGCGCGATCAGTGGTCGCCTCGCCCTTCATATAGGCAAATTCGAACAGATCTGTGATGGTTTTGAGGTAATCGTACGCGAAATCCGCGTGCGCACCGTAGGCGTGAGCGAAGTAATCGCGCGTCAGCTCGTCCACGTCCGCGTCAAGGTCGAAAAGCGTGTTGCCATAGACGTAAAACCCAAGGCCGTTCGGGAAGAAGCTGCGCTGTGAGCCGTCCTCGATAAGACCGCCGATGCCTGCGCGTACCATCGACTTGATATCCTCGCTGATGCGGCGTGAGAAGTACATACCACCTACGTCAAAATACTGGTTGATCCAGAAATGGTATTCGTAGCAGAACACCGTTCCCTCCCAGAGCTTGCGCCATTCGTTCAAGTAGGCGTAGCAATCCTCGATCGTCTTGGGCATACGCAGCTGATTGCGGATATAGGGCATCGTTTCCCCTTTTCCGCTTGCCACGTCCAGCGAGGTGAGGTATTTTCTGGCGATCGGCGCGAACAAAAGTGCAAAGCGCTTGGGGTTCTTGATCTTCACGTGCTCGGGTCCCCACATCGTGTCCACGTAGGCAATAAACGCGATACGTGCATCGCTGTTTCGCGCGGTCAGCTCCTCGTCCAGCTCGTTCATCATCATCATATACCAGTCGGCGGGGCGCATCTTCCTACATTCCTCGCACTCGCAGTGGTTGTTACAGGCATCTGCCAGCCACACGTGCGTATAATCCACGTTGGTGTGCGCCACGGCATAATCCGCCACGTATCCGGCGACCTTGCGGCGCGCCTCGGGATTGGACATACAGATATTCGTATTCAGCGGTACGCCACCGCAGAAGCGGCGGCTGGCAACCTCGGCACTTCCCTTGCGGTATGCGAGATATTGCATCATATCCGCAGGGACCTTCTTTTCATCGATCTTTTTCCAGCCCTCAATTGAGGAAATGCCGAACGGCTCTGCCGTCCAGCCGTGTCCCATATCGTGCAGCTGCAAGCCGCGCTTTTCGATCTCGCACTCGCACGCGCGCTTCCACTGCTTCACGGTTTCGTAGGTCACGGGCTCCTTTTTGCGGTTTTTGTCGTTGTGGCGGTGATTGTAATACTCGTTATAATAAGTAAAAGGATTGTCGAACTCAATCATATAGACGTTCATACCGATCTTGGGCGTGAAGTCAATGGTTTCGATCATACACTGCTGGCTTTCCGCACCCTCGTTGCATTGTCCACGGTAGCGCGCATCCGCCATCTTGTGATATTTTGTGGCTTGCACGTCCTTTACGGGAATGTACTCGCCGTCAATACCGGGATAGAGCCAACGACAGCCGTTTTCGCGCAGATAGCGGTATACGGCAAGCAGCACCGATCGCGGATTGCTGCCCGCGATCACGCCACCCTTATCCGTGGTGTCAATGTGCAGAATATCGTCTAAGCTAATATCCTCCGCTTCGCTCACGTCAAGCCGGAAGTCCGCCATCACGCCAAGCGTGAAAGCATCCTTTTCAGGTGCCGTACCGCGCGTGATCGGAATATCGCCGCACTCCGGCATCATCATACGCAAATACTTTTTCAGCTCCGCCGCAGCGAAATCCACCACACGATCGTCGGTTAGCTTGCAAATTCTGTAAGACATCAAAAACCTCCGAAAGAAGCATTTTTACCATTATATCACACACGCGCGCGAAAAGCAAGCCTGTGCCGCATTTTACACGAGAATTGAAAACAAAAAGCCGGGAAACGATATCGTTTCGCGGCTTTTTTTATTCATCATAGCCATTCGGATTGTTCGATTGCCAACGCCAAGAGTCCTTCACCATATCCGAAAGCGTGTGCGTGGCACGCCAGCCAAGCAAGCGTGCCGCCTTTTCGGGGTCGGCATAGCAGGTGGCAATATCACCGGGGCGGCGCTCTGCGATGCGGTAGGGTACCGCCACGCCGTTCTCGCGGCTGAAGGTGTTGACCATATCCAGCACACTGTATCCCATACCCGTACCGAGGTTAAAAACCTCTGCGCCCGCCTTGTCGTATCCAAGTGCCGCCACGTGACCGCGCGCCAGATCCACCACGTGGATATAGTCGCGCACGCCCGTACCGTCGGGGGTGGGATAATCGTTGCCGAACACGGAAAGCTCTGCTCTCTTGCCGACCGCGACCTGCGTGATATAGGGCATCAGATTGTTCGGCACGCCATTCGGCATTTCACCGATCTTGCCGCTCTTATGTGCCCCAACGGGGTTAAAATAACGCAAAAGCACGATCTGCATCTCGGGGTGCGCCACGGCGTAACCCTTCAGGATCTGCTCGATCATATACTTCGTCCAGCCGTAGGGGTTGGAGCAATTTCCGGTGGGGCTATCCTCGGTAATAGGGCATTTTTCGGGATTGCCGTACACGGTTGCCGAGGAGCTGAAGATCAGCTTCTTCACGCCCGCCTTTTCCATTGCGCGCAGCAGCACGAAGGTGGTGCCCAGATTGTTTTCATAATATTCTAGCGGCTTTTGCACGGACTCGCCCACCGCCTTGTAGCCCGCGAAATGCACCACGGCATCGATCTTATGCTCGCTGAAAATCCGATCCATCGCCACGGCGTCCGCCACGTCTGCCTCGTAAAGCGGGATCTTCTTGCCAAGGATCTGCTCCACACGTGCGATCGCCTTGGGGGAGCTGTTGGAAAAATTATCCACCACCACGACGTCGTGTCCCGCCTCGGTCATTTCAATGGCGGTATGCGAGCCGATATAGCCGGCACCGCCGGTGAGTAAAACCTTCATAAAAACCTCCCTGCCCTTTTGCGGGCTTTTCGCATATAGTATACCACGTTCCAAGAAAAAAGTCAAAGTCTTTGCCTTAAATTACAGGAAATTTCCACATTCTCAAATAAAACAAAAGCACACGGAACTGCTTCCGTGTGCTTTTGTACTGTGCAAAATAATACACTTCGTATCAGAAATCGTTGTTGAACCACTTCTCAAGAGAGTCGTCGTTGGGGTTACTGGAGGAGGCGGAAAGCAGCTTGAAGAGCTTATCAAACGCCTCGGTGTTACGGATCAGCTTAGGCTTCAGCAAAGGCGAGAAGCGAGAAAGAGAGTCGTGATTGAAGTTGACGCCGATGCCTACGGGGAAGATCTTCATTTCCTTTCTCACTACCATATCCGACACCTCGCGGGAAACATAGGAGATATCGTCGGTAGGATCACCGTCCGTCATCACCATCAAAATCGGCTTATAGTGCTCGATATCGTTATCGCGGTAGTACTGACGGCGCTCCTTCAAAAGCTCCACTGCCTTCGTCATCGCCGTGCCAAGGGGCGTGCCGCCGCTTGCCGCAAGATGACGGAAATGAATGCGATCCACCGTGTTATAGCGGGAAACCACGCGCACGGCATCACCCATCGTGATGATGCAAAGATCGCAGATCTTTGCCGCCTTGGGGTCGTTTTGCACATAGGCAAGAAAGGCATCAATATTTCTGTTCAGCTCGTCGATCTTGGGCATCTTCGTGCCATCGGGAAAACGCATCGAGCCGCTACAGTCAAGCACCAAGCAGATCGGCACCTTACGCGTGCTGCTGGCTACCGGGGCACTGAAATCGCCAAAATCCAAATCGTCAAAAAATCCGTTCATAACTGTTCTCCTTTATTCGTTGGATGTCTTTTTTTGTACGGCGCGCTGCTTGGACTGAATATAAACGTCCAGCTCACGCAACCAGTCAGGAAGATAGGTGACCTTGCCTTCCGTGAAATAGTAGTAGAAGTAGCGACGCATAGCGGGGCTCAGCGAGAACCACACCTTCATATGGTAAGGCAATGTGCGCGGATCCTGCGAGCGATCAAATTCCAACGGGTAATTGAATTCGCGGCTGCCGTCACCGTCGATCTCGGTATTGTCCTTGCTGTAAAAGGGACCCTTCATCATCAAAATCTCAAAAATGATCTTGTTGATGGGGAAATATTCCTCGCGCACGCTGCGCAAAATGCGCTTGAGCTGATCGCCCGTGTAGATGCGCTCGGTATACTCCTTATGGCACACGGTGCACGCATAATCCTGCACCTGGAAGCTGCCTGCGTCGATAATATGTACGTCGCAGTTCTTTTCCACCAGAATATTATCCAGCTTCATATCGCCCACAAGAATATCCCTCTCGTGCAGGTATGCTACACTCTGCAGGAAATTGCGCACGATCAGGAAACGGTCCAGAATGCTGAATTCGGAAAATCCGTCGTCACGCAGCTCATCTACAGACTTCGCGTCGCGCAGCTCATTCATCAGATATCCCACAAACTGATTGCGGTAATACAGGATGTCCAAGGGCCAGGAGATATACGGCGTGCTGCATCCCATATCCACCATTGCCTGCAGCTTTTTGAGGTTGACGTAGGAAATATGTTTTTTGAAATACAGTTTACAGAAAAGCCCGTTGTAGGTGCGGTAGCAAACGCCCTCACCGCCCGAGAACTCCTTGCTCTTGTCCAGCTTAAGATAGCCGTAGCGGGGAGAGTAAACGTAGGTGAGCTCCTTGATATCAAAGGCGTTGACGTAGCTGTCGCGCTCCAGATAAAATGCCTTGCCGTTCTCATCCGTATGGTGCGTAAACGGCACAAGCTCTCCCTCGCGATAGCACAGGATCTGCACGCCCTCGCCCAGTGCGGAAAAAACGTCAGCCAGCTTTTGCTGCTGTGTCAGCACCGCAAGGCTTCCCTTTGCAGCGATCGGCGCGAGAGGCGCGGGGTCAAAGCCGTCGTTGGTATCGATCTGCAGCGTATTGCCAAGCGCGGCAAACAGGTTGACCATATTCTCCAACGCCAATGCATCCGCCTCGCGGGCAAGCGCACGGTAATCCGCAATACGTGCTTTTACAGCCACATCCACAAGAAAGCAAAGCTCCTTTTCGGTACGCAGCAGCTCCTCAACCTTCAGGTAAAAATCATTCTCCAGGAGCACGGAGTCGTCTATGTAATAATACTTTTTCATTGCGACACCTCACTCGTAAGGAAGGAAAGATCGACGGGCTCTCCCGCGGGGAGCGAGGGATCCAGAATATAGGCATATGCGCTGACGCGCTTCAGCTGCCCCGCCCCCTCAATACCCGCAAGCAGCTCGCTTTTATATTCGGGAGAAAGCGCGGTGTTATCCGCATTTTCCAAATACAACAAATTCAAGCTGAGGTCGTCAAAGCTGTGACGCGCCACGGTTCTTGTGAGGAAGCGCTCCAGATTGTCGCGATACTGTGCCTCGGTCACGCCCGCAAAGTTATCAAACAGCTTCTGCGTATTCTGGTGCATACCGCCCGCCACGCTGTAAAGCAGCTCCTCGGGACCGTCAGACATCATCAGAATGCCCTCCAGCTGATGGCACTCACCGTGCACAAGTCGCAGATGATCCTTCGCGTTATGATCGGTCACGAAGAAGGTCACGTTGGGTCCCTCGCCGTTCTCGGGATGCGAAAGCACCTCCACACGGCGGGCAAGCCCGCGCTGATACAGCGCCGCCATCACGCCGTCTCCCACGTGTCCTGCAATATAACGACCATTCTTCACGGCGGCGAACTGCAGCGTACAGCCGAAATCAAGTAACGAGCGCTCGGCGGTGACCTGCGCGCGCAACGCATTCAGCACAGTGTCCAGAATTTCCAGGCGCAATGCAAGCAACAAGGACGGTGCCTGCTTTCCCCCTGCCGCAATACGCTCCATACGGGCATAAAAATCGTCGAATTTCTCCACCATCAGCTTCGCAGCCGCCTTTGTGGAATACTCGGATCCGATCTGCGAGAACTTGCGGCTACCGCCGCCGTCCGAAAGGGCGATGGCGTGCACACCGTTCGCCGATGCCGCCGCCACGTTGTCCTGACAGACCACGCCCGCGTCGATATGATCCTTCCCCTGTACGGCAACGCCGCACGTTTTCCATTTTTGTAAGATCATAGCTCGGCCCACCCTTCAAAGTCGTTCTTGCGGAACTTCAAGGCGCCCTCGCCGCCCGCCTCTGTACGGCGGGCAAGCAAGGAGGTGAAGAATGCGAAAAAGCTTTCGATCCCGCCATCCTTAACCGTGATCATATGCTTGACGCGATCCATCGCCTGCATACGCTCGTTATAAAGCTTTTGCGAAAGTCGGAAGGGCATATACAGGATCTTTCCTTCCTTTTCCCACGCATCCAGCGCGGTTGCCACCGTTGCGGGTTCGTCAAAGGTAAATCCGTCGGAAAGCACGAACAGCCATGGACGGAAGGGGGTCTTCCCTTCCTTCTCCAGCGCCGTTGCACGTGCCACGAGGCTGGTGGCGGCGGTTTGCATCGCACGTCCCAGCAACGGCATACGCCCCGCACGCACAGGCAATATCTCCTCTTTATCAAAGGACTTGATCACGGCGGGAGCAAAGCCGTCGAACGAGAGCAGCTCCCATTCCATACCGGGATACTTTTCCCGCTCAGCCGCAAGACGGCGGAAGCCGCTCATCAGTGCGGAAAGCTTTTCCTTAGAAACCGAAGCACTGTTGTCCAGCACGAAGCTGACCAATTGGATATTCTCGTTACTCATTGTCAGCCTCCTTTCTCACAAAACGCCAAGACGCGATCCAGCGCCAGGCGCGTGCTTTCGGTACGGTAGATCGCAGAGCGCAGTCGCACACGATCGTTTTGCACCAGATGCGTGATCAACGCACGCCCAAAGGTCTCCGCATTCTGTGCGCTGATCCCCTGCCACAGGGGAAGCGGTGCGGGAACGTTTGCAAGCTCTCGCAGCACATCCTCCTTTGCCTCGGGTCGGACGTTTGCACACAGGATCCAACCACAAAGCAGGGTACGCAGCGTGGAAAGATCCCCAAAGCTTAAGGTAAAGCGATATTCGCCGAGAATGGCGGCAAGGCGCGTCGCATCAAAGATCGCAGCCTCTTGCGGGATCTCCATCATATAATACAGAAGAATTTTCGTGGTGGACTCGCACAGTCCCTTGCCAAGCTGTGCACCTCTTGCATACAACGAGGCAATCTCACGTCTGTGTGTCAGGAACTGCTCGGTTTCCACGATCTGAATGACCTGTGCACGCTCCTCGTCGCTGAGCATCAGCTCATCGTAGCGATCAAACAGCATCATCGCCAGATTTTCAAACACACTGCCCGTATTACCGGCAGCATATTCGTTGTCCAGGATCAGTGCAAACGCCTTTACCTGCTTCGCCGTCTTTGAGAAATCACCATCGTGCGGGAAGAAGGTCTCATCCGCCATCACCGCGCGCAAGACGGACACGTGCGAGGCATCCATCTGCGAAAGGAACAAGTAGCAAAGCGTGGCATCGTTCACACGCAACAGCTCGGTGAGAACAGTTTGCAGCTCGCGCACGTTATAGGACGCAACCATACCATCGGCAAACGCCCAGCTCCATTTTTCGGGGATCATCACCCGCATCACCATAGATACGGGGATCTGCTTGTTGTTATAAAGCACGCTTGCCAACGCCCCGCGATCCGAGAACACCGCGGCAGAGCGCATAAAGCGCGCCAGTGTTTCCTCGTTCACGTAAACACCAAGACCGTGCAGCAGCGTCATGATATTACCCAGCGCCACGGCACCCGTGATCTCGCCCTTTTCCACCTGATCAATGACAATGCCCGCGACCTGCGTGCCGTAGGTCGTTTTGATCTCAGCGAGCAGATCGTCAATTGCCGTATCGTCAAAATCGCGCAGGGGCACTACGCGCAGCTCGGGCTGCACCTCCTCGTGCAAGAACTGGGAAAGCGCGGCATCAAAGTCACGCGTGATCTCCGCGGAAAAGCGGTCGATCTCTCTCATATACTCATCCACCATCTTGCTGATGGGAGCAAACAGCTCCGCAAGGAAGGCGGGAGAAATGGGCTGCTTCAGATTGCGGTTAAAGGCATTCAGTGTCGCACTCAGCTTGCCGTACAGCTCCTTCACTCTCTTGCGGCAGACTTCCATATTATAAAGCGTCTGCTCCTTGTTGTTCAAGAGGTACTCTACCTGCACGTAATAAGCATCGAACACGCGGATATCGCGTGCATACTTGCGTCTGGAAAGCGAGAAATACACCGCAACACCGTCTGCGGCACAGGCAATGACCAGCGGGATGGCATAAAGGCGCGCCACGGGCATCAGCACGTAGATCACACCCATTACGAGTGATGCAAGTCCCACCACGCCCGAGATCACAGCCACGGGAATGTCGCGATTGATGTAGAAAAGATTGTTTTTCTTACGGTAGTTTTCCAGCTTGATCTGCTGACGGCAGAACAAGCGGTGCTCGGCACGCAGAGCAAAGAACAGGCTCACGCCGCTTGCCAGAAGCAATGCCGCCACGAAAAGAGGAGCCAGCCATTCAAAATTCGTCATACGATCCTCCTTCTACGCAGGAAGAAGAAGATCGCTGCTGCGATCATCAACGCCGCCGGAATTATCATAAGAATTGCGTATATAAAATGGGGGTTGTCAAAGTCCAATGCCAGCTCGGTATATTCCGTGCCTACGTCTGAGCCAACAGTTTTCACAAGGAAGGCTCCCTCGATCTGCTTGCCCTCCTTATCAAATGCCGTGATCACGTTTTTACCCGAGCTTGCCACGCGGTAATCCCCCTCGATACGCTTGCCGTTCACATAGAACGTGGCGTCCCAACGGGAAAGCTGAAGCGTGATCGGCTCCTCCAGCACAAGGCCATCCATCAGAAGCTGTACCTGCAGCTTCAGATCCTGGGGAGCAGGGCTTACGCCGCTGACGCTTTGCGTGGCACCGTTCTTGCTTTGCTTTGCAGTGATCGTATGCTGCCCCACTGCGGTGATCTTATGTATACCGGGAGTAAGCGGTGTCAGACCGTTCAAAAAAACAGTGAAGCCCTCGCCGAAATCGCCGACGGAAAGCACCAGGCAATTCTTGCCAAGCTCCTCGTCATAGGTTTTGGCGGCAAGACACGCAAGCATATCAATATAAACAGTAGTGGCAAAGCTGCCGCAGCTGAATTTCAGAAGATGCTCACCGAAAACAGCCTTATCACGATCTTCCAGGAATTGATCCATTCGCGTGCCAGACGCAAAGTCGGACATATCCATCTCAATTCTGTCCACGTTGTCGCACACGACCACAGGATAGTAGTTGTACGCCGTTCTCCAGAACTTGCCCGTCGAGGCATTGACGGAAAGATACTCACCGCTCATCTTTACCACAGGCATCATCGTCACGCTGCCGGAAATGCTTGCACCGCTGGCAATGTTCTTGACACTGACGGTGTATTCCCCTGCCCACTCGATACGGCACGTGCCGTTGTGCACGTTGACGGGCTTGTTGTGAGAAACGGGGGTTACCTTGACCTCAAGCACCTGGGGATCCCAGGAAAGCGTGGTGTAGCGGCGCAGGTAATTCTTGGCATCCTTGACGAAGGAAATCGTACCGCCGGTGGGCGCTTCCCCTTCAACATCGGGATCGTACACATAATTGACGACAGCCCAAGTACCCGTCTCAGCTCCCGTCGCCTGTACGGAAAAGATCGCCAATGGCAAAAGCAACAGCAACGTTGCCAAAGCAAAGCATACTTTTCTTTTCATAAAAAAGCTCCTATCCTCAAGCGCTTCGCCGTTTCGCGCAAATTGCACAAACAAGCCCGCTTGACTTTTCTATATTTTATCATATTATTCAAATACGGTCAATTCAAATTTGGAAAATTTCATATCTTCTTCATATATTTTAATGTTTATTCACACTTTACAATACCGATGAAAGAGGGGGTCACATAGTGAAAAAAGTTTTTTGCAAAAAAAACGATTTTTTTCAAAAAAGGGGTTGACAAGTGCGCCCATGTGTGCTAAAATATACTGGTCGTTGACATCTGGGTGTGGCGCAGTTGGTAGCGCGCTACCTTGGGGTGGTAGAGGCCGCACGTTCAAGTCGTGTCACTCAGACCAACACAAACTTCGGTTTGTGACGATAAGGTGCTGCCACTCAGCGGCACCTTCTATATGCGGGCATGGCGGAATTGGCAGACGCGCTAGATTCAGGTTCTAGTCGAAGCAATTCGGTGGAGGTTCAAGTCCTCTTGCCCGCACCAAAACAAAAAGGGACGCATCCGCGTCCCTTTTTGTTTTGGTATGGACGCTCCGCTCATAATGAATTTTTGACGTATTTTGCGCCGCAGAAAAGATTGGCGTTTTTGCTTGCAAATGCTCGGCGGTGCCGACAAGCCAAATCTTTAGGCGTGCTTGGCGCAGCAAGCAAAGCAGGGCAAGTCCTCTTACCCGCACCAATCGTCTTTTTTATAGCTACTACCCTTAATTGAATTTCAGCTCCGAGCGATGCGTCTGTGGCTTACCACAAACAGTTTTTTTGCGCTTTTTATTCACATTTTGCTCTTTTTTTCGAAAACCTCTGTACAAATTTTATTTTTCTGCTATAATATCCTATGGCACTTAATATCAATAGATATTAATCAATAATTCAAACGGAGTGTTTTATGAAAGAATTTTTCGGTTTTGGCGGCTATACCCGCGAGCCCGAAGGATATATGTCCTGGCAACATCTGCTGTTTGTTACGTCGCTGATGATCCTGATGGTCACACTGGCTGTATGGCTGGGGTGTCGTGCGCGCGGGCTTGAGGAAAAGCAAAAAAACAAGGTCTTGATCTGGTCTGCCTTTTTGATTGACGGGATAGAGATCTTCAAGATCGCCATTTGCGGCTTCCGCTCGGAAGATCCGCTGTTCTGGACCACGCTGCTTCCCCTGTTTTTGTGCAGCATTCAGCTCATCACCATCCCCTTGGCAGCATTTTCCACGGGACGCGTGAGAGAGGCTGCCTTGGATTTCGTCTTTATCTTCGGCATCCTTGGTGCGGTGCTCGGCACCTATGGCGCAGGACAGAACTACAACGCCTATCCCGTCCTTGGCTTTGATAACATGGTGTCCGGCATCACGCACACAATCTCCGGCTTCTGCTCGCTTTACATCGCCATCTCGGGGCTTGTCAGCATGAAGAAAAAGAATATTTACATCACGTTCTCCATCCTTGGATTTTTCTGCGTGGCTGCTTATCTTGCCAACATCCTGGTACCCGGCGGCTATAATTATATGTTCCTGATGGCAGGCGACGGTACCCCCTACGACATCTTCTACAATATGGTAAACGGTCACAAGCTGCTCTATCCTATGGTCGTGGTGGCACTCTTTCTTCTTTACATTACGGTCTTTTATCAGATTTTTTACCTTATTCAAAACAAACGCAAGGCAAAATCAAAAGAATAACAAAAACGGTCTTGAAGCGCGCCTTCAAGACCGTTTTTGTTATTTCAAGGCGTACATCGCGGCGCCGACAGCACCGCTGTCAAAGCAGTGGTACCTCCACGGCACGCCGAACACGTCGGCGAGGAGCACGGGACCACACGGGGGATGACGGTCCTTTTGTTGTCAAATAATGCATTTCGCACAAAAAGTGCATAAAGTGCTTGACTTTTTTACTATATTATTTTATAATGCATATTGAGATTTTCCGCCAAAGGCGAAAATTCTTTATATCAAATAAGGAGAAAACGTTTACCCATGAAACAAGTTCCCGTAACAGACGAAAACGGCATTCGCAAGTTCGGAATGCGAGATAAGATTGCCTATGCAGCAGGCGATCTTGGCTGTAACATGAGCTTTTCGCTCAAAAGCACCGTGCAGACCTTCTGGTTGGTCTTTATGATGATCGAAACCGGACTTCTCTCTTTGCTTTTGCTGCTTGTCCAGATCTGGGACGCCGTCAACGATCCACTGATCGGCACCATGATCGACCGCGACACGCGCAAATACCGCATGGGAAAATTCAAGACCTATATTTTCATCGGCGCCTGTGGTCTTCTGGTCGGCGGAGCCGCCGTATTCCTCCCCTTCCCCGATGCCCCTCTCGCCTTGAAGGCCGTTCTTTTCGTGCTTGGCTACATCGTGTGGGACGCCTTCTACACGATCGCCAACGTTCCCTACGGCTCGATGCTTTCCGTGGTGACCGAAGACGTGGGCGAGCGCGCACAGCTTTCCACCTGGCGCTCGATCGGCTCGATGATCGGCAATATGCTGCCGATGGTCCTGCTCCCCTTCCTGATCTGGGAAAAGGTGTTCTACGATGGCACCGACACATTCCTGAACCACATTGAAATTCCCGAGGGCGTGGACAAATCCCAGTTCCTTACCAATCCCGAAACGGGTGTTGCCTATCAGGTCGGTGACGCCGTGCTCAGCCCCACAACGGGCAAGCAGGTGGAGATCCTTCTGGGCAACCGCGTATTCTGGGCGGCACTGATCATGGGTGTGCTTGGCTTTATCGCGTTCCTCTTCATGCTGAAAAACATCACGGTCCGCGTGGACGAAAGCTCGGTAAAAACCACCGCAAAGCAGGAAAAGTTCAACATCTTCGCCGCCTTTGGCAAATTTGCGAAAAATCGCCCCGCCGTTGGTGCAACGCTTGCGGCGATGGGAATGTTCCTTGGCATGAATGCCGCCACGACCGCCAACACCATTATGTTTGCCACCTACTTTAATATGGCCTCTCTTTCCGGTCTTGTACAGCTGATCGGCTTCCTGCCTATGCTTCTGTTCATGCCCTTCATCACCAAGATCGTGGAAAAATGGGGTAAGAAGGAAGCCTCTGTGCTCGGCACCATCGTTTCTCTTGTGGGCGGCGTCATTATGCTGATCTTCCCCCTGATCAAATCCACCAGCGTGGCACTTGTCGTTTATCTGCTCGGTCTTGTGGTATTCGGCATCGGCATGGGCGTGTATACCTGTGTTTCCTGGGCGATGATGGGTGATGCCATCGACTACAACGAATGGAAATTCGGCACGCGCCAGGAAGGCACCGTGTATTCCCTGCACTCCTTCTTCCGCAAGCTCGCACAGGGCGTTGGTCCCTCCGTGGTGCTGCTTCTGATGGGTGTTCTTGGTTACGAGGCCAAGTACGGCACGATCGGGCAATCCTTCCAGACCGCGCACAATATGTGCTGGCTGGTCGCAGGACTGTATCTGTTCAGTGCGGCTTTGCAGTTCATCGGCCTTGCCGTGATCTACAATCTGGACAAGAAGACACTGACGCAGATGAATGCCGAGCTTAGCGAGCGAAAGTCCGCCGCTGTGGCAGAAGAATAATTCATAAAATCTCAGGCGTCCGACCGCCAAAGGAACGGGCGCCTTTTAAAAAATTAGGAGAACCAACAATGCGAAATATTTTGAATTTGAATAATGACTGGCTCTTTGTCAAGGACACAACGGACGCGGCGGCACAGGGCGGCGAGGCGATCAGCCTGCCGCACACCTGGAACGCAACGGACGGTCAGGACGGCGGAAACGATTATTTCCGCGGTAGCTGCCTTTACAAGAAGACCTTGAAGAAGACCGAGCTTCCCGCAGCTGACCTTTATTACCTGGAGTTCCGCGGCACGAATTCCTCTGCCGACCTTTTCGTGAACGGCAAGAAGCTGGCTCACCACGACGGCGGCTACTCCACGTGGCGTGCCGACATCACGGCACAGTTGTGCGAGGAAACCGAGATCGCCGTGATCGTGGACAACTCCCCCAACGAGGAGGTTTATCCCCAGATGGCGGATTTCACCTTCTACGGCGGCATTTACCGCGACGTGAACCTTATCTGTGTAAACGATGCCCACTTTGATCTGGATTATTACGGCGGACAGGGGCTGATGATCACCCCCACCGTGAACGGCAAGAACGCCACAGTTGAGGTGGAGGTATTCGTCAAGAACCTCAAAGCGGGTCAATCGCTTGCCTTCGCCATCTACGACAAGGACGAGAACGAGCTGCAAAAAATCGAAACAACCGATACAAAGGTGAGCTTTGAGATTGCGGACGTACACCTGTGGCACGGACGTAAGGATCCTTACCTCTACTGCTGCGAGGTGGAGATCCTTGAAAACGGCGAGGTCGTGGATAACGTATGCAACCGCTTCGGCTGCCGCAGCTTCCAAATTGATCCCGAAAACGGTTTCATCCTCAACGGTGAGGAATATCCATTGCGCGGCGTATCCCGTCACCAGGACCGCCTCGGTGTCGGCAACGCGCTTCTTCCCGAGCATCACCGCGAGGACATTGACCTCATCTGCGAGGTGGGTGCGACCACCATTCGCTTGGCGCACTATCAGCACGATCAGTATTTCTACGATCTTTGCGACGAGCGCGGTCTTGTGATCTGGGCTGAGATCCCCTACATCTCCCGCCATATGCCGGGCGGGCGCGAGAACACGATCACGCAGATCAAGGAGCTGGTCACGCAAAACTACAACCATCCCTCGATTGTCGTTTGGGGACTTTCCAACGAGATCTCGATCGCGGGATCGGACGAGGATCTTCTGGAAAACCACCGTATTCTCAACGACCTTGTACACAGCATGGATAAAACACGCCTGACCACCATCGCGGCGGTTTCGATGTGCAAGATGGACGATCCGTATCTGCAGATCCCGGACGTGGTATCCTACAACCACTACTTCGGCTGGTACGGCGGCGACACCACGATGAACGGTCCGTGGTTTGACAAATTCCACGCGATGCATCCCACGATCCCGATCGGCTGCTCTGAGTACGGCTGCGAGGCGCTCAACTGGCACACCAGCGATCCCAAGCAGGGCGATTATACCGAGGAGTATCAGGCATACTACCACGAGGAGCTGATCAAGCAGCTTTTCTCCCGCAAGTATATCTGGGCAACACACGTGTGGAATATGTTTGATTTCGGTGCGGATGCACGCGCTGAGGGCGGCGAGAACGGTCAGAACCACAAGGGTCTTGTCACGATGGACAGAACGTATAAGAAGGATGCCTTCTTTGCCTACAAGGCGTGGCTGTCCGTCGATCCCTTCGTGCATCTGTGCGGCAAGCGCTACGTGGATCGCGTGGAGGACGTGACGAAGGTCACGGTCTACTCCAATCAGCCCGAGGTCGAGCTGTTCGTCAACGGCGAGAGCATCGGCAAAAAGCAGGCGGCAGACCACTTCTTCTACTTTGACGTACCGAACGTGGGCGAGAGCGTGCTTGTGGCAAAGGCGGGCGAGCTTTCCGACGAGGGCAGGATCCGCAAGGTGGATGAGATGAATATGGACTACGTCCTTGTGGGGAAGGGCGCGGTGCTCAACTGGTTTGACGTGAACGCTCCCGAGGGACGCTTCTCGCTCAACGACAAGATCTCGGACATTATGCAATCCAAGCGCGGCAAGCTGTGGTTCTACTCTCTGGGCCTTAAGCTTTTCCGCAAGATGCGCAAAAACAAGAAAGCCAACAAGAAGGGCGAGAAAAAAGCGGGCGGATTTGACATTGATCTGAAATCCGGCGGCGGCATTATGGAGATGATGGGCGGCTTTACCGTGCTGCGCCTTTCGACCATGGTTGCGATGGCAAACATCACCTTTACCAAGGAAGAGCTTCTGAAAATGAACAAAAAGCTCAACCGCATCAAAAAGCCCAAGAAAAAATAACCGACGAACGGGCGGTCTGCTTGTGCAGACCGCCCGTTTTTAAAGCTCTTTGGGGATCGGCTCCTTGCCCACAGAGCAACACACCGCAACGAAATACAAAAGGGGCTCCCGCACACGCAGGAGACCCTTTTGATGCATCACAACATATTCAGTATATCACAAAATCCAGGGCTTGTAAAGAGTTTTTTGAGCAATTAGAACAATTTCTTCGTTTTTTACAAATTAATATTATAAACTTTGTATAAATCACATATTGCAATCCCCTCGCAAGTGTGCTATACTAAAGATACAGAAAAGGAGGTACAGGCCAATGAAAACCTAACCCCGGACCTTAGCAAGTCACCAAGCACGTGAGAGAGAAAAAAGATCCATGGGGGATCTGCAAGGGGCTTGAAAAAAGGTCAGACATTCGCCTTTGGAAGCCAAACAAGCAAAAACGCAAAACGGTATTCTTGTTAAAGAAAGATGAAATGTAATTTGTAGGTTTGAGTGAGTGAAGAGCTGAAAAAGGTAGATCATAGAAAGAGAGGATACACAAAAGATGTTAGATATCAAGAGCGAACAGAAGTGACCCTTGATCGTGGGCTTACAACCATGGTCAAGGGTCATTTCTCTTTTTTCTTGATTATTTTCCCCTTTTGTGCTATACTGTTGCTATCACGAAAAAGCGAGGCCTGTATGTTTACCAAAGAACAGATTTTTGAGCAGCTGCGTGCGATGGGCGCACCGCAGGACAGCATTGTGCTGATGCATTCCTCTTTTCGCACCGTGGGCGAATTTGAAGGCGGCGCCGAGGGGTTTCTTGACGCCCTGATCGAATATTTCACCGCGAAGGGCGGGTTATTCCTTGTCGCCGCGCACACCTGGAACAATCTTGAAAAGGACCGCATCACGCTGGATATGCAAACCCCCGAAAGCAACACGGGCGTGCTTTCCGTATTGGCGGCAAAGCACAAGGACGGTGTGAGATCGGAAAACCCCTGCCACTCGGTCGTGGTATTCGGTGACCGCGCCCGTGCCGAGGCACTGGTCGAGTGCGACAAATTCATTGAAACACCCATCGCCCCCGATAGCGTGTACGGTGAGCTTTACCGACAAAACGGCTACGTGCTGCTTGTCGGCGTATCGCAAGCAAAGAACACCTATCTGCACACCGTGGACGAGCTGTTGAACGTCCAAGATCGCATGGATGACACCCCGATAATCACCACCGTCAGGCGGCTAAACGGTGAAATTGTACAGCGCCCCTTACGCCTTTTCAAATGCAGCACCACGGATGATATTTCCGAACGTTTTCCGAAATACGACACCGCCTTCCGCTACCACCGCGCCATCACGGACGGGTGGTTGGGAGCTGCACCCGTGCAGCTTTGCGACGCGGTAAAAATGAAGGAGGTCGTGGAGCTGATCTTCTCCCGTAGCGAGGGCAAGGATCCGCTGGGCAGCGAGCGACCGATCCCGCCGAAGTGGTATTGTACAAAAAAGTGACGCTGCAAACCAAACTTTGCAAAGATTGTCGCGCGCGCGTTATTGACACGCGCGCAGAAAAGTGATAGAATAATAGCGTAAAACCCCTAAATCTTGAAAAGAGGTATAAATTTATGGCAAAAACTGTGAAGGACATTCTCAAGCTGATTGAGGACAACGGCATCAAGATGGTCGATTTCAAGATGGTTGACATCAACGGTCAGTACCGTCACGTGACCATTCCTGCCGAGAACTTCTCTGAGGACACGCTGAAAAGCGGCATCGGCTTCGACGCCTCCAACTACGGCTACGCTGTGGTGGAAAAAAGCGACATGGTGTTCATCCCCGATCC
>JAZRFS010000147.1:0-5224 GCA_045643765.1 Eubacteriales bacterium
CCGATACGGCCAAAGCCGTTAATAGCAACTTTTACAGACATTGTAAAAATCCTCCGTGTTTTTGTTTTTGTTTTTGGTTTCCCAGATTTTTCAATCCAATCTATTATAACACATTTTTTAATTCTTGGCAAGAGGTTGCAAAAAATCTGTATTTTTTACAAACCAAACGAAAATTCCGCGCGCTTTTTGGGCGTTTTGGCAAAATCTTACTTTTCAAAGGTTGCGCGAAGCAGTGCGTGCTTGCGCTTTGCGTCCGCCTCGTCCGTGCCGCGCACGCAGTAGTAATACTTGCATTTGGGCTCGGTTCCGCTGGGGCGTACCGCCACCCAGCTGCCGTCCGCCATCACGAAGCGCAGCACGTTGGACCTATCAAAGCCCTTTTTCTGCATTTCGGGCGCGAGGTAATCCTCTACCAGTGCCACAGCCACACCGCCCGCCTCGGCAGGGGGTGCATTGCGCAGATTTTCCAGCATTTGCTTCATTTTTTCGGCTCCCTCGGCACCTGTCAGCGTCAGCGCTGTTACAGCGTCCAGGAAATAGCCGTGCGCGCGGTAACAATCCTCCAACACGTCCCAGAGCGACTTCCCTTGCGCCTTATAGTACGCAGCCGCCTCACAAAGCATCAGCGAGGCCTGCACACCGTCCTTGTCGCGGGCGAAATCCGCGATCAGGCACCCATAGCTTTCCTCGTAGCCGAACAGATAGGTTTTTTCGCCGTTTTCCTCCCACTCGCGGATCTTATCGCCGATGAACTTAAAGCCCGTCAGCGTTTTTTGCACCGCGACACCGAAGCTCTCGCAGATGCGGTCACCCAGCGTGGAGGTCACGATGGTGTTGCACATCACGCCGTTTTTCGGGAGCGTACCGTTCTCCTTGTGATAGGAAAGAATATATTGCAAAAGGATCGCGCCCGATTGATTGCCGGAAAGCAGCGCGTATTCCCCGTTTTTCTTTGCGATCACACCAAGACGGTCGCAATCGGGATCGGTGGTGATGGCAATGTCTGCGCTCTCTCGCTTCACGTACTCCATCGCCAGCTCATAGGCTTCTTTATTCTCGGGATTGGGGCTTTTCGTATTGATGAAATCCTTGTCGGGGAAGCACTGCTCCTCGACGGGAATGACGCGATATCCCGCGCGCTTCAGCACCTCGCGAACAGGCACGTTTCCCGTACCGTGTTGGGGGGAATAGACAATTTTAAGATCATCTGCCGCAACCTCGCGCAAGCGGATATCCAACACCGCGCGATAGTACGCCTCGTCCACATCGGTGCCGAGTGTATGGATAAGACCCCGCAGTTTTTCAAGGTCGGGCGCGGGGACGGACAAGGGGTCAATCTCGTTGATAATACCCGTCAGCACGTCGGTGTAGCGGGGCATCAGCTGACAGCCGTGCTCATCGTAGAGCTTGTAGCCGTTGTATTCGGGAGGGTTGTGCGAGGCGGTGATCATCACGCCGCCCGCGGCGTGGGTATAGCGTACGGCAAAGGAAAGCTCGGGGGTGGGGCGCAGATCGTCGAAGATATACGCCTTGATGCCTTCGGCGGCAAGCACGCCCGCAGTCTGCATACAGAACTCTCGGCTCATACGGCGGTTATCGTGTGCGATCACAACACCGCGTGTGAGCGCTTCCTCACCTGCGTATTTTTTCAGATAGCGCGCATAGCCCAGCGTAGCCTTGCGCACGGTATAGGCGTTCATACGGTTGGCACCCGCGCCAAGCACACCGCGCATACCCGCCGTGCCAAACGAGAGGTCGCAGTAAAAGCGATCCTCAATCTCCTTTTCATTGCCGGCAATCGCCGCAAGCTCTGCGCGGCTTTCTGCGTCCAAGCGCGGATCTGTCATCCACGCACGATAAAATTCATTATAGCTTCTCATACTTCTCTCCTTGTTAAAATGCAGGGGGAAATTCACTTGTTTATTCAGTATAACACATTTCCGCGTTTTATTCAAGCAATATCTGCACCGATTTTTTGCACCACCGCTCCCAAACTTTGCATAAATCCTTCAAACCGCGCTTGACAAGCCGTGCTTTTTCCTCTATAATATATCTGTATAATTGTTATTTATGCCGAAAGGAAGCAAGAAAATGGCAAAAGAAAAGAAATTGGTAGAGCAGATCACATCGATGGACGTGGATTTTGCTCAGTGGTACACCGACGTGGTGAAAAAGGCGGAGCTGATGGATTACTCCAGCGTGAAGGGCTGTATGATCCTGCGCCCCTACGGCTACGCTATCTGGGAAAACATTCAGAAGGATCTGGATGCCCGCTTCAAGGAAAAAGGACACGAAAACGTATATATGCCTATGTTCATTCCCGAAAGCCTTCTGACCAAGGAGAAGGATCACGTTGAGGGCTTTGCTCCCGAGTGCGCGTGGGTCACCGTCGGCGGTGAGAACAAGCTTTCCGAGCGTCTGGCTGTGCGCCCCACCTCCGAGACCTTGTTCTGCGAGCATTTCAAGAATATCATTCATTCCTACCGCGACCTGCCCAAGCTGTACAACCAGTGGTGCTCGGTCGTTCGTTGGGAAAAGACCACCCGTCCCTTCCTTCGCACCTCCGAGTTCCTGTGGCAGGAGGGACACACGATGCACGAAACCGCCGAGGAGGCAAAGGCAGAAACGCTGCAGATGCTGAAGGTCTATGAGGACTTCTATCTGGAGTCCCTCGCCATTCCCGCCGTGACCGGTCAGAAGACCGAGAAGGAAAAGTTTGCGGGAGCTGAGGCAACCTACACCATCGAGCCTATGATGCACAACGGTGTGGCATTGCAGGGCGGCACCTCGCACTATTTCGGCGACGGCTTTGCCAAGGCATTCGATATCTCCTTCACCGGACGTGACAATCAGGTGCGCTATCCGCACCAGACCTCCTGGGGTGTTTCCACCCGTATGATCGGCGCCATCATTATGACGCATGGCGACGACAACGGTCTGATCCTGCCCCCCGCTATTGCTCCCATTCAGGTCGTCATCATTCCCGTCGCTCAGCATAAGGAGGGCGTCCTGGACAAGGCAAACGCACTGTACGATCAGCTCAAGGCAGCCGGCTTGCGTGTGAAGCTGGATGACGATGATAGCCAGTCCACCGGCTGGAAGTTCAGCCAGTACGAGATGAAGGGCGTTCCGATGCGTCTGGAGATCGGTCCCCGCGATATCGAGAACAACACCTGCGTGCTGGTCAGCCGCGTGACCCGCGAGAAGAAGTTCGTTTCTCTTGACAATCTTGTGGAAGAGGTCAACGCTATGCTGGCGCAGGTCTACGGCGAGCTGGTTGCCCGCGTGCGCAAGAACCTGGAGGAAAAGACCTTCGTTGCCACCAGCATGGACGAGTTCCTGGATATTGCCGAGAACAAGCCCGGCTACATTAAGGCAATGTGGTGCGAGGACGTGGCGTGCGAGGAGGCTATCAAGGAAAAGACCGGCGGCGTGAAGTCCCGTTGCATCCCCTTCAACGAAGAAAAGCTCTCCGACGTTTGCGTTTGCTGCGGCAAGCCCGCAAAGAAGATGGTCGTCTGGGGCCGTCAGTATTAAGAGCGTTTATTTTTCGCAGCTTTATCAAAACACCGTGCACCCGAAAGGTGCACGGTGTTTTTGTCATATCCTCACGCACACGCGCGTATAAATAGAATGAAATTTTGGCAAGGAGGATTTTACAATGTTCGTCTATTCGATGCGTGCGGGCACGGTCCGTTTTTTCGGCATAGTGTGTGTGGCACTGCTTTTACTGGTGGCACTGGTGGCATTCGTCCCCGAGCTTCAACCCGCTGTTGCGGCTGGAGAGGTCGTAGAGGACACGCAAAGCATCCGCTATGAAGATGTGAACAGCGCCGCAGACGGCGTGGCGTTTCTGGCGCAATTCGGTTGGGAGGTGGATCCTTCCCCTGTCGAAGAAACCACCGTTACCGTCCCCGCGCAGTTTGACAAGGTCTTCACCGCCTACAATGAAATGCAACGGGCGCAAGGTCTGGATCTTTCCAATTACAGCGGGCGCACGGTGCAGCACTATACCTACCGCGTCACAAACTACGAAGGCTTTGAGGGCACGGTGCTCGCCAATCTGCTGGTTTTTCGCGGGCGCGTGATCGGCGGGGATATCTGCTCGGCTGAGCAGCACGGTTTCCTGCACGGATTTCAGAAAAACACGTAAAAATGCCCCTTAACGGTATCACTTCAGGAAGCGGATCACGCCAAACGCTTCCCACCGTTAAGGGGTATTTTTTTGCCAAAACCGCAACAAGTGCGCAAACGGTGGGAAAAAGTGCTGTTTTCCCTGTTTTTTACCGTTATGCTAAAAGCAACAAAATAGGAAAGTCTTTTTGTATAGTTGTTACAAAATTTATTTTTTTTGGTTAAAAATCTTCCCATACGCGCGTTTATATGTTATAATTATTCCGTAAACATTTCGAAACATTTACAGTTGACTTTCCCGTGTTTCGGATGTTATCAAAAAAAAGTTGGGAGATACGTCATGAAAAGAAGAATTGTTATCTGCTTACTCGTGCTGTGCACGCTTCTGGCCCTCACCCCTGTGCTTGGGCTTGCAGCAAGCGCCAGCGACGCCACCACCGTGGCGACCGTGGTTGTCGACGAAAAAACCGTCGCCACGTCTGACACACTGAACAAGGCATTTGCCACCGCCGCCAAGCGCGAGGGTGCCACCGTTGTTCTCCAGTCCGACCTGGTTATCACTGCCGGTTATGATTTTGGCGGCACCTTCACCTTTGACCTCAACGGTCACGTGATCACGGCACACACCCCCCTGATCCAGACCACCGGCACCGTGACGATCATTGACTCGTCCGAGGCAAAGACCGGCGCCATCCGCGGCATCGACTACCCCGCACTTGAGCTGCGTGGCACGCTGCTTGAGATCCCCACCGAGGTAGAAGGCGAGTACACCACCGAGCCTACCGGCAATATCATCCTGAAATCCGGCACCTTTGGCGCCACCAATTGCAACTACGCCGTCTATAACAATGGCGAAGGTGTGCTTTACCTCTCCGGCACCCCCAAGCTGGAAAAGGGCATCTATCTTGCCTATTCCAACTCGCTTTGCGGCACCGACAAGCCCGAGGCTGACGCCGAGCAGGCGCCCGCCGTTTACGAGGGCGACGTGATCTCGGTCTATTACGCCGAGGATCCCATCCCCGAAAACGCACTGCTGCTGCAGGACGGCGACACCTCTAAGTTCGAGTTCGCACAGCGCGGCTATTTCACC
>JAZRFS010000148.1:0-1568 GCA_045643765.1 Eubacteriales bacterium
GAGGATCTGAACTTTCTCTTGCAGAAAAAGGAGCGACTTTTCGTGATCGGCCCGAACGGGTGCGGAAAATCGACCTTAATCAAGCTGATCCTTGGCAAATTGCAGCCCACGGCGGGACGCATCGAGGCGGGCTATAACGTCGAGATCGGCTACTACGATCAGGAGAACCAAAACCTCACGCCCGAAAATACGGTGCTCGACGAGCTGCACAACGCCTATCCCGAAAAGACGGATCTGGAGATCCGCAACACGCTCGCGCTCTTTCGCTTTGTGGGTGAGGACGTTTTCCGTACCGTCAGCGTGCTTTCGGGCGGTGAGCGCGCACGTCTGACACTTGCCAAGCTGATCCTGTCACAGATGAACCTGCTTGTGCTGGACGAGCCGACCAACCACTTGGATATCGACTCGCGCGAGGCACTGGAAAGCGCCCTGGAAGCATTTGAGGGCACAATCTTAACCGTGTCGCACGACCGTTATTTTATGGATAAGCTCGCTACGCGCTTTATCGAGCTGCACCCCGGGCGCGCCTTTGAGGGTGATGCGCTCGACTACGCCGTGAGCCGCGAAGGGCACGGATACAGCGAGTATCTGGAATTCAAGAAAAAACGAGAGGCTACCTTTGACGCAAGCGGTGCAAATATCCCTGTCACACAGGAAATGAGCGACCAGAAGGCGCAGTATCTGGCACGCAAGCAAAGCGGTGCCGAGGCGCGCAAGGAAAAGGCGCGTATGGAAAAGCTCAAGCGCGAGGCTGCCGCCCTTGAAGAAGAGCTTGCCAAGCTGGAGGAGGAGCTGTTCGGCTCCGCCGCCACTGACTATACCCGCGCCGCCGAGATCGACGCGCGCAAGACGGAAGCGGAAGAAAGACTGCTTGAAATTTATGAGATTATCGGGGTATAATCCTTTGTTTTCTCCCTCGCCTGTTGGTGAGGGAGAAAACGCAAAAAATCTTCAAGAATTTTCAAAAAAGGTGTTGACAAAGATAATTCTTTGTGATATAATACCACAGTACGGCGGGATAGCTCAGCTGGCTAGAGCAACCGGTTCATACCCGGTAGGTCATGGGTTCAAGTCCAATTCCCGCTACCATAACAAACAAAATGCGGATTGAAAAATCCGCATTTTGTGAATAAGGCCCGTTGGTCAAGCGGTTAAGACACCGCCCTTTCACGGCGGTAACAGGAGTTCGATTCTCCTACGGGTCACCACAGAAACTTCCAAACCTTGGTTTGGAAGTTTCTTTTTATCCCAAAAATATAATTAACGCAAAACCCCTTGCCTTTTTGGGCTAAAAGGGGTATAATGTTTCAAAACTAAAAAATAGGAGCAAGCCAATGCGCCGTGGAATTATAATCACCGTGTCCTTGCTTTTGGTGTCTATCATCGCCGTTTCGGTATTTATGGCATATTCCGGCCATATCGCCGAGCTTAACTACGACGATTTAGAATCCAAATCCAAAACCGTTAACGCAAACGGTATGTTCAGCGGTATGTATAAATGTAACCTAAAGGGCAAATATATTTGCGATTACGATTGTACCATAGAAGGCGAAACCGCATATTTCACC
>JAZRFS010000149.1:0-5079 GCA_045643765.1 Eubacteriales bacterium
CTTGGGGCCCCGCGTTTGCGGGGAGACCCTTTTCCTTTTCAAATTGTGAAAAAATTTTGTTTTCCCATGCAATTTACTATAAAATCTGTTATACTATATAAGGTAAGCTGTAAAATAAGGCCATACCAGCCGGGGAAGTAGCGGAGCCCTGCACCTGAAATCCGCTATAGCAGGGGTTGATCCCCTCTTTGAGGACCGAAGCGATGTGGTCCGGAGCGCTCTTTGCTGTGTTGAAGAGTGGGTCTTGCGCAATCGGTAGCCGTGAACCATGTCAGGTGGGGAACCAAGCAGCATTAAGCGGTCCCACCGATGTGCCGCGAGGGCGCCTGCTCCGAGCAGGAAAGGCGATTTCCGCGCAAAGCAGACGTTCGATCTGAGGGTGTATGGTCTTATTTTGCAGCTTATTTTATATCTAACGGAGGTGATTTTTATGCATCAGGCACTTTATCGTAAATGGCGTCCCAAATCCTTTGAGGACGTGTGCGGACAGGAGCATATCACCTCTGTTTTGCGTTACGAGGTCGAGCATAACGCCCTCTCGCACGCCTACTTGTTTTGCGGCTCGCGCGGTACGGGCAAGACAACCTGTGCCAAGATCCTTGCCAAGGCGGCAAACTGCGAGCACCCCGTGAACGGCAGCCCCTGCGGTGTCTGCCCCGCGTGCGTGTCGATCGACAACGGCTCTGCCACCGACGTGCTGGAAATGGACGCCGCCTCCAACAACGGCGTGGACAGCATCCGCGACATCCGTGACGAGGTCGTGTACACCCCCACCGCACTCAAATACCGCGTCTACATCGTGGACGAGGTACATATGCTTTCCACCAGTGCGTTTAACGCACTCCTTAAAACCCTGGAGGAGCCCCCCGCACACGTGATCTTCGTGTTGGCGACCACCGAGCTGCAAAAGCTTCCCGCCACGATCATCTCGCGTTGCCAGCGCTTTGATTTCCGCCGCATTGCCACGCCCGTGCTTGCCGCGCGCGTGTCCTATATTGCCAAGGAGGAGGGCTTTACCCTCACGCCTGATGCCGCCGAGCGCATTGCAAAATCTGCCCAGGGTGGTATGCGTGACGCCATCAGCCTGTTGGAGCTTTGTGCCAGCACACGCCGCGATATCGACGTGGCAACCGTCAACGAAATGATGGGCTCGGGCGGGCGCGAAGCGATGCTCCCCTTGATACAAGCGATCCTGCGCGCCGACTACGACGCCATTTTCTCTGCCGTAGATGCCGCCGTGGCATCCTCACGTGACCTTACGGTCTTCTGGCAGGATCTCATCAGCATTTACCGCGACGTTCTGGTGCTCAAAACCACGGATGCCGCAGCCAAATATCTTGATCTGACCGATGTGGAAATCGCACAGCTCGGCGAGGTGGCGAACGCCCTTCCCAAGGCTACACTTCTCGCGCACTGCCGACTTTTGGAGGATGCGCTGTTCGCGATGCAAAAGGCAAACGCCGTCAAGCGCATCGTTGCAGAGCTCACACTGGTCAGAATGTGTGACCCTGCGATGGATACCTCTGCAGAGGGAATGCTCTCCCGCATCGCACGCCTGGAAGAGGCAGTTGCAGGCATCCCAATGCCGCTCGCCGTTCCCTCTCCCGCGCCTTATCCCGCCGAAGCACCTGCCGCAGCGGCACCCACGCAGGCGGCTCCCACCCCCGTTGTCAGCGCACCCACAAAAAGTGCTCCCGTACAAAAGGAAGCTCCCGCTCCTGCAGCAAGCGCAACGAGCGCCACAACCGCGCAGACAGGGCGCGTTCTGCATCGCATCCGCGGCTTTATGAACTGCGTGGAGCGCATGCGCCGCGAGGACGCTATGCTTGGCTCCTTCCTTGCCGAAGGTGGCAAGGCCTACACCACAGACGATGGAAAGATCGTCATTCAGCACGAAAACGAATGGGCATTGGATATGCTTCAGGCAGCAAGCGCGAAGGCGATGCTCTCCCGCGCATTTTCCGCGGAGCTGAAGCGTCCCGTGGACACGCAAAGCTTCCTTTTTGAGGTAAAAGCCAACGGTGGCACTACCACCGATACCATTCTGGACGACCTTCTTGAGGCCGCCGAGCAACAATGATAACAATAACAAGGAGATAACACGATGAAAGCAAATTACAAGACGCCCAAGATGGGCGGTATGGGCGGCAACCAGGCCGCAATGCTCCAGCAGATCCAGAAAATGCAGGCAGATATGACCGCCAAGCAAGAGGAGCTGGAGGCAAGAGAATACGAGGTTTCCGCAGGCGGCGGTGCCGTCACCGTGAAGATCAGCGGCAAAAAGCAGATCCTCTCGCTTGATATCGCCCCCGAAATCGTGGATCCCGATGATATCGAAACCCTTTCCGACATTCTGGTCGCCGCCGTGAACGAGGCTATCAAGCGCGTGGACGACACCGCCACTGCCGAAATGGATGCGATCACGGGTAGTATGAACCTGCCCGGTATGGGTGGTCTTGGCGGCTTCCCCGGCCTTTTCTGATATGTCCGGTATCGAAGCACTGGATATCCTGGCGGAGAAATTTGCCCGCCTGCCCGGCATCGGTCGCAAAACCGCCGAGCGCCTTGCCTTCGCGGTGCTGGAGCACAGCCCCGAGGACGTGGAGGCATTCGCCCGCGCGATGACCGAGGCGAAGAAAAATATCCACCGCTGCCCCATCTGTCAGAACCTTACCGATCACGAGGTTTGCTCCATCTGCCTGGACGCAAACCGCGACAAGTCGACCATCTGCGTGGTAGAGGATCCCCGCGCCGTGATGGCATTGGAGAAGGTGCGCACCTACCGCGGCACCTACCACGTGCTGCACGGATTGATCTCCCCTATGGCGGGCATCACCCCCGACGCACTCGCGTTGCGCGAGCTGCTCGCGCGTCTGGAGGACGATACCGTAAAGGAGGTCATCCTGGCAACCGGTGCCACCACAGAGGGTGAGGCCACTGCGATGTATCTCTCGCGCCTTTTGCGCCCCCTGGGGCTGAAGGTGTCCCGCCTTGCACACGGCATTCCCTTTGGCGGAGCGTTGGAGTACGCCGACGAGATCACGCTTTCCCGCGCACTGGAGGGCAGACGGGATTTCGACTGATTGATCACAGCAGCGTTTATACGAAGGAAAGAGAAAGTATGAAGAATATTGCCATTGAAAATATGCTGAATAACAACAAAATGCTTGCCCCGCGCGCCAAAACGGACAAGCTGTTCCCTACACACGCCGGCAGCTTTGACTACCGCGGCTATCTGGATGAGGCAGTTCGCTTTATCGAGGATTTCCAGCTGAACGATCGCCCCCTGTGGAGCAAGTTCGTTCAGATCTTTATCAATCGCCCCGACGGGGAGAACCGCGGCTGGAGAGGCGAGTACTGGGGCAAGATGATGCGCGGTGCGTGCATTACCTATCAGTATACGCAAAGCCCCGCGCTTCTGGAAACGCTCACCAACGCCACGCGCGCACTGCTTGCGACGGCAGATGAGGACGGACGCATCTCCTCTTATCCCAAGGAGCTTGAGTACAAGGGCTGGGATATCTGGTCGCGCAAATACGTGCTGCTGGGCCTTGAGCATTTTTATGAGATCTGCACTGACGAGGAATTGAAGCGCGAGGTGCTTGCCGCCGCCTGCGCGCACGCAGACTATATGCTCGCCACGATCGGCAAGGGCAAGATTGATATCACCACCGCCTCTAACAACTGGGACGGCGTCAACTCCTCCTCTGTGCTGGAGCCGATGGTGCGACTTTACTCGCTCACCGGTGAGCAGAAATATCTGGACTTTGCCACCTACGTGGTGAACCGCGGCGGCGGTCAGTTTGAAAACATTTTCGAAACTGCCTATGAAAACGTGAAAAAGCCGCACGAATACCGCGTGGTCAAGGCGTACGAGACCATCTCTTGCTTTGAGGGACTTTTGGAATATTACCGCGTCACGGGCATTGAAAAGTGGCGTACTGCCGCCGTCAATCTCGGCCGCCGCATCTGCGAGAGCGAGGTATCGGTGATCGGCACGTGCGGTTGCTGGCACGAGTTGTTCGACCACACCAAGACCCGCCAGCTCTCCACCACCTATACGGGCGTGCAGCAGGAGACCTGCGTCACCGTCACGTGGATGAAGTTCTGCTTGCAGCTGCTCTGCCTCACCGGCGAGAGCGTGTTTGCCGACGAGATTGAAAAAAGCATTTACAACGCTTTGCTCGGCTCGATCAACTATGAAAAAAGCACGCATCACGGCAGAATGCCCTTTGACAGCTACAGCCCCCTGATCATTTCCACCCGTGCACGCTCCACGGGCGGCAAGCAATCCTTGCCCGGCGGCTCGCACTACGGCTGCTGCGCCTGCATCGGCTCTGCCGGCACGGGGCTTATTCCCCTTTCCTCGCTGCTGCTGCGCGAGGACGGCGTTGCCGTGAACCTGTATATCCCCGGCACGATTGCCACACACACACCCTCCGGCGCACCGTTGGAGATCACAGTGAAAACAAATTACCCTGCAGACGGTGCGATTTCTATGCAGATCGATACCACAGAGCACCTCCCCTTCACCATCGCACTGCGCATCCCTGCCTGGAGCCGTATGACAACCCTTGCCGTCAACGGACAGCTGCTTGACGTCACACCCGGTGCCTATGCCGAGATCTCTCGCGTATGGAAATGTGACGACCGTATCGAGCTTTTCCTTGACATGCGTACCGAGATCCTTCATCCCGAGGGCGATCTGCCGGATGCGGCTTCCCCTTACAACGTAGCGCTGCGCCGTGGCCCGCTGACGCTGGCACGCGACTCCCGCCTTGCGGGGGATATTCACGATCCCGTGGATATCGCCGCCGATGCCGAGGGCTACGCCATCGTAGAGCCAGCCGAGATCACCGCCTTCAAGGCATTCCACGGCTTCCGCGTGAAGCAGACCGACGGCAGCTTTGTTGAGCTGGTGGATTATGCCTCTGCGGGACATACGTGGGACAATCGCTCGCTGCTGTGCGCGTGGCTCCCCACCCGCCGTTACGGTACGGTGGATCTGGACCGTCCCTTCACGATCTGCGAGTCAGCGCTTACCGGCACCTCCTCTCTCCGTGCGACCCTTGATTACGT
>JAZRFS010000150.1:0-5213 GCA_045643765.1 Eubacteriales bacterium
GAAGCAAAAAAAGAAAACACCCCGTGAAGGGGTGTTTTCTTTTTGGCTTGTGTGACCGATTTGGATGCCACCATGGCACCGCGTTTCGAAAAAATCTCGCGTGCTTTGCACCTTTCTTCATCTGCTTTTTCGGAATTTCAAGGGCGTGCTTCCCGTAAGCTCGGCAAACACCTTGCGGAAATGATTTTCCGAATGAAAGCCCGCAAGCGCGCTGACCGCCGCAATAGAGCGGTTGCTGTTCTCCAGCTGCTCGATCGCCACGTTGATGCGAACCGAATTCAAAAATTTGATCGGCGTTTGTCCCAGCTCCCGTGAAAACAAATGGTACAGCGTGGATTCGCTGACACAGCAATACCGCGCCAGCTCCGCCACGGAAAAGTCCTTATCCCAGTTGTCCATCATATAGCCGGTCGCGGTGTGCAAGGTTTTATCAACGGCAACCGCGCTTGCTTGCAGCACGGGCAGCACGCTTTGCAGCAAACGGTAAAAGCGAGAATATGCCTCCAAGCGCGGCGCGCTCCCCACAGATAAAAGATCGGATATTTGCAGAATATCGTTTTTTACATCCTCGCTGACGGCAAGGATCTGCGGCTCAAATTTGAAGCGCTCATAATGCAAAAAGCCGCTCAGATACACAACCTCGATCTCGGGGTCGCCGTGCCATTCCGAATAGCAGCAGATGTTTTCCGGGATAAAGACCGCATCCCCTGCGCTGACGCATAACCTTTTATTCAAATAAATATAAGTGCCATTCCCCTTGAGAATGATACCGATACGCGTTTTGCGCGTGCTGCTGTTGCCGCGGCAAAAGTGATACTTGTGAAAGCTGTGCTTTGTTGTGCCAAGCTCGGAAACGAAGATGTTCTCGTACAAAACGCCCACCCCCTCTTGCAGAATAGTTACTTTTTTTACAGTATAACATATTGAAAAAAAGCTGTCAAGGTGCTATACTGTAACCAAAGCCAAAACCCTGCTAAAAAAGGAGATGCGCTATGAGAAAAATCAGAATCGCGCAGATCGGCACCAGTCAAAACGGTCACGGCACCGCGATCTGGAACAGTCTGATCAAGCAAACCGATATTTTCGAGGTGGCGGGCTATGTCTTCCCCGAGAGCGAGCGGGAAAAATTCCCCTCTCAGGCAAAATGCTTTGACGGCCAGCGCAAAATGACGGTGGCACAGATCCTGAACGACCCCGAGATCGAGGCCGTTGCCGTGGAGACCGAGGAGATCTACCTTAGCAAATACGCGAAAATGGCAGCCGAGGCAGGCAAGCACGTGCATATGGAAAAGCCGGGCGGCATCGACCTTGCGGAATTTGAAGAAATGATCGCCGCGATGAAGAAAAGCGGCAAGGTCTTTTCCACGGGGTATATGTACCGCTTCAACCCCAAGATCGTTGAGGCGATGGAAAGGATCGAGCGCGGTGAGCTTGGTAAGATCTATGCCGTAGAGGCGCATATGGATTGCAAGCACACAAAGGAGCTGCGCGAATGGCTTTCCACCTTCCCCGGCGGGATGTTGTTTTATCTTGGCTGCCACCTGATCGACCTGATCTATCGCATCCAGGGCGAGC
Organism: Eubacteriales bacterium; assembly: GCA_045643765.1. Classification (GTDB taxonomy): domain Bacteria; phylum Bacillota; class Clostridia; order Oscillospirales; family CAG-272; genus Firm-07. The sequence continues at coordinate 1,576 of JAZRFS010000150.1, forward strand.
CGGAGGAGATCATTCCGCTTTCCTGCTCCACTGGCTTTGACGGCGTACGTGCCGAGGACTACGGCATGGCGGTATTCAAATACCAAAACGGCGTCTCCTTTGCCAAGACCTCGGCGTGCGAGCCGGGCGGCTTTTTGCGCCGCCAGCTTGTCATTTGCGGTGAAAAAGGAACGACCGAGATCAAGCCCCTGGAGGTGCTGTCCGAGGGGAAGGGCGGTCTGCTTTACACGGTGTCAAACGAAAGCTTTTCAGCGAATTGGCACAAGCCCTGGCAGAGCTCCGAGACAGAGGCGTTTGACCGCTACGACGCGATGATGCAAAACTTTGCCGAGATGGTGCGCGGCAAGGAAAACTCCTATACTTACGATTACGAATTGAATTTGTATAAGCTGATTTTAAGAGCTTGCGGCAAGGAGATATAAGATGAACACCAAGCAGATCGTATTTACCGCGCAGGCGCAGGAGATTTTCACGCGCCTTGCAAACGAGAAAAACTTCCCCATCGGGGTACTGTTCGACTGGAGCAAAATCTAAAAAAGGGGTATAACGGTATGGATTTTACAGGTAAAGTGGCCATTTCCACGGGTGCGGCATCCGGCATGGGCCTTTTGTTTGCGGAGAATTTTGCCGCACTTGGCGGCAACGTGGTGATGTGTGACGTAAACGAGGCGGTGCTTGCCGAGAAGGTCGCCGCCATCAACGCGCGGGGCGCGGGCAAGGCGCTTGCCGTCGTATGCGACGTTTGTGAGTACGGGCAGGTAAGCGCTGCTTGCGAGAAGGCGATCAGCGAATTTGGCAGAATCGACGTCGTGGCAAATTTTGCAGGCGGTTACGGTCCAAGACTCAAAGGGGTCGACCGCGCCAAGTATCCCGAGTTCCCCGATGTTCCGATCGAGGTTTTCGACTGGAGTCTGAACCTGAATTTGAAGGGTCCGTTTTACTTTGCTCACGCGGCCTTGAAGCATATGCGGAAGACGGGCGGCGGTCTGATCGTCAACGTCGGCTCGATCACGGGCGCGGAGGGTGACGGATACGGCATGGATTATCCCACCTCCAAGGCGGGGCTGATGTACGGTCTTACCAAATCCGTGGCACAGTACGGCGCGAAATACGGCATTCGTTGCGTTTGTGTTTCCCCGGGGCCCGTGCTTACAAGAGCGGAGATGGCGAATATGAAGACCCCTCTCGGTCGCGCCGCCGAGCCGCAGGAGATCATAGACCTTATCCTGTTTATCGCGTCGGATAAAGGGCAGTTCATCAACGGGGAAAACATCATGATCGACGGCGGCAGAAACGCTATGGGCAGAAAGGTATAACTATGAGCAAGCCGACTTTTTTAAGCTATGAAAAGCCCCTGCTCACCTGTATGGTGCAAGCAGCTGATCCCGACCGCATCAAGGAGCTTGTCGCGGCATCGCTGCCCGAGGGCGCGGAGGCGTTTGGCATACAGTTCTGCCAGATGAAGGCGGAATACCGAAACAAAAAGACCTATAAGGAGCTTTTTGCATATACTCAACTTCCCGTTTACGTCACCAATTACCGAAAGAACGGCTCAAACAAGGGCAAGTCTGACGAGGTGCTTGCCGCGGAGCTTATCGAGCTTGCCGAATGCGGCGCCACGCTTTGCGACGTGATGGGCGACTATTTCGACCCGTGTGAGGGGGAGCTCTCGATGAACGAGGAAGCCGTCCAAAAGCAGACGGCACTCATCGATGCGCTCCACGAAAAGGGTGCGGAGGTGCTGATGTCCTCTCATGTGCTCAAATTCACGCCTGCCGAGCGCGTGCTTGAAATCGCCCTTGAACACCAAAGACGCGGCGCAGATATCTGCAAGATCGTGACGGGTGCCGAGAGCATGGAGCAACAGATCGAAAATCTGCGCATCATCCATTTGTTGAAGGAAAATCTGAAAATACCGTTCTTATATCTTTCGGGCGGCGAATGTCACGTCATGCGACGCATCGGCGGCGCTCTCGGATGCTGTATGTATCTGTGTGTACACGAGCACGATGCGCTGGCGACGCCGTCGCAGCCGTTGCTGCGCCACGTAAAAGCGATAAGAGATAACCTTGACGGAGGGAAAACAATATGAATTTCAATGGCAAGGTAGCACTTGTAACGGGTGCCGCGGTGGGCATCGGACGCGCCACAGCGATCCAGTTTGCGCAAAACGGCGCGGGGCTTGTTCTGGTGGACGTCAACGAGGAAAAGCTGGCAGAGCTGAAAAACGAGCTTGCGGCATACACCGGGGAGGTTCTCACGTTTGTGTGTGACGTCAGCGACGAGGCGCTTGTCTATCGCGTGGTCGAGGAAGCGCTTGCCAAATTCGGGAAGATCGACATTCTGGTAAACAACGCCGCACTTTGGAGATGCTGGGCATCCTTCCTGGAGACCCCGACCGAGGAATGGAAAAAGTTTATTGATATCAACGTCATGGGCGTGGTGTATTTCACAAAGGCGGTGCTTCCCTCTATGCTGAAAAACGCGTGGGGACGCATCATCAACGTGGCTTCGGTCGCGGGTGTGTACGGCAACGCCAATATGGCACATTATTCCGCCACCAAGGGCGCGATCATCGCCATGACCAAGGCGCTTGCCAAGGAAGTGACGGACAAGGGCGTTCTTGTCAACAGTGTTTCCCCCGGCAGCGTCAGCCCCTCGGACAACCACGATATCGATTACACACAGGAAAGCTCGCTCTCGTTTATGGGCAGAACCGGCTCTGACCGCGAAAACGCAAACCTGATCTGCTTCCTGGCAAGCGAGGAGGCAAGCTATATCGCGGCACAGAATATACAAATAGACGGCTGCAGAAAAAAGCAATGAGCGAATTTTACGAGGAAACAAAGAATATCTACCGCTTGAAGGTCCCCTTCGACACGGTCTATACCTCGGTTTTTCTGATCAAAGCAGCGCCGCGCGTGATCCTTGTGGATTGCGCCACGACCGCGCACGACGTAAAGGACGTGATCCTGCCCGCACTTAAAAAAATGGGATATGCTCCCACCGACGTGGATACGTTGGTGCTGACGCACCGCCACGACGACCACGCAGGCGGTCTGGATACGCTTTTGCATCACGCGCCGCAGCTGGAGATCGTAACGGATATACGTTCCCTTGACGACGGGGTTTGCACCTATCCGATGGGCGGACATACACGGGACTGTATCGGCGTGCTTGACACACGCACGGGGACGTTGATCTCCGGTGACGGCTTGCAGGGCGCAGGGGTGGATAAGTACCGCTGCTACGTGCAAGAGCCGAGCACGTATCGGGAAACGATCGACAGCATACGAAAGGATCCACGTGTCGAGCACATTCTGTTCTCCCACGCCTATGAGCCGTGGTACGCTGACCGCATAACGGGGCGCGCGCAAGTGCTTGCGTGTCTTGACGGGTGTCTGCAATACGTAAAGTAAGGAGAAAACAATGAAAGCGATTCTGATAAATGAAGACAGATCCCTGCGATGGGACAACGTCCCAGATCCCATCATAAAAAATGACGAGGTCTTGGTCAAGATCCACGCCGCCGGCATCAACCGCGCGGATCTGTTGCAGCGAGAGGGCAACTATCCCCCTCCCCCCCCCCGCCCCCCATGGGTGGGGCCTGGGGCAGCGGGCGAGGTGGCGGGAAAGGG
>JAZRFS010000151.1:0-12325 GCA_045643765.1 Eubacteriales bacterium
GGAGTTGCAGACCAACTTTGTCTTCCTAAGACCGCTTGGCCCTCCGACTTTGGCATAGGTGCCATCCGGCGCACCGTTGGAGGAGGTGTAATATGTGCCATCAACGTCTGTGCGTTTGTTCTGATATGCCTGTGCATCCAATATCATATCACACAGCAAAAGTGCGACACCTGCCTCTTCCTTTAACATAGTCCACCGAACTGGCTCATACTTGAACCAATATGCTGTTCCTATTAAAAAGCCATTGTTGCTTTGATAAGATTGAGAGGAAACAGTACCCGTAGTTGTGGTTTCCGGGCGGTAACGCGTAAAATACACACCGCGATACCTTTCCCCACCCTCGGATACGTCAATGTACCACATATAGTTTTGCACGGTGCCTTCAATATAGTAGCCGTAGCTCGTCCAGCTTTGCGCATCGGCACTTGTAGGCAGCGTGCCAGCTTTGTCATTGAGGATAGAAACCAGCGTGGCTTCCGTCACCTCGCTTTGCGGGTAGGAGCCAAAATAAACCTTATTTCCGTTTCTCACGTACGGTTGGGGCGCAGTACATACGCTGCACGCACCGTTTTGATAATTATGTGCGCCGGTTGCGGGAATATCTCTCGTTTCAAATGCACCACATGTGCAAGTGCGTTTTTCTTTGCCAATCACGCCACAGGTAGCGGCAGTTGTTGCGCTCCATTCACCAAAAGTGTGCGCTAGCACAGCGATCTCTCGTGTTTCGCTCTCACCGCACGCGCAAGTGCGCTTTTCTTCCCCTTTGGCACTACAGGTCGCGGCTGTCGCTACGCTCCATTCGCCGAAAGTGTGCGTGTGATCATTGGCAGGTGGATTTCCATCCGCATTCGGCGTTTCCGTGCTATCGCACGCCGCGAATACGCAGACAAGTGCGAGCAATAGCGTCAAAACACAAAGAAATCTTTTCATGTTAACCTCCAAAATAAAGATTACATTGCTATTTTAACATATCCTCCCTCTTTTGTAAAGCACCTTTGTATAAATAAGGCAAAAACCCGGTGCAGGCGCTTGCCTGCAGCGGGTTGGAAAGCAATATTTCGGGGTTCGGATTACTGCTTCACGCCGGAAAGCTTTGCGATCTCGGCTGCGTAGTCCTCTTCCTTCTTCTCGATGCCCTCGCCCTTTTCGTAAAGCACGAAGGAAACGATCTTGATGGCGCCGCCAAGCTCCTTAGCGGTAGCAGCGGTGTATGCGCCAACGGTCATGCTGTCTTCCTTTACGTAGCCCTGCTCAACAAGGCAAACGCGCTCGTAGAACTTGCCAAGACGACCGCTTACGATCTTCTCAAGGATAGCATCGGGCTTGTTAGCGTTCTTGGGATCGTTCTTCATCTGAGCGATCAGAACTGCCTTCTCCTCAGCAACAGCCTCAGCGGGAACATCTTCGATGTTCACGTACTGGGGAGGATTGCCTGCAGCGATCTGCAGAGCGATGTTCTTTGCGTACTCAGCAAAGCCATCCTTATCAGCCACGTCGGTATCGAACTTCACGATAACGCCGGTGGAGCCGAAGCCGTGGATATAGTTGGAGGTCACACCCTCAACGATCACGAAACGGCGAACAGAGATGTTCTCCTTGATGACAGCGATCTGCTCAACAAGGGTTGCCTGAACGGTGTTGGCGCTGTCTGCGAAGGTCATTTCCATCAGCTCAGCAACGTTTGCGGGCTTCTTTGCGATGATGGTCTCAAGCAGACCGGTAACGAATGCCTTGAAAGCGTCGCTTTTAGCGGCGAAGTCGGTCTCGGAGTTAACCTCAACCATAGCGGTAACACCATTCTTGCTCATGATGTCAACGCGACCCTCAGCTGCGATACGGCCAGCCTTCTTCTCAGCGGTGGCAAGGCCCTTCTCACGAAGGATCTTAACTGCCTTCTCTACGACGCCCACAGCCACAACGAGAGCCTTCTTGCAGTCCATCATGCCAAGACCGGTCTGGGCACGAAGAGCTGCTACGTCCTTTGCGGTAATATTAGCCATTGTCTTTATCTCCTTGTAATAAAAATTACTCAGCGTCTGCCTCTGCAGCCTCAGCCTCAACAGCCTCTGCAGCAGCGGTGTCCTCGCCCTGCTTGCCCTCGATCACGGCGTCAGCGATAGCGGCGGAGATCAGCTTGATGGCGCGGATCGCGTCATCGTTGCCGGGGATGATATAATCAGCGTCGTCGGGATCGCAGTTGGTGTCAACGATAGCGATTACCGGGATGCCAAGCTTCTTAGCCTCAAGCACTGCGTTGTGCTCCTTGTGGGGGTCAACGATGAATACTGCGGAAGGCAGGGTCTCCATGGCCTTGATACCGCCGTAGCTCTTCTCAAGGTCGAAGATCTCCTTCTGCTTGCCGATGACTTCCTTCTTGGGGAGAAGGTCAAAGGTGCCCTCTTCCTGCATCTTGGTGAGGTTGTTGAGACGGGCGATGGACTTCTTGATGGTCTTGAAGTTGGTCATCATGCCGCCGGGCCAACGAACGTTCACGTAGTACATGCCGCAACGGGTAGCCTCTTCCTTGATTGCCTCTGCTGCCTGCTTCTTGGTACCAACGAACAGGATGGTGCCGTTGTTAGCAGCGAGATCGCGTACGAAGTTGTAAGCCTCCTCGAACTTCTTCACCGTCTTCTGCAGGTCGATAATGTAGATACCGTTGCGCTCGGTGAAGATGTACTCGCTCATCTTGGGGTTCCATCTTCTGGTGTGATGTCCGAAATGGACGCCTGCTTCAAGCAGCTGCTTGATAGAAATTACTGACATTTTTCATGTCCTCCTTTGGTTTTTTCCACCACGGGATCCGATGCAGCGACCGTGGCAACCACGGCACCGACTGCACTTGCAATCACGTGTGTGAATTTTTGTCTTGCGTTCGCGCAAGCGGGAATTATTATAACATAAATATGCCCACAATTCAATACATCGCGGGCACATTTACATTTTTTTTACAAATTCGGCGTGATTTTCCGAAAAAGCACGCAAAAATCAATGTTTTCAAGCGTTTTTACAGCGCTTCCACGCTGATTTTTCCATCCTTTTCAATCACACGGGCGTGCGTAATGCTGCGCGTGAAGTCTGCAATGATCTTTTCTGCCAGTGCATCCTCCACGTGGCTTTGGATATAACGGCGCATATTGCGCGCACCGAACTTGTGCGAATAGGACTTCTCTGCAATGAGCGTCAGCGCCGCCTCGCTCCAGGAAAGCGTGATGCCCTTCTCCGCGAGCGCCGTTTTCAGCTCGCCCATCATAATGGCGGCAATCTTTACGAAATCCCCCTCATTGAGAGCACGGAAGGTGATGATCTCGTCCACGCGGTTGAGGAATTCCGGGCGCAGGAAGGAGGAAAGCGCTTTTTCGCTGCGCGCATCCTCGATCTTTTGCTCGCTCGTACCAAAGCCCGCAAGCGCCCCCGCGCGGTCGGAGCCGGCGTTGGTCGTCATAATAAGGACGGTATTTTCAAAGTTCACAGTCTTTCCGTGTGCATCCGTGATGCGTCCGTCGTCCAGGATCTGAAGCAGGACATTGAGCACGTCGGGATGCGCCTTTTCGATTTCATCGAACAGCACCACGGAATAGGGGCGACGACGGATCTTTTCGGTCAGCTGACCCGCGTCCTCGTGCCCCACGTATCCGGGAGGCGCACCGATAATGCGGGAAACCGAATGCTTTTCCATAAATTCCGACATATCCAGACGGATGAGAGTTTCGGGGCTGTCAAAAAGATCTGCGGCAAGGGTCTTAACAAGCTCGGTCTTTCCAACACCCGTGGGTCCTGCGAAAATGAAGGAAACGGGCTTGCGCTTGTAGGACACGCCCGCGCGGTTGCGCTTAATGGCACGGGAAACGGCTTCCACCGCCTGATCCTGACCGATGATGCGCTTTTTCATTCTCTCTTCCAAGCCCGCAATGCGCTTGAATTCATTCTCGCTGATATTGGATGCGGGGATGCCCGTCCAGATCTCGATGACCTGCGCAAGGTTCTCTTCGGTCATCTCAACCTTACCAAGATCAGGCTCGATCTCCTCAAGTCGCTGCGCCAGCTGCAGCTCCTTTGCCTTGATGCGTGCCAGCTCCTCAAAGCGACGCTTTTGCGCTTGTTCGTCTACCGCATCTTCCGCTTCCAAAGCCTCTCGTTTTTCTTTTTCTGCCAACATTTGTTCTTTTATTTCATAACTTTCGTTCATAATAGCACTGTTGAGCGAAAGCTCCGCGGCAGCCTCGTCGAGGAGGTCAATTGCCTTATCGGGCAGATATCTGTCGGTAATATAGCGCTCAGAAAGCACCACGGCACGGCGCAGCATTGCATCCGAGATATGCACACCGTGAAACTCCTCGTAGTAGTGCTTGATGCCCTTTAGCATCTCCACGGCATCCTCCAGCGAGGGCTCGTTTACGATGACGGGCTGGAAGCGGCGCTCCAGGGCGCTATCCTTTTCGATGTGCTTGCGATACTCGGTCAGCGTGGTCGCGCCGATGATCTGCACCTCGCCGCGGGAAAGCGCGGGTTTGAGCATATTCGCGGCGTTGGTAGCACCCTCGGCATTCCCTGCGCCAACGATATTGTGCACCTCATCGATCACGAGAATAATATTCCCCGCCGCCTTAACCTCGTTCAGAAGCGCGATGATACGCCCCTCAAACTGACCGCGGAATTGCGTTCCCGCCACAAGCGCGGTCATATCCACCAGATAGACCTCCTTGCCGCGCAGCTTATAGGGCACGTTGTTTTCGGCGATGCGCAGTGCAAGCGCCTCTGCGATCGCGGTCTTGCCTACGCCGGGCTCGCCAATCAGGCACGGATTGTTTTTCTGTCTGCGACACAGAATTTGAATGATGCGGGCAAGCTCGCGATCACGCCCTACGATGCGATCCAGCTTGCCTTCTGCCGCGCGACGCGTCAGATTACGGCAATAGGTGTGCAAGAACTTCTGCGGGTCCTCGTCTGGATTGATCTTTTTCCGTTTTTTCTTCTTCTCCTCGCCGTCGGGCTGCGCGTCCTCAGCTTCTGTTTCTCCGGCATTGCCAAACAGATTGCTGAGCCCGCTTTCGCGAAAGAGCTTGGGAAAATCTATGGCAGGCGCGCCGCCGTCCTCGTTATCATCATTATCACTGGGCAAGCTCCCCTGAATGAGCCCGTTGAGCTCATCCTCCAGATTTCCTATCTGCTCGGGAGAAATACCCAGCTTGCCGATCACGTTGCCCATCATCTGATCGGTCGGCAACCCCAATTCCTTGGCGCAACGGATGCAAAGACCTTCGGTCTTTCTCTGCCCGTTCTCTACCTTTGTCACAAACACGGTTGCCACGCGCTTGTTACATTTGGAGCACATCATCATATTCCAAAATCCCTTTCCTCTTCAATCAAATTCAACGTATTCGGCAGCCCCCGCATACACAAGGCGCAGCTGCCCTTCATCGGTAAGCAGGATTGTATCCGCTCCCGTTTGCACAGCAATTCGGTCGGTGCGTTCTTTATCTACCGATACGCGCAAAAGCTCTTGTGCAGTGAGAAGATATACCTTCTCTTCGCCCAAAGCTACGGCGATAAGATCCTCGTCAAGCTCCTTTTCGTACAGCATTGTTCCCTTTCTGTCACAGACCACCACGCGTTTTTTTGCATGTACCGTATCTGTATCCAGAACAAATGCATAGCCGTTCTCGTTTATGCTGTAAGAAATCAGCATAGCACCGTTAAAATCAACCTTGCTTTGCTGTTCACCGTCCAGATCCAACAAGTATCCCGCCTCGGGCGTGATCAGCGCCAGGTGTCTGGTATCGGTAAAGGAAAGTGCCAGCGCGATCCCTTCAACATCGATGCGGAAGGAGGGCTCCTTCGCCCCGATGCGATAAAGCTCCACCACGCTTTGCGCCGCACCGTTTTCGGCGGTAAGGGCACAAAAAGCCACGTACTTTCCGTTGGAGGAAATACAAACGTCCGTGGTAGCGGTGCTGCGGGAAAAGCGCTGGATCAGATTAAAGTTGGCATCGTACAAAAGCACCTGCGACAGATGCGTTTGCGAGGAGGTAACAAGGGCGAAATGCCCCGTATCTGCCAGCGCGGCATCCAGAATGGGGAAATCCGTTTTTCCTTCGAAAAGCACGGAATATCCGTTCGTCACAGCAAAAGAAGTCGTGCCGAAATCATATGCAACAAGGTATTTGGCGGAGCTTACCGCTCGCGGAGTGCGCAACGACATATCCTTGTCCAGAAGCCGCTCGCCGTCGGGTGAATAGACCTCTATTCCCGAATGACTGACAACTGCCACACCGTCACGGTAGGAAAGCACGGCGCGTTCCCCTTCCTCATAGGTGTAATATACCGTACTGTAATCCGAGGAAAGGAAAGAGGAAACCGACAAAAGATCCTTGCCAAAGCCAAATACGCTGTTTCGCGTAAACGCCTGGGCACAGATTGCCATAAAAACGATCACGAAAAGCGGTAGTACGAAAAGCAACGCACGGAATACGGTCGTATACGCATTGCTCACACGCGCCCAATAACCCGCCCTTCGCGGTTTTGCATCAACCGGCACGAGTGCCTTTTCATTGTTTTGGTTCATGCTTCCCCCTCCTTTCTCTTAAAATCAGTAAAATACGCGGTCCAGGTACAGTCCGCACGCAGGCGCGGTGCTCCCCGCCAAGGTGCGATCGCGCGCCTGTAAGGCGCGCAGTACGTCATCCGGGGTCATACGCCCTGCTGCTACCGCCGCAAGCGAGCCCTCCATAATGCGCACCATATTATAAAGAAATCCGTCCGCACGCACGCGGAAGGACACGACGTCCCCTTCGCGGGCGACCGTTGCCTTCATCACGTGGCGCACCGCATCCTTGGGTGCGGTATCCGCGCCCTGAGCGCGAAAAGCGGAAAAATCCTGCTTCCCCACAAAGTGCGCAGCCGCCGCCTGCATCGCGGCAAGTGCGTGCTCGTCGATCGGCGTCGGGATATGCCAGGCGCGTCCCTCGTAGAAGGGATTTCTCTCGCGCCCGTTATAAATCACGTATTCGTATTCCTTGCTCGCCACACCGTAACGGGCGTGAAAATCCGCATGCACCTCGCGCGCATCAAGTACGGCGATGTCGCTTGGCAAATGCGCATTCATCGCACGCGGTACGCGGTGCGCAGGGATCGTTGTAAGAAGCGTTTCCTCGCCTTTTTTGGAGATCGTGGCGCAAAAAGCGCGTGCATGTACACCGCTGTCGGTGCGGCTGCATCCTACCACGTCGCAAGAATAGCCGAACAGCGCCTCGGCAGCCTTGTTCAGCATTTCCTGTACGGTAACACCGTTTGGCTGCACCTGATAGCCACAATAATTCGTGCCGTCGTAGGCGATCGTCAGCAAAAGCTTACCCTGCATAGTCACCTCAAGGCATTGTGTAGCCAAGCCCCGCAAAATTGAGCCAAACGATACCCGCGCCGAAGCCAAGCATCAGAAGCAGTGCCACGAAATCGCGCACGTGCAGATGCGGCACCGTCATTTTGGTACGTCCCGAGCCGCCGCGGTAGCAACGGCACTCCATTGCGGTTGCCAGCTCCTCTGCACGGCGGAATGCCGACACGAAAAGCGGGATCAGAATGGGAATGAGCGCCTTGGCGCGCTTGATAAGCCCACCGTGCGAGAAATCCACGCCGCGCGCCTTCTGCGCGTTCATGATCTTCGTGGTTTCCTCGGAAAGCAACGGAATAAAGCGCAATGCAATCGTCATCATCATCGCAAATTCGTGCACGGGCACGCGGATGATGCGCAAGGGCTTGAGCAAGCTCTCCAACGCGTCTGTAAGTGCAATCGGCGTTGTGGTATAGGTCAAAAACAGACTGGTACCGATGATCAGCACCACGATGCGTACCAGCATAAACGCGGCGCTGTAAAGACCTTCCTCAAAAATCTGGAATTTCCACCAGCTCCAAAGCAGGTGATCGCCCTTGACGAAGAAAATATTGAGCACAGCCGTAAAGCACATAATGAAGATGATCGGACGCACGGCACGCAGAACGGTGCGCAACGGAATGTGCGCCAGCAGCGTGAGAAACAGCGCGGAAAGCGCAAGCGCTGCAAATGCCAGTATATTCTTGCAAAGGAAGGTGCAAACAATATACAAAACAGCTATGATCACCTTCATCCTGGCATCCAGACGGTGCATGGGTGAAGTAACGGGATAATATTGTCCCAGTGCGATACTTTTCATTGAAAAAACCTTTATCCTTCAAAAAGAGATTGCAGCGCAGAAAGTGCGGCATCCACGGTATAAATGCCGTTCGGCAGCTGCATACCGCGCTCCTGCAACAAAAGCGCAAGATGCGTGATCTGCGGTACGTCAAGCCCCACAGAGCGGAGCTCTGCGGCGTGCGCAAACACCTCGTCGCGCGTGCCGTTCAAGAAGACCTTGGCGCGCGCCATTACCACGATATCGTCGCAGTAAGCAGCCATATCCTCCATACTGTGGCTGACGATGATGACGGTAGCCCCCGTTTGATGCCCGTAATCGCACACCGCCTTCAGAATGACGTCGCGACCAAGCGGATCAAGACCTGCGGCAGGCTCGTCAAGCACCAGCACCTCCGGACGCATTGCCATAATGCCCGCAATGGCGGCGCGGCGCTTCTGTCCGCCGGAAAGATCAAAGGGAGATTTGTCCAGCTGCTCCTCAGTAAGTCCCACAAGTGCGGCGGCTTCCTTTACTCTCTCTTTGATTTCCTCGTCGGAAAGTCCCATATTTTTCGGTCCGAACGCGATATCTGCGCGTACCGTTTCCTCAAAAAGCTGATATTCGGGTTACTGCATCACAAGCCCTACGCGGAAGCGGATTGCCTGCATTTCCTTGGGATTTTCCCAGATATCCTTTCCATCCAACAGAATACGCCCTTCGTTCGGCTTTTCCAGACCGTTGAAAAGCTGTACCAGTGTGGATTTTCCCGAGCCCGTATGCCCGATGATACCCGTAATGCTACCCTCGCGAATATTAAGCGAAACGTCATCCAGCGCCTTTACGGCAAAGGGCGTGCCCGGCTCATAGGTATAACTGACGTGTTCAAGCGTTACCGTTGCCATGCTTACCCTCCCATGCACGCAGAATTATTTCCGCACATTCTTCCGTTGTGACGGGCTCGCCGTCAATTTTGACACCGCTTTGTCGCAAGGCATGCACAAGCGAGGTGCACTGCGGCACGTCAAGTCCCGTTGCGACAAGCTCCTCTGCTCTTGCAAAGACCTCTGCGGGCGTGCCATCCATCAGCACCTTACCCTCGTCCAGCACGATTACGCGATCAGCGCGTGCTGCCTCGTTCATATAGTGCGTAATGGTAATCACAGTAATGCCCTGCTCGCGGTTAAGGCGCTCAAAGCACTCCACCACCTCACGACGACCGACGGGATCCAGCATCGCAGTGGACTCGTCAAAAATCATACAACTGGGCTGCATTGCGATAAGACCGGCAATCGCCACACGCTGCTTCTGACCGCCGGAAAGACGGTGCGGCTCGCGCTTTGCGAACTCGCTCATACCAACCGTGGCGAGCGCCTCGTCCACGCGCTTGCGGATCTCGGTGCTTGGCACACCCAGATTTTCGGGGCCGAACGCCACATCCTCCTCTACGATGGTGGCAACCAACTGATTGTCAGGGTTCTGGAACACCATTCCCACCTCGCGGCGCAATGCGTAAACGTCGTCCTCGGTAAGCTCCGGCGAGGTCAGCTCCTTCCCCGCCACCCACAGCTCGCCCGCGTCGGGCGTGAGGATCATATTCAGCAGCTTGGCAAAGGTGGATTTGCCGGAGCCGTTGTGTCCGAGGATCGCCACATACTCACCCTTGTGGATTTCCAGCGAGAGCCCGCGCAACACGGCGGTGTCCAACTCGCCCTCTTCTTTGTAGGCATAGTGCAGATCCTTTGCACGGATAAAAGCTTCGTTCATGTATTACCTCACAGTTCCCAACGGGCACTGGCACCCGCGGGCAAAAATGCACCCGTCTGCTTGACGGGAATTCCAAGCTCCCCTGCCGTGCAAGTACCGCCAAAACGGCTTTTTACACGCAGCTCCAGAATATAACTCATCGCCAGGGGAGAAAGTCCCGTGGTATAGGAGTTGATCAGGAAAAAGAGGGGCTCGGGAGAAAGCAGCTTCGACGCCAGCGTCACCAGCTCGTCCACACATTCCTCAATCTTCCACACCTCACCGGACGGACCGCGTCCGTAGGAAGGGGGGTCCATAATGATAGCATCGTAGAAATGACCGCGCTTGATCTCGCGCTCCACGAATTTCTTACAATCGTCCACGATGTAACGGATCGGTGCCTCGGCAAGCCCGGAAAGACGGGCATTTTCCTTTGCCTGCGCGACCATTCCCTTTGCAGCATCCACGTGGACCACGGATGCCCCCGCCTTTGCCGCAGCGATCGTGGCACCGCCCGTATAGGCAAAGAGATTGAGCACCTTGATGGGGCGTCCTGCGCGGCGGATCTTCTCAGAGAACCAGTCCCAGTTGGCTGCCTGCTCCGGGAAAAGTCCCGTGTGCTTGAAGCCCATCGGACGAATAAGGAATTTCAGATCACCATAAGTGATATTCCATTGCTCGGGCAAACGGCTGTTCTTCCAGCCACCACCGCCCGATGAGGAGCGGCGATAGGTCGCATCCGCCTTTTTCCAGGCGGGATGCTTTGCCGCATCGCGCCACAAAATCTGCGGGTCGGGGCGCACCAGAATATATTTCCCCCAACGCTCCAGACGCTCGCCGTTCGAGCAATCCAGCAATTCATAATCCTGCCAGTTATCACAAATCCACATAATCGGTTCTCCTTACTTGTTGAAATACTGCGCGATGCGAGAGGGGCTGCAATGCCCGTGGCAAATCGCGATGGCAAGCGCATCTGCCGTATCGTCGGGCTTGGGGGGCTCGGGAAGATGCAGAATGTTCGTGACCATTGCGATCACCTGCTTTTTTTCTGCCTTGCCATAGCCAACTACGGCTTGCTTGACCTGCATCGGGGTATATTCCGCAATTTTAATACCCTTTTGTTCGCCGCAAAGCAACACGATGCCGCGCGCCTCTGCCACGCGGATACCCGTGGTGATGTTGTTGGTGAAGAAGAGCTCCTCTACCGCCATCTCAGCGGGCTTGAAATGATCGATGATCGCGTTCAGCTGCTTGTAGATGATCGCAAGCCGCTCCTCGGTGCGCGTGCCCGCGGGCGTTTGGATCGATCCGTAGCCAAGCGTTTTGAAGCGCCCGCCGCTATAATCCACGACACCCCAACCTACAATGGCAAGTCCGGGGTCAATACCCAATATAACCATGGCGCCTCCTTTGTGACAAACACTACCCTATCATAATTCTCTTTATTATAACATAAAAAAACGTGCGCGTCAACAAATATGTTTTATAAAAATAATATTTTATATTTACTTTTTTGCTGTTTTATGCTATAATTTAAGCAGTATTGTATGATGGAGGCGTGTATGCAGATCTTAAAGCTATTGCCCGATATGCAAGTGGAGCTCAAAAAGCCGCACCCCTGCGGTGACAAGCGTTTTCGCATTCTGCGCGTAGGGAGCATCTGTCGCGTGGTCTGCCTTGGCTGCGGGCGCGATATGGATTTGGACCGCATCAAGCTGGAGCGCGCCATCAAGCGTATTGAAAATCCCCCCACGACTTAAAAAGGAGCTGCTATGTTTTATTTTCTCAAGGGCGCACTTGCCCTTCTCAAGCCGAGCTTTGCCGTGATCGACGCAGGTGGCGTCGGCTATAAGGTTACCATCGGCGAGCGCACCTATGCAGCGCTTTCCGGCAAAACCGATGCCAAGCTGTTCACACACCTTGCCGTGCGCGAGGACGGTGTAGAGCTGTTCGGCTTTATGAACGAACAAGAGCTTGACACCTTTCTTCTCTTGACCAGTGTGTCGGGCGTCGGTCCCAAGGGCGCGATCGCCATTCTCTCTCAATTCACACCCGAGCAATTCGTAATGGCGGTGTGCACCGAGGACAAAAAAGCCATCGCAAAATCCAACGGTATCGGTCCTAAAATCGCCGCTCGCATCATTCTGGAGCTGCACGACAAGCTTGCCGCCGGCGGCACAAATATCGATCTCGGCAGCGATTTCGCCAACATTCCCCTGCCCGCTGCTACCGCTCCCGCGGGTGCAGAAATGGCAGATGCGCAGGAGGCTCTTCTTGTGCTTGGCTACAACCGCACAGAGATTTTGCGTGCCCTTGCGGGCGTGGATACCGCGGGTATGAGCTCGGATCAGATCATCCGCGCTGCCCTTAAAAAACTGATGTAAGGAGGCACCACACATGGATTTTAAAAACGATTTTGTCGGTGCTGCCGA
>JAZRFS010000152.1:0-2019 GCA_045643765.1 Eubacteriales bacterium
CAACTTTGATACCGTTTGCGCAATCATCAAGGGCACTTCCCTCAAGTTAGAGATCGGCGGTGGCATCCGTGACATGCAGACGGTGGAAAAATACCTGAGCGCAGGCGCGTTCCGCGTCATTCTCGGTACTGCTGCATTGACTGATCCTGCATTTTTGAAAAACGCTGTTGCGACGTATGGCGATAAGATTGCTGTCGGCGCAGATCTGCGCGACGGCATGGTTGCCACACACGGCTGGTTGGAAACCTCCTCGGTCAGCGGTAGTGAATTCATTGCCGAGATGCAGCGCATAGGTGTACGCGTGATCATCTGTACGGATATTTCCAAGGATGGCGTCATGGGAGGCACCAACCGCGCGCTGTACGAGTCTCTGCAAACCCAATTCCCGCAGATGTGCTTTACCGCATCGGGCGGCATTTCGGATATTGAAACCGTCAAAACACTTGCCGATATGCGCATGTACGGCGCGATTCTCGGCAAAGCACTTTATACGGGCGCGATCAATCTGGCACAGGCTGTGCGGGAGGTGGCACAATGATCACCAAACGCATCATTCCCTGCCTGGACGTTAAGGACGGCAGAGTGGTCAAGGGCGTCAACTTTGCAGGGCTTCGCGACGTCAACTCGCCCGTGGAGCTTGCCAAGTACTATAGTGATAACGGTGCTGGCGAGCTTGTTTTTTACGATATCGCGGCGTCTGCTGCTGATCGCGCGCTGTTTACCGATATTCTGTCCGAGACCGCCAGAGAGGTTTTTATCCCCCTTACGGTTGGCGGCGGTATCAATGCCCTTTCGGATTTCGAGCGCGTGCTTGCGTGCGGAGCTGACAAGGTCAGCGTCAATTCGGGCGCGATCAGAAACCCAAGTCTCATCTACGAGGCAGCCAGAAAATACGGCAGTCAATGCGTTGTGCTGTCTGCCGATATCAAGCGCGTGGACGGTGGCTTTCGCATTTTTGCCAAGGGTGGACGCGAGGACACAGGCATTGAGGCGCTGGAATGGATCAGGCGTGCCGAGCAAAACGGTGCGGGCGAGATCGTGGTCAATTCGATCGACACAGACGGCGTAAAGCAAGGCTTTGATCTTGAAATGCTGCGTGCCGTTTGCGATACGGTCAAGATTCCCGTGATTGCATCGGGTGGCGCAGGCAGTGTGCAGGACTTTATCAACCTGTTCCAAACCGTCCCCGGCGTGGATGCAGGGCTTGCCGCTTCGGTCTTCCATTTTGGAGAAATCAAAATCCCCTCGCTCAAGGCGCAGCTTGCCGAGCAAGGAATCATTGTGAGGTTATAATATGTTGGATATCAAGGATTTGAAATTTGATAGTAATGGGCTGATCCCCGCCATCGTGGTGGACGCAGCCGACGGCAAGGTGCTCATGCTTGCCTATATGAACGCCGAGAGCCTGCAGATCACCATGGACGAAGGCACAACCTGCTTTTGGTCGCGCTCCCGACAGAGCCTTTGGAGAAAGGGCGAGACCTCGGGCAACCGCCAGCACGTGCTTGCCATCAAGGCTGATTGTGACAGAGATACGCTGACCGTGCTTGTCAACAAGGACGGCCCCGCTTGCCACACGGGCGCAGAGACCTGCTTTAACGACCTGGTCTATACAAGCGGTACCGAAGAGCCCTTCTCGCTGAAAACGCTGGAAACCCTGCTTGCCGACAGACGCGAAAAGATGCCCGAGGGCTCTTATACCACCTATCTGTTTGCCAAGGGACTTGATAAGATCCTCAAAAAGGTGGGCGAGGAATCGACAGAGGTCATTATCGCCGGCAAGAACCAGGACAAGGCAGAAGCAATCTACGAGATCGCAGATCTTGCCTATCACGTCATGGTCATGATGAACGAGATGGGCATTTCGGTCGACGAGGTCAAATCCGAGCTTGCTTCCAGACACATCATTGACCATAAGGTCAAACAGGAAAAGATGAAATAACAAAAGGGAACTTGCCTTGGCGGCAAGTTCCTTTTTTACTCAATTATCGGTCACAAAACGCGCCGTTGGTGAAATCC
>JAZRFS010000153.1:0-32696 GCA_045643765.1 Eubacteriales bacterium
ATCTCGGCGCGCTCGTCGGGGGTAAGCTCTGCGCCGCAAAGGAATGCCTTCATCGGGTAATCGCTGCTCCAATCCTGACAGATGTAGGCGGGTCTGTCGCCAAGCAGAGGGAAATTGGCGGGCGCGGTGCCCACAAAGGGCTGACCGCACGCGGCAAGCGCCTCGCGCTCGGCTTCCGAGAGCAGATCGTAGTTGGGCACAAAGAGCGTGCCCTTGAAGGTGGAAAGATGCTCACAGCGCAAGGCACCCGCAAGGGGCGTGCCCGCGCGGAAAATTTCAAAGGATTGCTTGTGCGCGCTGGTGCGGCGCGTTTCGATATAGGTGGCAAGCATACGCTCGTGCGCCGTGTCCGACCAAAGCATCATCGGGGAGTGGGGTGCCGTGACCTCACCGGAAAAGCCGATCTCGGCACGGTTCGTAAGGGTCGACCACTCGCGCGCGGTAAGCCCGTCACCAAGGCAGAAGAAAAGTCCGTCCGTGGCGCGCTCACAGCCGTTCTCGCCGCCACCCACAAGGGCGGTGGTGGTGTAAATGTCGCGCTCCAGGCGCACGGGGGCGTGGGCAAGGATGCTCCATTCCTCGGCGGCATCCTGTACGCCCACCATCGAAAGAATGCCGTGCGCCTCACCCAGTTGGGCACGCAGAAGCGGCAGATCCATGTGCATACGGTGGAAATAATAGGGGAAGGCGGGGTTTTCAAAATTGACGCTGGAGGGCAGAATGTTCGCGGTGATCACGTCCACGCCCGCGTCCATCACGCGGCGCGTGTCAAAGCCGTAGACGTAGCGCGTTTCAAAGGGATCCGAGCAATACATACCAAGGATCCAGACCTGCTTGCCGATGGCGTGCACCGCGGCGCAGACCTTGCGGAAAAACTCAGCCCAGCGCCACTCCCAGAACGAGATCCATTCTGTGCGGCGCTCTCCCCAAAGAAAGGCTTGGCGGGCGCTTGCGGCGGCGGGGGTGTCGTCCCCCATCGTGTCGGCGATATTTTGCGGCAGAACTACACCCGTGTGGGCGGTAAATTGCTCCACCATATCGGTGGAATAGTCGGATTTATACAGATGTGCCGAGGGGCAGAAGGCGTCCGAGAGGTGAATGCCGGCAAGATCGTAGTCGGTGAGCACCTGTACGAGCTTTTCTGTGAAAAAGTCCTCGTAATACGTGCCGTCCGCGAAGCGCTTGAGGCACATCAGCTCGCGCGGTCCGCGGATCGAGGTGGCGCGCAGCTCTTCGTGGTGCGAGAGCCACTCGTCGTGGTACATATTTTCCACGTACGCGCCCATGATGCCGGCATACAGCCCCACACCGCGCGATTTGAGCGCGGCGGCAAGCTTGCGCAGATCATAGTTCGTCCAATCCTGGCGCGCGCGCTCGGTGTTGCGCGGGATCGCGCGGTAGGCACAGTTGTCGGGGAAGAGCTTGTACTCCTTGTCCATACCGCGGTGCAGATGCACGAAGTCGGGGTGGAACAAGAGCGCACAGATATTGTCGGGAATAACGCCTGCTTGCTCAAAGAAGCGCGCGGCGCCGCAGTCGGGATCGTTTTTTTCAAACCCGAGCAGCTGCATCCATACGTTGATACTCTTTTTCACGGAATTTGCCCTCCGTTTCTTAATTTAGCCCCCAAATGGGGCGGATTTATCAGGTTTCGGGGATATTCGACATGCCGCCCGAGCGCACGTAGAAATAGCGTGCGGCGTACGCGCAACCGACGTTGAAATGGTCGTAGCAGGTCTGGAAATAGACCTCGCGCTTGCCGTATTCGCGGAAGAAGGGCTCGAACAAAAGGGCGGCCTCGCGGCGCTTGCCCTTAGAGGCAAGGGCGATGGGCTCGGCGATGCCGATCAGGAAATCAAGGTAGAAGTCCAGCAATCGCATCGAAACCGTCTGCGCGCGATAGGGCATATTCTTGTGC
Organism: Eubacteriales bacterium; assembly: GCA_045643765.1. Taxonomy (GTDB): domain Bacteria; phylum Bacillota; class Clostridia; order Oscillospirales; family CAG-272; genus Firm-07. The sequence goes on from JAZRFS010000153.1 coordinate 1,919, forward strand.
GCTGCAAGGAAGGGCTTGAACGTGGCGGCGAAGCGACCAAGCTCGCGCACCTTTTGTGTCATTTCGGGGTTGTAAAGGCGGTGGAAGTCCTTGTCCTTGGACATCTTGCCTGCAAGGTACGCCTGCGGCACGATCTCGCCAAGCTTCACAAGGAAGTCCTGCACCTCACGCCAGTCCTCGCCGTAAGCGTGGCGGCAATAGTCCTCTACCAGCTCGTCAAAGTTGACGTTCACGTCGAAAAGGGTTGCCGCGTAGGCGTAGAAGGGCAGACCGTGCGGCCAGTAGGAGCGCTGGCTGCCGTCCTGAATGATGCCGTGGAAGCCGTGGGCGTAGTAGCCCTTGACGTCCTCGTGCAGAATGCGCGCGTAGCCCACGTTGCCGGGGTTGTAGTACTGATTGTGGCAGAAATGGTACTCGTAAAGGAAGGTGTTGACGTTGTACTGCTTCATCGAGGATTTTGCATAAGGAATATACTCGTCAATGTCCAGCGGCAGTGTGATGTTGTTGTGCACAAACGGCACGTAGGGGAACTCCACGTCGTTGGGGTTCACCGAGCGGTGATACACGCGCGTGATGGGCGCGAAAAGCATCGTGAAGCGGTCGGGGTTTTGAATGTTCACCGTCTCCGACTTCCAGATCGTTTCGTAGTAGCAGATGAACACGATACGGGTGTTCAGCTTGCGGCGCGTCAGCTCCTCGTCGATCTCGTTCATCAGCATGATGTACCAGTCGGTCACGATCTTCTTGCGGCACTCCTCGCACTCGCAGTGGTTGTTGTAGAAGTCGGCAAGCCAGATGTGTAGATAGTCCACGTTGGTGTTCAGCTCGGAGTAGTCCGCCACGCTTTGCACCCACAGACGGCGCGTTTCGGGGTTGGACATACACACGTTGGTATTCAGCGGCACGCCGTGGAAGAGCTGGCGCTCACCGTTCAGCATCGCCAGGTGCTGATAGGCCTCGGCAGGAATGCTTTCCTTGTCGCTTGCCACCCAGCCGAGCGAGGAGTTGATGCCGTAGGGCTCGGCGGTCCAGCCGTGACCCATATCGTGGTACTGCAAGCCGCGCTTACTGATCTCGCTTTCGCACTGGCGCTTCCACTGCAGCACGGTTTCCTCGCTGACGGGCTCGGGCTCGCGGTTGTCGTTGAACTTGTGGTTGTAGTAGTTGTCGTAGTACGCCTTGGGGTTGTCGAACTCCTGCATGAAGATGTTCATGCCGATCTTGGGCGTGAAGTCGATCGCCTCCATCATCTGCTGCTGATACTCGCCGCCCTCGTTGCACTGTCCGCGGTAGCGCATATCCGCCATCTTGTGATACTCGGTCGCCTCAATGTTCTTGGTGGGAATGAACTCGCCGTCCACACCGGGGAACAGCCATCGACAGCCGTTCATCGTGAGGTAACGGTACACGGCAAGCAGTACCGAACGGGGGTTGGAGCCGGCGATCACGCCGTTGCCGTTCTCGTCCACGTCGATGTGCAGAATGTCGTCCAGCTCCAGGTCCTTTGCCTCGCTTGTGTCAAGGCAGAAGTCGGACATAAGCCCGAGGCAAAAGCCCTCGGTCGCGGTGGGGTCGAACTTGATGCCGATCTCGCCGCAACGGGGCATCATCATGCGAAGATACTTTTTGAGTTCCTCGGCGGCAAAGTCTACAACGTGGTTGGAGGTGATTTTATTGATTTGATACTTCATAACGTTCTCCTTATGTGTGTTCGTGGGGGTGCTTTTGGGAAAGCACCCCCACACCCCCGCAAAACCCTTTAAGGGTTTTATGGGTGAGTGCAATCAATGTGAATAGAGGCATAGTATGCTCGCAAACAATGCGGCTGCTGTTATTCCTTTTTGTTCAAAAAGTTTTGAGGGGGTCATAGGGGGAACTTTTTTAAAAGTTCCCCCTAACGCGTCCCCTTACGCGTTCGGGATGCCGCCGACGGTGTCGGTGTCCGGTATGCCGCCGACGGTCGCGCTGTTGTGTACCGTCTTGGGGTTTTCGGGGATCTGGTCGCGGCTCACGTAGAAATTCTTGTCACCGAAGATGTAGGAGATGTTCACGTAGTCGCAATACAGCTCAAACTCTGTTTCGGTCTTGATAAACTCGTCATAGGCATCGTGATAGGCGATCGCGGCACCGCGAATGTCCTCGCCCGTGGACGCCATGATAAGGGACTTGGATACGTTTTCCCAGAAGTCGATGTAGTTCAGCAACAGCTTCACGCATACCGTCTGGGGGCGTTTTTCGCGGTTGCGGTGTTCCTCAAGGAACGGGCGGAAGGCGCGGATCTTTTCGGGGATCTTGCAAAGCCCCTCGGTAAACGCGGGGTTGTAAAGGCGGCTGATCGTTTTGTCGATGCGCTCCTTGCCGTGCAGATACTTCATCGTGACGCACTTGCCAAGATCCTTCATAAAGTCGACCACCTCGCGCCAGATGTCGCCAAAGGCGTGGCGGTAGTAGTCCTCCACCATCGCGTCAAAGTCGGCGGCATCGTCAAACAGCGTTTCCGCGTACACAAACAGATGGAAGCCATTGGGCCAGAAGTTGCGCTGGGTGCCGTCCTCGATGATGCCCTGGTACCCGTGGTGGCGGTACGCCTTGACGTCCTCGTGAATGAGGCGCGCGTAGTCCATATTGCCGGGGTTGGCATACTGGTTGGAGCAGAAGTGATACTCGTAAAGGAAGGAGGGCACGCGGTATTGCTCGCGGCTCTCGGTCGCGTAGAGCAGATACTCGTCCACGGTGTCGGGGAAGCGCAGATCGTTGAGCTTATAGGTCATCTTCTCAAACTGCTTTGGCACAAGCGGTACGCACTCGTAATACTGGCGCGTGATGGGCGCGAAGAGCATCGAGAAGCGATCCGGCTTTTCCAGCTTGATGTCTTTGGCAGGGAAAATGGTCTCCGTGTAGCAGATAAACACGATACGGGTGGGCAAATTCCGCGCCGTCAGCTCCGTGTCAATGTCGTTCATCAGCGCGATGTACCAGTCGGACGGGAGCTTCGTGCGGCAGACCTCGCACTCGCACTGGTTGTTCCAGAAGTCGGCAAGCCACACGTGCAGAAAGTCCACGTTCTGATGATTTTCGGCATAATCCGCGACCGAGCGCGCCACGATCTTGCGTGCCTCGGGGTTGGACATACAGAACTGTGTCACCAGCGGAGAGCCCTTGTAAAATCCGCGGCGGCCGTTCACCTCGGCAAGGTACTGGCGCGCACCCTCGGGAATGATGCTCTCGTCGCGCTCCGCCCAGCCCTCCGAGCTGTCGATGCCGAAGGGATTTGCCGTCCAACCGTGTCCCACGTCGTGGAATTGAAGTCCGCGCTTTTCCAGCTCGCACTCGCACGCGCGCTTCCATTGGAGCGTGGTGTCCGCGTCGATCGGCTCGGGCAGGCGCGCGCCGGCGGTCTTCCAGCGGTCGTAGTAGCAGTTGTAGTACGCCTTGGGATTGACAAACTCGGTCATAAACACGTTCATGCCGAGCTTGGGCACCAAGTCGATGGCGGCCAGCATGCTTTGCTGGAACTCCGCGCCCTCGTTACACCAACCGCGCACGCGGTTGTCTGCCATTTTTCGATACCGTACAGGGGTTAAATCGCAAACGGGGATATATTCGCCGTCCACGCCGGGCAGCAGCCAGCGGCAGCCCATCTCGCGCAGATAGCGGTAAGCGGCAAGCAGCACCGAGCGAGGGTTGGAGCCTGCGATGATGCCGCACGCGTTTTCGTCAACGTCAATGTAAAGGATATCGTCCAGAGTGAGGTCGGCGGCGTCGCTTGTGTCAAGCCCGAATTCGGACATCAGCCCCCAGCACAGACCGTCCCTTTGATCCTTTTCGTACCCGATGCGGATGTTGCCCGCCTCGGGGCGCATCATGCGCAGATACTTTTTCAGTTCCTCGGCGGCGAAGTCCACCACCGTATGGGGGGTAATTTTATAAATTTGATACATAGTGGGTGTCGTGAGGGAACTTTTCAGGAAAAGTTCCCTCACACTCCTTTAAAAACTTTTAAACAATTTTAAGGTGTTACGATATTTTTCCGCTAACAACGCGGCTTCGCACCATTTCTTTTTTTGTAAAGGATTTTGAAAGGGGTTATAGGGGAAAACTTTGCAAAGTTTTCCCCTAACGCCTTCCCCTTACTCGTTCGCGGTGGTGACGTCGCCGTCGTCGGTGTCGGCGGCGGTCTGTGCTTCGCTGCCGGGGAGGTTTGCCTCAGGCTTGTTAAACACGCCAAAGCTCCATGCCTGACCGCACATTGCCTGGTCGTACCAAAGCTCGATCTCGCACTCTTTCTTGCCGAACTCTGCCATAAACGCTTCGTACACGCGCTTTGCCTCGGCACCTGCGCCGTGCGCCTTGAGGATCAGGGCATCTGTGATGCCGTCCACGTACTCGGTGTAGTAGCGCAGCAGCTTGTGCGCCACGGTCTGCGCGCGATAGGGCATCACACGGTGCGCCTCGATGAAGGGCGCGAACGCCTTGTTGATCTCCTTCACGGCGCGCATCGCCTCTCCCTTGGCGGGGTTGTAGCGCTTGGCCACGTTCATATCGGCGGAGCGCTTGCCCTGCACGAAGTAGGGATCGACCGCGCGGCCGATCTTCTGCATATAGTCAAGCACCTCGCGCCAGTCGGCACCGTAGGCGTGGGAGTAATAGTCCTCCAACAGCGCCTCAAAGGTAAGGGAGGTGTCAAATTGCAGCTGACCGTAGATAAAGAAGGGGAAGCCGTTGGGGAAGAAGGAGCGCTGCGAGCAGTCGTTAATCAGGCCCTGGAAGCCGTGCTTGCGGTAGTTCACGATGTCGGTCCAGACCTGCTTTGCGAAGGTCATCTGCCCCATATCGTAGTACTGGTGCATGTAGAAATGATACTCGTAAAGCATCATGCCCGCGTCGCACTGCTTTTTCCATTCGTTTGCGTGGTGAATGTATTGATGCACGTCGGTAAAGCTCTTGTTTTGATTGCGCTTGTAGGTGTTCAGCTCGACCTTCTCGGGCATCGGGTATTGCACGGGCTGGGTGTAATCACGGGAAATGGGGGCGGACATCAGCGTGAAGCGGCGCGGATTGTTCAGCTTTTCCGTGTCGGGCGCCCAGGTGGTGTCCACGTAGGAGATCAGCACCACACGCGTGTCAAGTCCTGCCGCCGTCAGCTCCTCGTCAATGTCGTTCATCACCATCACGTAGTAGTCGGAGGGGGATTTTTTCACGCACTCCTCGCACTCGCAGTGGTTGTTCCAGTAGTCCGCCAGCCACACGTGCAGATAGTCCACGTTGCGGTGTCCCTCGGCATATTTTGCCACCGCCTTTGCCATGATGCGGCGTGCCTCGGGGTTGGACATGCAGATGTTGGTGGCAAGGGGCTTGCCGCGGAACAGCTCGCGCTTGCCGTTGATCTGTGCCATATACTGACGGGACGCCTCGGGCAGGAGAGATTGATCCGAGCCACCCCACGCGCAGGCGGAGTTGATGCCAAACGGATCGGCGCACCAGCCGTGTCCCATATCGTGGAACTGCAGGCCGCGCTTGCTGATCTCCGCCTCGCATTGGCGCTTGTATTGGAGTGCGGTCTGCTCGTTGATCGGCTCCGGCTCGCGCGCAGGATTGTGCGCGTGGTCGTGGTACTTGTCATAGTAGCCCTTGGGGTTGAAGAACTCCATCATAAAGATGTTCAGACCGATCTTGGGCGTGAAGTCGATCGCCTCCATCATGTCGCGCTGGAACTCCGCGCCCTCGTTGCACTGGCCGCGGTAGCGCATGTCCGCCATCTTGTGGTACTTCACGGGGACAACGTCCTGCATCGGGATGTACTCGCCATCCACGCCGGGGAAGAGCCAGCGACAGCCGTTCTCCTGCAGATAACGGTAGACCGCAAGCAGCACCGAGCGCGCGTTCGAGCCGGCGATGATGCCGCCCTCTTTGTCCGTGTCGATGTGGACGATGTCGTCCAGCACGAGGTCGTCGGCTTCCGAGGTGTCAAGCCCGAAGTCGGACATCAAACCAAGGCGAAAGCCCTCGGTCGCCGCAGGATCGCGGGTGATGAAGATCTCGCCGCACTCCGGCATCATCATTCTTAAATATTTTTTCAGCTCCTCGGCGGCAAAGTCCACCGTCGGGTGAGATGTTATTTTCTTGATTGAATACATTTGGATTGGTTGGCGGGGAAAACATTTTTTCAAAATTGTTTTCCCCGCACCCCTTTCAAAAAATCTTTGGGTATTTTATGGGTGTGTTATTTTAGTTTGTGCGCTGTGGGGAAGTGTATCGCAGATGCGGCACAATGCCATTTCCGCTATCAATGCGGCTGTGGAAAACCTTTTTGTGTAAAGTTTTTGGGGGTGTGGGGGCTTTTTTCAAAAAGCCCCCACATATCGTCCCCCTTAGTTCTCCACTGTGGGGACGGTCATTTCCTGAGAGGCAAAGACCTTATGCTCGAAGGCATAGTACATCATCCACTGGTCGTAGCAGGTTTCGATCTCGCACTCGTGGCGGCCGAACTCGGTTACGAATTCCTTCCACAGTTCCTTTGCCTCGGCACCCGCGCCAAAGCACTTCGGGATCAGGCACTTGGCAAGACCCACGCAGTACTCCATGTAGTAGCGCAGGAGCTTGAACATCACGGTCTGTGCGCGGTAGGGCATCACGCGGTGTGCCTCCAGGAACGCCTTTGCCTCCTCGGCAATGGCAGGCATCTTGCGGAATTCCTCGGCACAGGAGGGCGCGTAGCGCTTGTTGACCTTGAGGTCTGCGGAGCGGTGTCCCCAGAAGTAGCCGGGATCAAACGCGGTGCGGATCTTTTGGAAGATCTCCACAACGCCTTTCCAATCCTCGCCGTAGGCGTGGGAGAAGTAGTCCTCCATCAGCCACTCGTAGGTAAGGGAGGTGTCGAACTGCAAAAGTCCGTAGATGTAGAAGGAGAAGCCGTTGGGCCAGAAGGGACGCTGCGAGCAGTCGTTAATCAGACCGTTCAGGCCGTGCTTTTTGTAGTTGACAATGTCCTGATAGACCACCTTCGAGAAGTCGAGGGTGCTGGGATCAAAGTACTGGAATACGTAGAAGTGGTACTCGTAGAGCATCGCGGTGACGTTGCACTGCTTTTGCCATTCCTGACCGACCTTGACGTACTGGTTCACGTCCTTGAACAGCTCGTTGTCGTTGCGCTTGTAGGCAGGATAGGTCACGTCCGAGATGTCCTCGCGCACGGGAACGGTGTAGTCGCGCGAGATAGGAGCGACCAGCAGCGAGAAGCGCTTGGGGTTGTCCAGCTTTGTCTCGATGGGCGGCCAGGAGGTGTCCACGTAGCAGATAAACACGATGCGCGTGTTCAGGCCCTTTTCTTCCAGCATCTTGTCCAGCTCGTTCATCATGATGACGTACCAGTCGGAGGGGAGCTTCTTCTGGCAGTTTTCGCACTCGCAATGGTTGTTCCAGCAGTCGGCAAGCCACACGTGCAGGAAGTCGACGTTCTGATGCTTTTCGGCGTAGTCCACGATGGCGCGGTTCGAGATCTCGCGCGCCTTGGGGTTGGACATGCAGATGTTGGTGTCATAGATGCGCTGTCTGCCCTTGAACAGGCCGCGCTGACCGTCGGTGAGCGCGATATACTGCTGCATTTCCTCGGGGTAGTGGAGCGTCTTGTTGTCGTAGTCCTCGCGCGTCAGACCGAAGGGCTCGGCGGTCCAGCCGTGACCCATATCGTGGAATTGCAGACCTCTCTTGGAAATCTCTGCCTCGCACTGGCGCTTCCACTGTACGGTGGTGTGCAGCTCGGGGATCGGCTCGGGCTCGCGCGCAGGGTTGCCCGAATGGTTATAGTAGGAGTTATAGTAGGACTTCGGGTTGAAGAACTCGATCATGAACACGTTCATGTAGATCTTGGGCTGGAAGTCGATGATCTCCATCATGTTGGGCTGGAATTCGGCACCCTCGTTGCACTGACCGCGGAAGCGGCAGTCTGCCATCTTGTGGTACTTGACCGCCACGATGTCCTGCATCGGGATAAACTCGCCGTCAATGCCGGGGAAGAGCCAGCGACAGCCGTTCTCCTGCAGATAGCGGTAGACCGCGAACAGCACGGAACGGGGGTTGGAGCCGGCAAGGATGCCGTTGCCGTTTTCGTCCACGTCCACGTGTACGATGTCGTCAAGCTCCACGTCAGCGGCTTCGCTCACGTCAAGCCCGAAGTCCTGCATCAACCCCAGGCGCAAGCCCTCGGTGGCGTCAGGCGCGTACTTGATAAAGATCTCGCCTGCCTCGGGCATCATCATGCCCAGGTATTTTTTCAGTTCCTCGGCGGCGAAGTCCACCGTGGAGTTGGAGGTGATTTTGTTGATCTGGTACATGGTGTTTTCTCCTTTGGGGATTTTGTGTGGGGGCGTCGCCCCCTACAGGGTTACACTTTGTTTGTTAGTCGCGGATACTACTCTTCCGTCGTCCTGCTTGCCTGTGGCAAGTGGCGGACGCCACCTTCCCTCACAAGGGAAGGCTAACAATGTCCATAGTCTTATCAATGGACGGGATGTTTGATAAAAATTCAAGGAATAGATGTTATTGCCGTCTATTGCCAAGAAGCAACGAGTTAAGCGGCCTTCCCTTGTGAGGGAAGGGGGACCGCGTTAGCGGTGGATGAGTAGTCGTGGCACAATGCCATTTCCGCTATCAACGCGGCTGTACGCTATTCCTTTTTTGATTAAAGGGTTTTCTGTTCTCGCCTTACGGCGAGCACGTCGATATGCCACTACGTGACAATCGCGGGGTGGGGGTGCGGGGGAGGCCTTTTATCAAAAGGTTTCCCCCGCAAAAAGTTCCCCTACACGCCTCCCCTTAATAATCCACCAACGGGACGATGGTGGTGGTATTAGAGAACAGATAGGCGTTGTAGCCAAATGCCGCCATATACTGGTCGAAGCAGGTCTGGATCTCGCACTCGCGCGGACCGATCTCGGCAAGGAACTCTTGGAACAGCTCCGCCGCCTCGGGGCCGGCACCCAGACACTTGGGGATCAGGCACTTGGCAAGTCCGCGGCAGAAATCCATATAGTAGCGCAGCAGCTTGAACATCACGGTCTGCGCGCGGTAGGGCATCACGCGGTGTTTCTCGATGAACTCGGCATACTCCTCGGTGATCTTCGGCACCTGACGGATCTCCTCGGCAACCGCAGGGTTGTAGCGCGAGGAGAGCTTGGGGCTGGCGCGGCGCTTGCCCTCCATGTATTTGACGTCCACCGCGTCACCGAGCTTACCGAACAGCTCTGCCACGGTGCGCCAATCCTCGCCGTAGGCGTGGGAGAAATAGTCCTCCAACAGATCCTCGAATTTGAGCGAGGTGTCAAACTGTACCTGTCCGTACAGGAAGAAGGCAAATCCGTTGGGCCAGAAGCTGCGCTGCGAGCAGTCGTTGATCAGGCCGTTCAGACCGTGCTTTTTGTAGTTGATGATGTCATCGTAGACCACGCGCGCGAACTTGAATACGCCCAGATCCATGTACTGATGGACGTAGAAGTGATACTCGTAGAGCATCGCGCGCACGCCGCACTTTTCCTGCCATTCCTGACCGACCTTGACATACTGATCCGCGCTTTTGAACAGCTCGTTTGCATTGTGCTGATAAGCAGGGTAGGTCACGTCCGAGATGTCGGCGCTGACGGGCACGGTGTAGTTGCGCGAGATGGGAGCCACCAGCAGTGTGAAGCGCTTGGGGTTGTCCAATCTTGCCTCGATGGGCGGCCAGGAGGTGTCTACGTAGCAGATGAACACGATGCGCGTGTTCAGTCCCTTTGCCTCCAGCATCTGATCCAGCTCGTTCATCATGATGACGTACCAGTCGGAGGGGGTCTTCTTGCGGCACTCGTCACACTCGCAGTGGTTGTTGAAGTGGTCGGCAAGCCATACGTGCAAGAAGTCCACGTTCTTGTGGTTCACGGCGTAGTCTACGATCGCGTTGTTTGCGATCTCGCGCGCCTTGGGGTTGGACATGCAGATGTTGGTGGTGTAGGTGTTGGGGTTGGTGGGGCAAAGTCCGCGGCGGCCGCCCATCATTGCGATCAGAGGCAGCATATCCTCGGGGTAGGGGCAATCGTCCGCCGAGAGCGCCTGCTCTGCCTTCACGCCGAAGGGCTCGGCGCACCAGCCGTGTCCCATATCGTGGAACTGCAAGCCGCGCTTGCTGATCTCCGCCTCGCACTGGCGCTTGTATTGCAATGCGGTGCGGTCGTCGATCGGCTCTTTTTCGCGCGTGGGATTGAATTTGTGGTTGTAGTAGGAGTTGTAGTAGCCGCGCGGATTGAAGAATTCGACCATGAAGATGTTCAGGCCGATCTTGGGCGTGAAGTCGATGACCTCCATCATGTTGGACTGGAACTCGGCGCCCTCGTTGCACTGACCGCGGAAGCGGCAGTCCGCCATCTTGTGATACTTGACGGCTTTGATGTCCTGCATCGGGATAAACTCACCGTCGATGCCGGGGAAGAGCCAGCGGCAGCCGTTCTCCTGCAAGTAGCGGTAGACCGCGAACAGCACGGAACGGGGGTTGGAGCCCGCCAGCACGCCGTTGCCGTTTTCGTCCACGTCCACGTGCACGATGTCGTCAAGCTCGACGTCCTCGGCTTCGCTTGTGTCAAGACCGAAGTCCTGCATCAACCCAAGGCGCAAGCCCTCGGTCGCGTCCGCGTCACGGGTGATGAAGATCTCACCGCACTCGGGCATCATCATTCTTAAATATTTTTTCAGCTCCTCGGCGGCAAAATCCACCGTGGGATTGGAGGTAATTTTCTTGATTTGATACATGGTGTTTTACGCGGGAAAACTTTTGGGAAAGTTTTCCCGCACCCTTTCAAAACCCTTTATATAAGGGGTATTTTGGTGTGCGTTGATTTTTAGCTTGTGTTGTTTTTTATAAGTTTTGAGGGGTTGTAGGGGAATTTTCCTAAAAGTTCCCCTAACGCCTCTCCTTAGTCGGCCTCGAAGAAGGTCTTGGCAGAGCAAAGGATACGGTTCCAGGAGGAGTATGCCATACGCTGATCGAAGTAGGTGCCGATCTCAAACTCGTGGCGGCCGAACTTGTTTTCCATGGGGCGGAACTTTTCCACGACCTCGGGGTCTGCGCCCAGTGCCTTGAGCGTCCAGATCTCGGCAAGGTCGGTGACGTACTCCATGTGGTAGCGGATCAGCTTCATGGACACGGTCTGTGCGCGGTAGGGCATCACCTTGTGAGATTCAAAGATGGGGGCGTACTTTGCCACGATGTCCTTGACGGCACGGAAGCGCTTGGCGTGCGCGGGAGAGTAGTAGCCGGCGGCGGGCTGATCGCCGCCCTTGTTGGCGTCGCGCTTGGCGCCGTCCATGATGTATGCCATATCAAACGCCTCGGTGATTTCGGTGAGGTAGGCGATCACGTCGTCCGCGATCTCGCCAAAGGCGTGGGTGAAGTAGTCGCGCTTGATCTCCTCCAGGTCTGCCTTGGTGTCAAACAGGGTTTCCGCGTAGGTAAGGAAGTGATAGCCGGTGGGGAAGAAGCTGCGCTGCGAGCCGTCCTGAATGAGGCCGTTGAAGCCGTGCTTGTAGTAGCCCTTCACGTCGTCGTGAATGAGCTTTGCGAACTGCATCGAGCCGGGATCGCGGTACTGGTGCAGCCAGAAGTGATACTCGTATACCATCGTGGGAATGTCGGCTGCCTTCTTCCACGCCTGACCGTGCAGAATGTACTCCTCAACGGTCTTGGGGAAGGTGCCGTGCTTGTTCAGCTGGAAGGGTGTCAGCTTGATCTTGGGCAGCTCCTGCGGTACGGGGGAGGTGTAAACGCGGGTAATGGGGGCGAGGAGGAAGGAGAAGCGCTTGGTGTTCTTGATCTTTTCCTCAAGAGGTGCCCATGTGGTGTCGGTGTAGCAGATAAACACGATGCGGGTTTCCAGCGCTCTTTCGGTGAGAAGCTCGTCGATCTCGTTCATCAGCATCACGTACCAGTCGGAGGGCGTCTTCTTACGGCACTCGGCGCACTCGCAGTGGTTGTGCGAGCCGTCGGCAAGCCAGACGTGCAGATAGTCTGCATTCTGGTGCTTGTAGGCGTACTCCGTGACGTACTTGGCAACGATGCTGCGCGCCTCGGGATTGGACATGCAGAACTGGGTGTTCGGCGCCACGCCGCCCCACAGCTCTCGCACGCCGTCAAGCTCGGCAAGGTACTGGCGCGCGTTTTCCAGATTGGGCTGCTTGCCCTCTACCCAACCGTCGGAGGAGTCAAGACCGAAGGGCTCGGCGGTCCAGCCGTGTCCCATGTCGTGGAACTGGAGGGAGCGCTTGGAAAGCTCTGCCTCGCACTGGCGCTTCCACTGCTTGGTGGTGACGGCGGTGACGGGCTCGGCAGCGCGGTTGCCGTGGTTGTGGTTGGCGTTGTAGTAGAAGTCGTAGTACGCCTTGGGGTTATCGAACTCCATCATGAACACGTTCATGCCGATCTTGGGCTGGAAGTCGATGATCTCCATCATGTTGGGCTGATACTCGCCACCCTCGTTGCACTGACCGCGGTAGCGGCAGTCAGCCATCTTGTGGTACTTGGTGGGCTTTACGTCCTGCATCGGGATATACTCGCCGTCCACACCGGGGAAGAACCAGCGGCAGCCGTTCTCGCGCAGATAGCGGTATACAGAAAGCAGCACGGAGCGATGGTTGGAGCCGGCGATGATGCCGTTCTCGCCATCGGTGTCCACGTGCAGAATATCATCAAGGAACAGATCCTCCGCTTCGCTTGTGTCAAGCCCGAAGTCGGACATAAGCCCTAAGCGCAGACCGTCCTTTGCGTCGGGGGCGTATTCGATGAAGATCTCGCCGCACTCGGGCATCATCATTCTCAAATACTTTTTCAGCTCCTCGGCGGCAAAGTCCACCGTGGGGTGGGAGGTGATCTTGTAAATCTTGTACATGACTTTGTTCTCCTTTTTCAGGGTGATATATTTTTATTTTTTATTATACGTCAAAGGTCAGGTTTTCCTTGCGCTTGAAGATGCGGTGGGAGAGCGCCCAGGTGGCAAGGAAATGATCGTAGCAGGTGGCGATCTCGTGCTCGCGGCGACCGAAGTCCGCCTGGAATTTGGCAAACAGCTCCTTTGCCTCAGCGCCTGCGCCGAATGCCTTGGGAATGAGGCACTTGACGATACTTTCGCAGTATTCCATATAGTAGCGCAACAGCTTGTACGCTACGGTCTGCGCGCGATAGGGCATCACGCGGTGCGCTTCAAGGAAGTCCTTGTATTCTGCGGCGACCTTCGGCATCTCGCGCAGCTCGTCGGCAACTGCAGGGTTGTAGTGCTTGCCGATCTCTCTGTTCGCGGAGCGCTCACCGTTGAGGTAATGCGTGTCGATGCTCTTGCCGATCTTCTCAAGCAGGGTAAGCACCTCTTTCCAGTCCGCGCCGTAGGCGTGGGAGAAGTAGTCCTCGACCAAGTCCTCAAACTTGAGGGACGTGTCAAACTGCACCTGTCCGTACACGGTAAAGGCGAAGCCGTTCGGCCAAAAAGAGCGTTGCGAGCAGTCGTTGATCAGGCCGTTGAAGCCGTGCCTGTGGTAATTCTGAATATCGTCATAGATCACACGGGCAAAATCCAGCACGCCAAGGTCAAGATACTGTGCCAGCCAGAAGTGATACTCGTAAAGCATCGCAGGCACGCGGCAGCACTCCTGCCAGTCCTTCGCGCACTTGATATAGGGCGCCACGGTGGGGAACATCGTGAGGTTGTTGCGCACGTAAGGCGTGTAGGTCGCGTCCGAAACGTCTGCAGGCACGCTTTGCGTATAGCTGCGCGAGATGGGCGCGGAGAGAAGCGAAAAGCGCTTCGGGTTTTTGACGCGCTCGACAAGCGGCGGCCACGCCGTGTCCATATAGGAGATAAACACGATACGCGTGGCAAGCTCGCGCGCCGTAAGGGCGGCGTCCAGCTCGTTCATCAGCATCACGTAGTAGTCGGAGGGGATCATCTTTTGGCATTCCTCGCACTCGCAGTGGTTGTTCGAGGAGTCCGCCAGCCACACGTGCAGATAGTCCACGTTCTGGTGCAGGTGGGCGTAATTCACGATGTAATCGACCACAAGCTTGCGCGCACGCGCGTTGGACATACAGAACTGCGTGTTCATCGGGCCGCGGAAGTGCACCTTGCGCTCGCCGTTCAGCATCGCAAGGAACTCGCGGCTTTCGGGCGGCACGGGTGCCTCGCCGCCCTTGTCCTCGCCGTGCTTCCAGCGGTAGGCGGTGTCCATGCCGAAGGGCTCGGCGGTCCAGCCGTGTCCCATGTCGTGGAACTGCAAGCCGCGCTTTGAGATCTCCGCCTCGCACTGGCGCTTCCATTGTACCATCTGCTCCGCGGTGACGGGCTCTGCATCGCGCGCGGGATTGTTCATCGCGCTGTAATAGCGGTTGTAATAGACGTACGGGCAGGCAAATTCCAGCATAAAGACGTTCATGCCGATCTTGGGCGTGAAGTCGATGGCCCCCATCATGTTGGGCTGATATTCCGCGCCCTCGTTGCACTGACCGCGGTAGCGCATGTCCGCCATTTTGTGGTACTTGACCGCCACGATGTCCTGCATCGGAACGTACTCGCCGTCAATGCCGGGGAAGAGCCAGCGGCAGCCGTTTTCCTGTAAGTAGCGGTACACGGCAAACAGCACCGAGCGCGGATTGGAGCCGGCAAGCACGCCGTTGCCCGCATCGTCCACGTCCACGTGCACGATGTCGTCAAGCTCCACGTCGTCGGCTTCGCTTGTATCAAGCCCGAAGTCCTGCATCAACCCCAGGCGTAAGCCATCGGTTGCAGCGGGATCGCGGGAGATGAAGATCTCGCCCGCCTCGGGCATCATCATTCTTAAATATTTCTTCAGCTCCTCGGCGGCGAAATCCACCGTCGGGTGTGCGGTTATTTTCTTGATTGAATACATTTGGTTGGGTGTTGTGAGGAAACTTTTTGCAAAAAGTTTCCTCACACTCCTTCAAAAAATTTTGGGGTGATTGATGTTTTTTGGGGGTAATAAGAAATGTTTCGCTAACAATTCGGCTATTTGCAAGCTGGGGAAACGCTCTCTTATTTCAGCGCGTCAAGCAGCACACGGGTGGCTTCTACCATCTTGTCCTTGGTGCCGTATCCCAGCTGACCTGCGTAGTAGCGGCCGCCGTAAGCGGTGCTGCCGAGCGTGCTGTCGGGGGGAATGTAGCCGAAACGGCCGTTCGTCTGCTCGCTTATAAGTATCTTCTTTTCGGGCGCGACTGCCTTCATGGCAAGACCGATCTCGGTGTAAAGCTCACCGGGAACGGTAAGGATCGTCCAGTCGCCCAGGCGCATGCCGACCGTTTCCATTTCGATCGTGGTGGGGGCGGTGGGATCGTAGGAAAGAACGCTCTCCATCACGCGGCGCTCGCCGCCATAAAGGCGCTCGCCCGCGTCCTCGCGTGCCTTGGTCTTTTGTGCCGCCTCGGTTTCCCATGCGGCCGGCACGCGCGTTTGGTAGGTGTCGGTGTGAGAGATCGCGCGCACGTCGGGAGTGCAAGCACAGGTCTTGATATTTTTATTGATGCCGACCACCGTTTCGGTCAGCAGCTTGCCCATCTCCTCGGGCATATAGGTGGTACCGGAGGCGTACTTTTCGCTCACGCCGCTTTTGTAGTTGTAGGCGTTTACGTCACCGCAAGCACCGTTGAGGAAGACCACTACCACGTCCTGCCCGTAGATCATCTTCAGATTTTCGCGCAGGTAACCGATAAAGTCTGAGGAGAAGTGCGTGCTCTTGGTGTTATCGTTGTCGGGGTGGTTGGCGTAGTTGACAAGGAACGCGGCGGGCTCGCCGTCAGCGCCGTCCACGCGCATCACGTGCACGTCATAGTCCACCGTGCCGAGGTACCCGACGATGCGGTCCTTCGCCGCCTTGCCGGGAATGGAACGGATCGTGCCGTCGTCCAGAATGCAATCGCGGTTGAAGCTCATACGCTTCTCCTCGCCCTTGCCCGTGCCGATGGCAAAGCCGTCCTTCATGCTCTCGAACGCTTCCACGGCAACCTTGACGATGCCGTCGTCGGTGTATTTTGCCACGTACGGCTCGCCGGGCGCGCCACTGTTGTCCTCGTAGCCCGATGCACCCGTGTGGGTGTGGGTAGCGGCGATCAGAATATTCGATACGGGCACGCCCGTTTTCTCGCTGATGCGCGCGCGCAGATCGTCTGCGCGGTCGGTGAAGATGCCAAGCGCATCCACGGAAACGAGGATGACGCTCTCCTTTTCCCCTGCAAACGCCGCGGCGTTTGCGAAAAGAGGGCAGCGCGCTTCGCCGCGCGCCCAGTAGGGCAGGCCCTCACCGGGCATAAAGCCCTCGATGGGGGTCACGTCAAATTGTGCAAATCCTGCTTTCATAATGGGTTCTCCTTTGGGTGCGATGGATTTTAATTTTCGGAGGTGGAACTACCCCACCACCAACTTCGTTGGTCCCCCGCGACCGAGTGTAACGAGTGTCGACGTGCTCGCAAAGCGAGGACAACGCCCACTCGCAAGGGGCGGACCGGTTGGTGCGAACATAGCAAGTAGTCACATAACAATTTTATGTTGAACAATGCGGCTACATTGTCCCTCCCTTGAGAGGGAGGGGGGACCACCAGCGGTGGTGGGAGGGTAGTAACAATAAACAATGCGGTTATTATAAATTGTCGATCTTTTCCAAAATATCGGCAATCACGCCACGAAAATTTTTTTGAACGCTTTCGTTGGAATAGCGCAACACGGTGATGCCAAGAGATTGCAAATACAAGTCACGTTCCTCGTCTTCTTTTCTCGCTTCCGGTGCGGTATGCTGTATACCGTCTACCTCGATGACCGTTTTTGCTTTTGGGATATAAAAATCCACGATATAACGCCCAATCACCTTTTGTCTTTTCACGCGAACGGGTAACGAGCAAAGAAAATCAAACCAAAGGTGCTTTTCTTCTTCCGTCATTTCCTTGCGCAGAGATTTCGCGTTGTGTAACAGATTTTTTCGGTAAGGGAGCATTTCAACCCAGCTCGTCTACCAGTGCCTTGGCGGCGGCGGTCATCTTGTCCTTCGCGCCGTAGCCGAGGCGGCCGGAGTAGTAGCGTCCGCCGTAAGCGGTAGAGCCGAGGGTGCTGTCGGGGCAGCAGTAGCCCACGTGACCGTTGGTCAGCTCACTGACAAGGATCTTCTTGTCGGGGGCGACCGCCTTCATGGCAAGGCCGATCTCGGTGTAAAGCTCGGCGGGCGTGGTGAGGATCGTCCAATCCCCAAGGCGGATCACCTGCATCTCCACGTCCATCGTTTGAGGGGCGTTCGGATCAAAGGAAAGCGTGGTGTTCATCACGGAGCGCGCGCTGTTTACCATACGCTCACCGGCGTCCGCGCGTGCCTTTTTCTCCTGTGCGTTTTCCACTTCCCAAGCGGCGGGGGTGCGCTTTTGATAGGTGTCCGTGCGGACAGCCGCGCGCACGTCGGGGGTGCAGGCGCAGGTCTTGATCTCGCGGTTGATCTTGCACACGGTTTCGGTCAGCAGCTTGCCGATCTCCTCGGGCATATAGGTGAGAGCGGAGGCATATGCCTCGCTTACGCCGCTTTGATAGTTGTAGGCGTTGACGTCACCGCACGCGCCGTTGAAGAACAGCACCACAACGTCGCGGCCGTAGATCATCTTCAGATTTTCGCGCAGATAACCGATAAAGTCGGAGGAGAAGTGGGTGCGTCTGGTGTTATCGTTGTCGGGGTGGTTGGCGTAGTTGACAAGGAACGCAGCGGGCTCGCCGTCGGCACCGTCCACGCGCATCACGTGCACGTCATAGTCCACCGTGCCAAGATAGCCAACGATGTGACCCTTTGCCGCCTTGCCGGGGATGGATACGAGGCGTCCGTCGTCCAGCTTGCAGTCGCGGTTGAAGCTCAGGCGCTTCTCCTCGCCCTTGCCTGTGCCGATCGCGAAGCCGTCCTTCATGCTCTCGAACGCCTCGACCGCGACCTTCACCACGCAATCGTTGGTGTAGTCAGCGATGTGGTGGTCGCCGGGAACGCCGTCGCACGCCATGTGCAGGTTCGCACCCGTGTGCGTGTGCGTGGCGGCAAGCAGAATATGCGAAGCAGGGACGCCCGTCTTTGCCGCAATACGCGCGCGAATGTCGGTGGCATAGTCGGTCTCAAACAAAAGCTGGTCAACCGAGATCAGAATAACGGTCTCCTTCTCGCCTGCAAACGCCGCGGCGTTGGCGAACAGGGGGCAGCGCGCCTCGCCGCGCGCCCAATAGGGCAGACCCTCGCCGGGCATAAAGCCCTCCAGAGGGGTGAAATCAATTTGTGCAAATCCTGCTTTCATAGCGGTTTCTCCTTGTAAAGGTTAATTTCAATGTGGCACAATGCCACTTTCGCCAACAATGCGGCTGTCGGCTTTTTCTTTTGTATAAAAGGTTTTCGGAGGGGGGGGTGGGGGAGGGGCTTTTATCAAAAGCTCTCCCCCACCAAATGTTTTCCCTTATTGAAACTTCCGGTTGAAAAGGCGGTTGTCCTTGATCTCGCCCATGCGATGCTGGATGTGCGACTCAAACATTCCCTTGAGCATCGTGACCGCGCCGTCCACAAGGATGTCGGCGGTGCCGAGCCCTGTGTAGGAAATGTTGGAGTAGATGCTCTCATAGCAGCCGCCGCGCAGCACGTAGTCGGGTGCGATGTAGCCGTGCGAGCCGTCGGCAAGCTCGACCACCACGGTGTGCGCGAAGGGGGAGAGCGCCTTGATTTTAAGCCCGATCTCGGAGAAGATCTCGCCGGGCAGACCCACGAATACGATGTCGCCCAGCTGCAGCACGTGTACGCCGATGTCCATCAGCTTCGGCGTGTTCTCAGCGTCCTCTGCCAGATAGATCTCTGCGCACTGTCTGTCGTGGCTGCACGCGTGATCCTCCATCTTGCCGTTTTTCTCAAGGTATTCCAGATACTGCTTTGCCCACTCCTTGCGCTCGGGCGTTGCATAGCGGCGCGCGGTGGGGAAGGTGCAGTATCTGCCCTGGATCAGCGCCTCACCCTCTCGGGTGTAAACGGGCGGATTCATCTTTTCAATGGTGTCGGCAAGTCCCTCACCGATGTGCCAGCTGGAGTAGGTCTTGGGGAGGACGTGCGTTTTCTTGTGGTTGTAGTTCTTGAAATCGTAGTGGTTGATATTGCCGCAGCAGCCGTTGAGGAAGAGCACCACCACGTCGCGGCCGTACTTGCGGCGCAGCGCCTCGCGCATCGTGCCCGCGTAGTCGGCGTCAAACTTGTCGGGGTGAGCATTGGTATCTAGATGCAGCGCGTAGTTGACCACGAAGCAAAGCGGATAGCCCTCCATATCGTCAAAGCGCATCACGTTCACGCTTTGGTCGATGTCCGAGATCGGGCCTACCAGATCGCCTGCCCATCCAAGCCCCGGGTTGGTGACGATCTCGCCTTTCACGGAGAAGAAGTCGCGGCAGAAGGAAAAGCGTGTTTCGTAGGTGCGGCCCGTGCCCATCTTGACCTCGGCAAGCTGCTCGTTGGCGGCGATCACCGCCTGTACGGCAGCGTCCGCTACGGGAATGAGCGCGTCGGGGTTGGCGGGGCAGCCCCAGCAGCGCACGTCGGTCTCACAGCCCGTGTGGGTGTGGGTGGTATGTACGAAAATATAATCGGTGGAGATCTTCAGCACCTTGCCGATGCGCTCGCGCAGAGCGCTTGCCCAGTCAACGGTAACAAAGATGATGTCAAGCGACAAAAGCACCGCTTTGATACCTTTGCTTTCGATCACGGCGGCGTGCGCCATCAGGGGGGTGAGCTTGCCCTTGCCGTAATGCCCCTTGATCTGACCGGGGATCGGCCCTTCCGCGGGGGTGTATTCTCTTTCTGCAAATCCTGCTTTCATATCGGTTCTCCTTGTGTGAGTGTTGGTTTTTTATAAATCGTGGATGGCGGGAACTACCCCACCACCGCGGGGCCAATTCGGCTTATGCCGAATAGGTCACTTGCTTCGCAAGATGCGCGGTCCCCCGCCCCTTACAAGGGGCGGACGAGTGAGTGCGAACATAGCACACAGCTTTTTAAAAAGTTAAAGCAAATAATGCGGCTACATAGTCCTCCCCTTGAGAGGGGAGGGGGACCAACGAAGTTGGTGGAGGGGTAGTAACAATTCCCGATCGCTCAATTCTTTCTGGTCGTATGTGCAGGGCGCATCGCAACGCCGCCGACGGTTTTGTCAAGATACTCCTTGTGCATCTCGCAAAGCATCTTGGTGGCACCGTTTACCAGCACGTCCACCGTGCCGTGTCCCGTGAAGGCGATGGTGCTGTAAATGCCCTCGTACGCGCCGCAGTCCTGAATGATGTCGGGGGAGATGTAGCCGTTCGCGCCGCTCTCCAGCTCTACCACCAAGGTCTTGGGGTAGGGGGAGTTCGCCTTGATGCGCGTGCCGATGCAGGTGTAGATCTCACCGGGCAGTCCGACGATCGCCCAGTCGCCCACCTGCATTACGTGCACCTCCACCTCGCAGGTGGCAGGCATCTCCTCGGGCTCGGCAAGATATTGCTCGGCAAGCAGCAGCGAGTGCTCGTTCATCTTCTCCTCGCCTGCGTCCTTTTTCGAAAGGATCATCTTCGCCCACTCGCGCATCTCGGCGGTGGCGTGGCGGCGCAGGGTTTCCTGCATCTCGGAATTGGCATGGATGAACGGATCCGCATCCTTCATTACAATGCCCTCGTTGATCTTCGCAACCGTTTCGGCAAGTCCCTCGCCGATCATCTCGGGCGGACAAAGTCCGTGGCCGCGGTAGCTGTCGGAGGTGCGGTATTTGAAGTCTATATCGTTCACGTCACCGCACGTGCCGTTGAGGAACACCACCACCACGTCGCGGCCGAAGCGGCGGCGGAGCGCCGTGCGCAGATAACCGGGGTAGTCGGCAGAGAACTTGTCGCGCAGCTTGTGGTTGTCGGGGTGGTTCGCGTAGTTGACGATGAAGCACTTGGGGCGATCCTCCTCTACACTGTCGATACGCATGACGTGTACGGACTGATCCACCGTGTCGAAGGGAGCGACAAGATCGTCACCCTTGAAGCCGGGGTTGCTGCGAAGTCTGCCGTCAGCCATGTACCAGTCGCGGTTGAAGCTGTATCTGGTCTCAAAGCCCTGACCTGTGCCAAGTCTTGCCTCAACGCGGTTTTCAAATGCCTCCACAGCGGCGGCAACTGCCATCTCACCGGCAAATTCCGCGACCTCGGGCTCGGCAGGTGTGCCCCAGCACTGATAGTCGGTGCCGCACCCCGTGTGCGTGTGCGTGCACGCGAGCAAAATATTTTCCACGGGCACCGAGATGGCGTCCGCGATCTTCTTCTTGATGCGATCCGAGAGGGCGGTGGTGATGAAGATGATGTCCATCGCCACAAAGACCGCGGTCTTGTCGCCTGACGTGATCACGGCGGCGTGCGCCATCAGCGGCGTGCGCGTGCCTTTTGCAAAGTAAGGGCCGATCTCGCCGGGCATATTGCCCTCGGCAGGTGTGAATTCTCTTTCTGCAAATCCTGCAAGCATTTTGGTACCTCCAATGTGTGTGTTCGTGGGGAAAACTTTTTCAAAATTTTCCCCACACCCTTTTCAAAACCTTTTGAAGAAGGGGGAATAGGTGTTGTTCGTTGTTGGTTCGTTGTTTGTTTATAAATCGCGGATGCGAGGCGTCGACGCCCCGTATGGCATAATGCCTTAATCGCAAACAATGCGGCTACACAAAGTCTTTTTTTATTGAGAAGTTTTGAAGGGGTCATAGGGGAAACTTTCCTAAAAGTTTCCCCTGACGCGTCTCCTCAATACAACTTCTTCAGCGTTTCCACGCTGCCGGCGACGATGGTGTCCATCGCGCCAAAGCCGGTGGTGCCGGAGCTGAAGCGGCCCTCGTACGAGCCGTTCTCGCGCACGCTGTCGGGAATGACGTAGCCGTGGTGGCCGTTGGCAAGCTCTACGGGAATGGTGTGGGTGAAGGGCGAGCCCTCTTTGATCGAGCGACCGACGGCGGTATACATCTCACCGGGCATCGCGATCATACCCCAGGGACCCACGCGGTAGCCCGTGACCACGAATTCCTCGGTTTCGGGGACGTTCTTGCTGCCCTCAACGTACGCCATCGCCGTGCCGTACTCCCAGACGACGGGGTACTCGGTCTTGGCTTTCTCCAGCACGTCGGCAGCCCAGGCGCGCTCGGCATCGGTGATCTGGCGGCGCTTGACCGTGAGGGGATTTTCCAAAACAGCTACGGTGTTGTCGCTCACGTCCTCGGCGGTGTGATCCAGTGCCTTGATGATCGTGTCTGCCATGCCGTTGCCGATGACCTCGGGAGCGATCACGTCGGGGGCGTTGTGCAGCTTAAGGTGTGTTTGGTTGAGGAAATCAAAGTGGTTGACGTCACCGCAGCAGCCGTTGAAGAACAGCACCGTGACGTCCTCGCCGTACTTTTCCTTCAGTGCGATGCGCATAAAGCCGGGCCAGTCGGCGCAGAATTTGTTGCGCTTGCGGGTCTTGCCGTTATTGGTGTCGGGGTGGTTGGCGAAGTTGACCATGATGGCGACGGTTTTGCTGTCCTGCATCACGCGCATAATTTCAATTTGATGATCGGGCACGTCGCAGGTGCGCAGGATCTCATCGTAATATTTAGGGGCGGGATTGGTCTTGATGCGGCCGTCCTTGAGTACCACGTCGCGGACGAAGGAAAAGCGCTTTTCCTCGGCGGTGGCGACCTGAAGGGTTGCGCCCTCGCTCATATTTTCAAACGCCCGGATGGCGGCACTTGCGATGCGGTGCGCCACGACCTCGGCGATCTCGGGCTCTGCGGGGGATTTCCAGCAGGGGAGGTCGTAGGAGGGACCCATGTGGGTGTGGGTGGCGGCAAGCAGAATATTTTTGACGGGCAGACCCGTAGCGGCGGCAACGCGGCTGCGGATGTCGGCGGCATAAGCGCTGTGGAACAGCAGATGGTCGGCGGAGATCAGAATGATGGTCTCACCGTTATTTTCAAACGCGGCGGCGTTTGCCTGCAGGGGGGTGTAGGCACCGTTTGCGTAATACGCATCAAACTCACCCGGCATAAAGCCCTGTTTGGGGGTGTATTCAACTTCTGCAAATCCGGCTTTCATTTGTGGTTCTCCTTTGTATGGATGAAATTTTTCCGCACGCGTATGCGAGCGCGCGAGAAATAAAAGGCACCTGTCGCCGCTCTCTATATAATAGAGAGGGTGGGCGCTTACGGCAAGTATAGCAAAGAAAAGGGGGGTTGTCAACCCTATTTTCACATTTTTGGCAAAATGTGCGAAAAACCCGAGATTTCCTGGGAAATCTCGGGTTTTGAGGGTGCTTTTTTGTGCAAAAATCAAAAATCCAGAAATGCGGCGGGATTTTGGACGGTCAGGCGGTCGATAGCCGCTTCCTCTACGCCGATATAGCGTAGCATCGGCAAAATGGTGCGTGCCACGTGCATAAAACCGTTGCCGCCGTACGCGGCAAGCATGGTCTTGAGGCAAATATCGTTGGTGACAAGCAGGCGATCACCGTAGCCGTCGGCAATGAGGCGCGCGATCATCTCGGCGCGCTCCATATCGTAGGCAAACTTGCCGCGGATCTTGCCGTGGTCGCGGGGCGGCATAAAAAATTCCTTGCCGCAGTTGTCAAACTCGATCCACGCGCCCTCGTCCAGCAGATATTTGCAATAATCGTAGCGCAGATCCACGTCGATGTGGTCGATGCAGATTTGCGTGGGGTCGGTACCCACTTTTTTGGCGATTTCCAATACCGTTTTGCCGTTTTCTTCCCAAAGACTGGTGTGAAAATGCACCGAGGCACCGCTCTCCCGCGCGGCGGTCAGCGCGGCCTCCACGCACTTGTGCTCGGCGTCCGTGATCTCGGCGCTGGTGCCGATCTCACCGACGACGCCCGCGCGCATATCGGTGCCCTGCACGCCCTCGTTGAGGTCGCGCAGGATCTCGTCCGTGAGCTGCGTCACGGTCATATCCTTGACCGCCTGCGAAAGCGAGGGCTCGGTGTAATGTCCGCAGCCCACCACAATATTGACACCCGTGCGCTCGGAAATGCGGCGCAGCGCGCGCACGTCGCGGCCAATATCATCGGGCGTGGCGTCCACGATCGTTTGCCCGCCGTACTTTTTGAAAAGCGTGAGCTCGCGCACCGCCACCTCCTCGTCGGTGTAGGCGGCGTTTTCCTTGATGTAATAAGGGTCGGAAACCATCAAATAGCGGTTGAACGGGGTGATTTTTCCGTGAAATTCCGCGTGCGGCATCTCGTCCACACAGTTCTCCATGTCGATGAGAATATGCTCGTGCGGAAGCGTAAAGCCAAGCGCTTCTTTGGGGAGGTCCCCCAAGATCGTGCGGATCATCTTACTTCAAAAAACCGGGCAGGAACTCGTCGTTGTAGGTGGTCACGCGCTCAGCACCATTCTTGCCGATCACGTACACGTCCTCCACGCGGAAGGAGCCCCACTCCATGCCCTTGAAATATGCATCGATGCAGATGCCCATGTTCTCTTCAATGATGCGCTTGTTGTTCACGGAGAAGACGGGTGCCTCGCATTCAAGCAAGCCCGTGCTGTGCAAGCTGCCGTAGGGGCAGTAATCAATGTAGCCGTACTTGGTCAGATAATCGGTGTAGGCGTTCAGCACCACGTCACAGGGGGTGCCGGGCTTCATCAGGTCTGCGGCGGTGTTGAGTGCCTCGTACGCGCACTTGATCGCGTCCTTGATCTTCTGGGGCACCTCGCCCAGTACGTAAGGGGTGCAGATGACGCCGTTATAGCCCTCGTAGCACACGCCGGCGGCAAGGTTGAGGATCTCGCTTTCCTGCATCTTGCGCGTGGTGTTGCGGCCCATGCTGATGAAGGAGTTCACGGGGCCGGTCGCTACCATCGGGGCAAACGCCTGCACGTAGCTCTCACCGCCAAGGCGGATCAGCTCGCCCTCCAGCTCTGCCTGCAGCTCCAGCTCGCTCATACCCGCGTGGATCTTGGGAACCACGTTGCGGAAGGTGTCGCTGATGATGTCGCACGCGCGGCGAATGCAGGCGATCTCGGCAGGGGTCTTGACCACGCGGCGCGCGTAGTGCTGCTCGTCAAAGTCGACGATCTCCACGCCCTCAAACACGCTTGCCAGCTTGTTGTAGATCACGGCAGGGAAGGTCAGCTTGCCGATAAGGCCGATCTTCTTGACGTTGTATTTTGCCTTCAATTCCTTGAAATAGACCTCGAAGTCCAGCTGTCCCTCGGTGTCGTACTCAAAGCCGGATACCTCACCGATCTCGGGGAAGATCTTGATGATGGAGCCGTCCAGCTTGTTCTTTGCCTGGGCGTAGTCATAGCCCGCCTGACCGGAGCAAAGGGTGACCTCGCCCTCGGCAGGGATAATGATGGCAGCGCTCTCATTCACGGCAGCAAAGTCGGTGAAGTAGCGCACCGTAGAGGGGTCCAGCAGGTTGGAAAAGCCGACCAGCATATCGATGCCGGCAGCCGCCATATCGGCACGGGCCATAGCCACACGGGCGGTAAATTCGGACTTTTCGATCACGGGAAACAGATTTTTCATAGCAAATTCTCCTTTTCGGATATTTTTTACACCTTCATATTAACATAAAACGCGGCACAAGGCAATACAACTCCTTGCGCGCGTGATGCAAACTATTGCTTTTCTTGCGCGATTTTTGTTGACAATCTTGCGCACGTTTGCTATAATCGTGGATAGAGAAGGGGGTGAGCACGTGACGTCGACCATCACAGCCACACGCATTGGCGCTGAGGATGCCATAGGAAAAACGGGTTGTTACGCCCTGTTGTACGTGGAACGTGGAGAAGCAGCTCTGCACGTGGGCGATGTGAGCTTTTCCGCAGAAAAGGGGAGTGTTTGCCTGTTTGCCCCGAACGATGCGCCCCGCTTGCGGGGAGAAGCGGATTTTGAGGCGGTGCTTGTCCGGATACCCTCGGCGCTTGCCGCCGTCCCCGTGCTTTCGCCCTTGTTCGCCCACTTTGGCAGCGGCGTGCGCATAGAACGGCTTGACAAGGAAAAAACAGCGTTTTTTGATACCGTTTTGGGGGATATTTTGCAAATTCGCGCCGAAGCGCCCTTTGCCGTGCAGCGGATGCTTGCCCGCACGGTGGATCTTTTGACGGCACTTCCGGCGCCACACGCCCCCGCCACCGAGAGTGCGCGAGGGAAAATCACGGCGGCGGTGCTTGCCTATATTGAGGAAAACATTTCCCGCGCGATCTCGCTGGATGACATCGCAGCGGCGCTCTTTATCAGCAAGTATCATATGAGCCACGTGTTCAAGGCGGAAAACGGCATCTCGGTGGGCGAGGCGGTGCTGCGCCGCAAGGTCGCACACGCCGAAAGCTTGCTTGCTTCGGGGCTGCCCGCACACCGCGTGTGCGAAATGGTGGGATTTCATCATTACTCCGCGTTTTTCCGCATCTTCAAGCGCATCGCGGGACACGCCCCGACAGGGACGCGTTAGGGGGGCGCGTGCAGGGGAACTTTTTGGTAAAAGTTCCCCCTATGACCCCCTCCGCGATTGCCGCAAAGCGGCACATCGGCGTGCTCGCCGCAGGGCGAGGACAGAAAACCTTTCACACAAAAAGGGTTTTCCGCAGCCGCATTCGCGACAAATAACACAACAGCGCACTTGCTTAAAAATTATCGCATTAAAATTGTTCGAAAAGTTTTGAAAAGGGCATGGGGAAAACTTTCCTAAAAGTTTTCCCCACATACCCCCGAAAGGAGAAAATTATGGACAGATGGTATTGGGTAGAATTGATCGGGTTTGACAACACGTCCCCCGATTTTGGTGTTTCCGCGTATCTCTCGCGCAATCAAAGCACCACGGGCGTGTCGCTTTTGTTCGCGCACATTGATTTTCTGTTCGCCGAGGAAAACGAGGTGCTGGCACCCACCGCCTGCTCCTACGGTGGGCACGAATACAACCGCGAGCGCCGCCGTCAGGATTGGACGAAAACGCAGCTCAAGGGGCTTGTCAAGGAGCTGCAATCGCACGGTGTGAAGGTCTTTTTCTCCTGCTTTGATATGACGGACACGGTCACCGATCCCGCGTGGCTGTGCTACGGGCACAAGGGCAAGCCCAGCCGCCTTGTGTACGTGCTCAAAAAGCTGGAAAACGGCACGGTGGGTGACGTGGTGATTGAAAAATTGCGCACCGTGATCGACACCTACGGCTTTGACGGGCTGCAGCTGGGTGACGGGCTTTCCTCGAACCGCCTTTCCATCGAAAACGGCGATTTTTCCGTACCGTTTTGCCGCCAATCGGGTATTTCCGTGCCAGAAAAGCTGATGGGAGAGGACACGGAAAGCTATGCCGCGCGCCGCGCGTGGATCCTGAAAAACAAGCGCTATGAATGGATCCGCTTCCTTGCCGACGCGTGGGCTGATTTTTATGGGAAGCTGTTTGACAGGGTGAAAAAACCCATCATGTTCAATATCGCGTGGACGCGCGGACCCTTCGAGGCGCTCTACCGCTACGGTCTCGATTACGGGCGCTGCCAGCTGGATCGCGCCTTCGCCGCGATGATCGAGGAGAACTCTGCCACGCGCGCCATCACCGCCCCCGAGGACGAGGGCGCTGTGGAATTCTCGCTTGCCCACCGCGACACCTTCCCCTACGAGTACACGCTGATGCAGCAGCAAATTAAGCTGCACACGGGTGGACTTTCGCAGATCTCGCTGATGCCGATCAGCGACACGCAGGAGCAATGGGACGCGCTGCGCCACTGCCCCACTGAGCTGACGCGCGCCATCGTGCGCCGCTACAACAATTTCGTGTGGAAGGACGAAAAATTCATCCCCTGCTGTGACGCGCCGCACTACTGCCTTTCCGACGGCATTCCTGCCGAGGACTGGCGCTGGCTTGCCAAGCAGGAAAGCTACCGTCTGCCCCCTGTTGATTTCGCTGAGGGCTTTGCGGGCGTGTATAACCCCGATGCGCTCTGGCGCGACGTGGCACAATTCTGCCGCAAAAAGCATTATTTCGGCGCGGCATTACAGCAGGAGCTGATCTGCGCGGGATTGCACGTGGGCGCACAGGTGGCGCTTGCGGACGCGCCCTTGTTTGACCGCGCGAAATGCTTGCTTGTAACCGATCTTGACACCTACACCGCAGAGCAGAAGACAGCGCTTGCCAAAGCCAAGCTCCCCATTCTCGTTGTGGGCGAGGACGTGGAGCTTCCCATCGAAAACTCCACCCGTTATGCGGGTAAATATCTTTCCGTGGCGCTTTATAACGCACCCGTCGCGCCGGATCTTGCATCGCTTGCCGCGCTTGAGCGTATGATCCGCAAACAGCCGTTACAGCAGGGCGAGATCTGGACAGAGCCGCTTTCCCACCGCCGCGTAAGCACAGAGTTCTTCAAGGCGCTTGCCGAAATGCTCAACGTGGCGTTCAACCTTGACCGCGCCGCCTCCGACGTGAAGGTAGCCAGCTACCGTTGCGGCGGAGAAAAGTACGTGATGCTTTCCAACGACCGCCACACCTACTATCTACCCACCGTCACCACCGCCGCCCCCGTGAAGGGTGCCACCGCGCTGATGAAGGACAAGGGCTACACGGTCAGATGCAAGGAAAATACCTTTACCGTCCGTATCCCCCCGCGCTGCGTGGAGATCGTGAAGGTTGAGGAGTAAAAGACGTGGGGGATGCCTTTTGATAAAGGCATCCCCCACACCCCCTTTCAAAACCTTTTATGAAAAGGTTTTTGTGTAGCCGCGTTGTTTGCAATTTCTATCAAATAAAACAAAAAGGATACGCTACCATTCCGGCGGCGTATCCTTATTTTTATTCGAAGGATTTTTGAGGGGTTGTAGGGGACCTTTTTGCAAAAAGTTCCCCTAAGCGCTTCCCACGCGTCCTTAGAACAATCCCACGATCTTGCCCGTGTCGTCCACGTCGATGTTGAACGCGGCGGGAGCCTTGGGAAGGCCGGGCATCGTCATGATGTCACCCGTCAGCGCGACCACGAAGCCCGCACCTGCGGCAACCTTGACGTTGCGCACGGTGACGGTAAAGCCCTCGGGTGCGCCCGCCTTGGTGGCGTCGTCAGAGAAGCTGTACTGCGTCTTTGCCATACAAACGGGGAGCTTGTCAAAGCCAAGCGCCACGAGGGTGGCGAGCTGCTTCTTCGCCTGAGGTGCAAAAGTTACACCGTTACCGCGGTAAATGCGCTTCACGATGGCTTCGACCTTCTGCTCGATGCCAAGATCCAGGTCATAGGAGAACTCAAATTCGTTCGGCTGCTCGCACAGACGCATCACCTCTTCGGCAAGCGCCATACCGCCCTTGCCGCCCTCTGCCCAAACGGTGGAAAGCACCACGTTTACGCCGAGCGCACGGCACTTTTCAATGACGAGGTTGATCTCGGCATCTGTGTCGGTGGGGAAGCGGTTGACAGCGACCACAGCGGGAAGCTTGTATACGTCCTTGATGTTGGAAAGGTGACGAAGGAGGTTGGGCAGACCTGCTTCCAGGGCCTCGAGGTTCTCCTCGCCAAGCGCGGTCTTGGGGAGCCCCCCGTGCATCTTCAGCGCGCGCACGGTGGCAACCAGTACCACGGCAGAGGGCACAAGACCTGCGGCGCGGCACTTGATGTCAAGGAATTTCTCAGCACCGAGATCGGCACCAAATCCTGCCTCGGTGATGGCGTAATCGGCAAGCTTCATTGCCATCTTGGTGGCGATGACCGAGTTACAGCCGTGTGCGATGTTCGCGAAAGGACCGCCGTGCACGAATGCGGGGGTGCCCTCGAGGGTTTGTACCAGGTTGGGCTTGAGCGCGTCCTTGAGGAGTGCGGCAACGGCACCCGTTGCGCCGATGTCACCGATGGTGACGGGGGCTTCGGCGTAAGTATATGCCACAACGGTGCGAGCAAGACGCTCCTTGAGGTCCTTCATCGAGCTCGCCAGGCAGAAGATCGCCATGATCTCAGATGCCACGGTGATGTCAAAGCCATCCTCGCGCGGCACGCCGTTCACACGGCCGCCAAGGCCGTCGGTGACGAAGCGGAGCTGACGGTCGTTCATATCCACGCAACGCTTCCAGGTGATGCGGCGGGGATCAATGTTGAGGGCGTTGCCCTGATAGATGTGGTTATCCAGCATCGCGGCGACAAGGTTGTTGGCAGCGCCGATGGCGTGGAAGTCACCCGTGAAGTGCAGGTTGATGTCCTCCATGGGCACGACCTGCGCGTAGCCGCCGCCTGCGGCGCCGCCCTTGATGCCGAATACCGGTCCCAAGGAGGGCTCGCGCAGTGCGACCGCCACGGATTTGCCCAAGCGGGCAAATCCGTCGGCAAGGCCGATGGTGGTGGTGGTCTTACCCTCGCCCGCGGGGGTGGGGGTGATCGCGGTGACCAAAATCAATTTACCCGGCTCACGGGTGGAGTTTTCCAGCAGATTGTAGTCAACCTTCGCCTTGTAATTACCGTACTGCTCCAGGCTTTCGGCGGGGACGCCTGCCTTTGCGGCGATCTCGGTAATGGGGCGCATTTTCGCGTTTTGCGCGATCTCAATATCAGACAAATATGCCATAACGGTATGCCTTTCTTACTTGAAGTACTTGACGGCGGAGCGGAACAGACCCATATCGTACTCACCGATGACGTTGCGGTACAGATCCTTGCCCACACGCTCGCTGTGGCCCATCTTACCAAGGACACGGCCGTCGGGGGAGATGATACCCTCGATCGCGGCGATAGAGCCGTTGGGGTTGAAGGCGG
>JAZRFS010000154.1:0-1889 GCA_045643765.1 Eubacteriales bacterium
TGATGGTGGTGATGGTGCCCGGCGTGGCTGCTCGCTTCTACGTGGCAGTGCTCCTCGTGGCAATGCTCACCCTCGCACTCAAACTCCAGTGTCACGTGACCGATGCCGTGCTCCGCAAGCTCCTCGCGCACCGCGTGCTTGATCTTGTGCGCGTCACCCTTTGCCACGATATGCATCGTGGCGTAGTTATTCTGCCCGTCCATCGTCCAGACGTGGATATGATGCACGTCAAGCACGCCTTCGATCTCGCTCACGTGATGCGAAATTTCGTGTACGTCCACGCCGTGCGGTGTTTTTTCAAGGAAAATGTCCAACGCTTCCTTGAGCCCCTTGATGGCGTTCACGAAGATGAAAATCGCCACCGCGATGGAAAGAATGGGATCAAGCAGCGCAAAATCGGTAAAGCGCATCACAATGGCACCGACCAGTACCACAAGCCAACCAAGCACGTCCTCCAGCATGTGCAAATTGACCGCTCGCTGATTGAGCGATCCCCCGCCGTGCGTGAAAAAAGCTGCACAGAAGTTGACGAGGACACCGACCACGGCAAACAGGATCATACCGTTATAGTCGATCTCCACGGGATCCAGAATACGAAGCACCGCGTTGTAGACGACCAGCACCGAGCCGACAAGCAAAATCAGCGTGGTGATGACGCTGCCGATCACCGAATAGCGCGCGTAACCGTAGGTATAGCTTTCGTCCGGCTGCTTCTTGCTTTTCTTTTCCAGAAAATAGGAAGCCCCGATGCTTGTGGCGTCCCCGATATCGTGTACGGCATCGGAAAGGATCGCTACACTTCCCGTGAAGATACCGCCGACGAACTCAAAGATCGAAAAGGCGAAATTGAGCAGAAATGCGATCAGAATATTTCTTTGCGTTTTCAAGTTATTTCCTCCGTTTCTCTATCCGTTTACAGGGTAATTTGCTCGCCAATGTGAGCGGTGTGCGTTTTGCCGTCACAAATGACGCGAAAGGTTTCGCCGTTGATCTCCACATCAAAGACCTTACCGCAAAGGCGCACGTGCGCAACGCGCATCTGCTCTGCGGGGCGATTTTTTACGGGAGAAATGCGCACCGTGCCGTCAAATTGCGGTTGGATACCAAAGATGTAGAAGAAGATCATCTGCGCGCAGGATACCGAGCTGATGTCCCCCTGCAACGGCGTGCTTTCGCGGTTGAGGATCATATTCGCAGCGCAGGAATCCCCCAGATACGGCATGCGCTCCCCCCACCAGTATACGCGGCGCAGAATGTCGGTGGCAAGTGCATCGTAGCCCATTTCGTAAAGCTGTGCGCAGATCTGCATCGTGAAGTGTGTGCAGATACCGCCGCCGCCGTTGTCGATATCGTCCTGATCGTACTGCGTGTCCAGTTTGGACATGCTATGCAGACCGAATTTCGACAAGAACTCGCGCTCGTTGAGGTGGGAGATCAGCCCTTCGCGCTCTTCTTTATCCATGACGGGGCTATTCAAAAACTTGAACATCTGCACGGTATAGCGAATGTCGCGGTTGCCCTCGGCGTCGATGAAATCATACCATTTTTTCGCCCCGTTCCACAGCTTTTTCAGCTTTTGCTTGAGTTGCGCGGCGCGCACGGGCAGATTTTCGTCGGGCTCGCCTGCAAGGCAGGTCAGCTCATACACGCGCATATAATTGAGGTAGCGGCGCGCGTTGAGATCGGGCATCACGCCGTTGTAGGGAAGTCGGATCGGAGCCATGTCGTTCTGTGAGCCAAGGAGTTGCAGACCAACTTTGTCTTCCTAAGACCGCTTGGCCTCCGACTTGATTTTCGTCTGGCTCGCCTGCAAGGCAGGTCAGCTCATACACGCGCATATAATTGAGGTAGCGGCGCGCGTTGAGATCGGGCATCACGCCGTTGTAGGG
>JAZRFS010000155.1:0-9073 GCA_045643765.1 Eubacteriales bacterium
CGATGGCAATGGCATCAGCGCGGTCAATGGCGGCGCGCAATGCGTTTTTATCCAAATTTTCAGGATCGTAAAGCGTGAGCAACGCCTCGGGAAGCTGTGTTTGATAAATGATGCGGTTTGCCTCGGGGGCGAAGATCTCCACAAGCCCGGCACCGGCGCGATATGCAGCCTTAGCGGCAAGATACGCGGCACCGCTCATCGCATAGGAACCACCGATCACCAGCACGCGCCCAAACGTGCCCTTGTGCGCTCTTGCGGGGCGAGGGGGCAGACGGGAAAGATCGCTTGCCTCCAAAAGATGCGCCGCATCTTGCGGCACAGGGACCCCGATGTCGGCAAGATGCATCTCGCCGCAAAGCAACGTGCCGGGGAAAAGGAAATGTCCGAATTTATACGCTGCCATCGTGACCGTGTGCGCGGCGCGAATTGCAGCACCGCGCACGGCGCCCGTGTCTGCATCCACGCCGGAGGGAATATCCACGGCAAGCACGGGGATACCGCTTGCATTGATCCTTTGGATCAGATCGGCAAGCTCACCGCCGATCTCACGGGTAAGACCGATGCCGAAAAGGGCATCAACTGCGGCGCTCACGCCCTCAAGATCGGGCGTGTCGCTTACGGGAACGCTTTTCGGCAAAAGCGAAAATTGAACCGCGCATTCCGTGCTCATTTTATCGGTGTCGGGCGCGCCGTTTTTCCATGCGCCGGCATAGCAAACAAGGGCGTTTTTGCCCTCCTCGGCAAAAAATCTTGCCATGGCAAGACCGTCGCCGCCGTTGTTGCCGCCACCGCATAAAAACAACACTTTTTCGGTGGGGAAATGCTCTTTTAATACCGCGAGAGCCGCCTTGGCGGCGCGCTCCATCAGGGTGCGCGAGGGGGTGCCGCGGGAAATTTCTTTTTCGTCAGCCGCTTTCATTTCGGCAGCAGTTAAGATAACAGCCATTTCCATACTCCTTACAGATAGTAACATCAGTATAACACATTTTCCCGCAAAAAGAAAGGATTTCTTAAAATAACGCGCAAATGCGGTATATTCAAGACTTTACAAAGCGCATGCGTTATGTTATAATGAAAGTATATTACGGCACAGGAGGACATTCCTATGAACGCAAAAGCAAAATTTATCTGCAATCCGTTGGATCGCCCCACGCCTCTGCCGCATCCGTGGGACCATTCGGTGCGCTATTTTAATAACCCCGATATTACGTTGGAGCCGGGTGCGGGATTGCCCATCTTCCGCGGTGATTTCGATCTGCCTGACGGCACGGCAAAGGTGACGGTCAGCGCGACCGCGCTGGGCGTTTTCAATCTGTTCGTCAATGGCCATCGCGTCGGCAACGAGGAGCTGAAGCCCGGTTGGACGGACTATCATTGCCGTGTGTTTGAGTTTGAATACGATATTACCGACCTTTGTGTAAAGGAAAGCGTTATCACCGCCGAGGTTTCCCGCGGCTGGTTCTCGGGACGCATCACGATGGGCGAGTACGGCTGGCGCGAGCCTGCCTTTGCCGCTGAGGTGCGTTGCTTTGATGCCGAGGGCAAGGAGCTTCTTTGCTTTGTGACCGACGAAACCTGGCAGACCGTCATCGGCGGTCGCGTGCTTGCCGCCGACATCTGGGACGGCGAATATTACGATGCTACGATGCCCGATGCACACAGCTTCCCCGGTGCCTACGCCTGGAAGCCCGTGACGCTGTTTGACGGCGAAATTCCCGCTATCGTACCCCACGTGGGCGAGCCCGTGCGCGTGCGCCCGCAGTTCAATCAGACGCCCAAGAGTGCCGTGCTTTACCGCGATATCGCGGACAACGGCACCGAGTTCGGCGAGATCGTTCCGATCTTCACCCGCGTGGGTGACGGTTGTGAAAAGACCGTGCTGCACAAGGGCGAGAGAATGGTGATCGACCTCGGTCAGGAGATCGCAGGCCGTCCGCATATCGTGGTGAAGGCTCCCCGCCGTGCCCGCATTGAGGTGATGGTATCTGAGATGCTGAATGACAGCGGCGATAAAAACCGCGGCAACGACGGCCCCAAGGGTATGCTTTATACTGCCAACTACCGCACCGCGTTGGCGCGTACCGTTTACGTGGCAAACGGCAACGGTGTAGAGGATTATCAGCCCACGCACAGCTTCTCTGCCTTCCGCTACCTTTGCATCTGGACGGATGCAGACGTCGAGCTGATCGCCGCCGAGGGCGTGTTCGTCAGCACGGATATGCAGGAAACGGGATATCTTGAAACCAGCAACGCCGAGCTGAACCGCTTTATCCAAAATGTGTTCTGGGGACAGCGCTGCAACTATTTGTCGGTTCCCACCGATTGCCCTCAGCGTGACGAGCGCCTGGGTTGGTCGGGCGATACGCAGATGTTCTGCGGCGCGGGTACGTATAATGCCAACGCGCGCGGCTTCCTGCGCAAGTGGCTGGGCGACGCCCGCGACGGACAGCGCGTGTGCGACGGCTATTGGGACGTGATCCCCGTGATCGAAAAAATGTCGCGTAGCGGCTCGATGAAGGACGCTGCCGCCGCTTGGGGTGATGCGGGCATCATCGTGCCTTATATGCTTTATCTCAAGTACAACGACGTGGAAACGATGGCAGAGCATTACGACTCGATGGAGCGCTATATGGCGTATCTTGCCCCCATTGGCGGCCCGCGTAAGCGCTACGGCGACTGGTTGGCGTACGAGCCGACCGACGACGCGCTCGTCTGTCGCGCTTACTATGCGTACGACGCGCTTTTAATGGCGAAAATGTCCCGTATTCTGGGCAAGGAGGATCGCGCCGCATACTACGAGAATCTGAACGCCGAGATCAAGCGCGATTGGAACGAAAAGTACGTAGTGAACGGCGAGCTGACCTTCAAAACGCAAACGGCGTGCGTGGTTGCCATCGCCTTTGAGCTGGTGGACGGTGCGGTGCGAGAGAATGTGATCAAGACACTGAAGGAAAACGTCATTGCCAACGATTACACGCTCACCACGGGCTTTGTCGGCACGTATATGCTGGCACAGACGCTTTCCGTTGCAGATTTGGATGATCTCGCATACTCCTTGCTTCTGCAGACCAAGGATCCCTCCTGGCTGTACAGTGTCCGTCAGGGCGCGACCACGGTCTGGGAGCGCTGGAACTCTTACACCCACGCACGCGGCTTTGGCGCGGTGAATATGAACTCCTTCAACCACTACGCCTTCGGCTCTGTGCTGGAATGGATTTATGCTTACGCGGCAGGCATCGCGGTTGATCCCGCGAACCCCGGCTTTACCCACTTTGTGCTTTCGCCCCGCCCCGACGTGAGAACGGCAGAAGAGATGCCCGCAGGGCAGGAGCGTATTACCTTTGTGAAGGCGCATTACGATTCGATCCAGGGCCGTATTGAAAGCGCTTGGGACTGGCGTGAGGGCAAGTTCACTTACTCCTTTACCATTCCCGCGGGCACTGCAGCACGCGTGGAATTCCCGCTGCTCAACGGTCGTGACGAGGTCGTACTCAACGCCCGCACCTTCACCGCAGCAGAGCTTGGCGGTGCTATTGTAAAGGGCAAAGCGGTGTTCGAATTGGGTGCAGGAAAATACGTGCTTCAGTGACACATAAATTTTTGAAAAAAATCTCGAAAATCTATTGACTTTTTGAGGTGCGTTGTATATAATATTATGTGTTGCTTTTTCCGCAACCCGATTTTCAGCACAAAATACGGTGGAGGAGGCGAAAATATGGTTTTAAATATGGGTCCCATCCTGCGTGGCGAGATCACGCGTATGGACATTTCCTATGAGTTGACACCCGAGCCGATTTTCGATGTGACCTTCCCCGAAAACGCAAAGGTGGAAGGATATCTGACCGATGATGCGGGTTATATGCGCCTGTATCTCACGGCAACACTTCCGTACAGCGGACAGTGTGCGCGTTGCCTTGCGCCCGTGGATGGCGTGTTCACCTTGGAATTTGAACGCACCGTTGCCGCGGAAGGCTCTATCTCTGAGGAGCAGCTTGAGGAAAACATCGACAGCTATGTGATGATCCGCGACGGACGCCTGGACGTAGACGAGCCCTTGCGCGAAGAACTGCTGATCTGCTTCCCGACGCGCCTTTTGTGCGACGAGAATTGCGAGGGACTTTGTCCCAAGTGCGGAAAGCTGCGCCGCGAAGGGGATTGTGGTTGCTCCGACAAGGAGATCGACCCCCGCCTTGCCGTTCTTTTGAACTGGAAGGCATCAGAAGAAAAATAATTTATTTTAATAAACAACGAATTCAGGAGGTGTAAGAACAATGGCAGTTCCGAAGAAAAAGGTTTCCAGCGCACGCCGTGACAAGCGTCGCTCCAACAATTCTAAGCTCGAAATGCCCGGTATGGTCAAGTGCGCTAAGTGCGGCGAGTACGTGCTCGCTCATCGCGTGTGCAAGGCTTGCGGGTCTTACGACGGGAAAGAAGTTGTTAAGCAGGACGCTTAATGAACGCAAAAAAGAAGAGGGGACGCACTCGCGCCCCCTCTTCTTTTTTTGCACGGGCAGCATATTTTGCGCAGAAGACGCGACCTTAACGCTGTTATACAGCTTTACACGAGATCCCTTTTTCTGCATCAAAATCTGTGCGCCCTGTTTTTATGTTCGGAATTTTTCCTTTCGCTTTCTTCCGAATAAAATTCCCGCGAAGAGCAAAATAAGCACCACAGAAAGCACGGGAAGGCGAGCGGAAAACAGTCCGGTCGGAATGCTTTGTGTGGGGGATAGAACGGGCTTGAACAAGCGCAAATAGCCCTCACACAGCAAAAGTGCAACCCCGCCTTGGAACAGCTTTGTCAGAAGATATCTGCCAATCGGGAGCTCGCATTTTTGTGTGATGGAAAGAATTTGCATACAAACGCACACGCCACCAAATCCGCAAAGGAAGGCGCTAAGCCGAAAGGCGCTGTATGCGGGAAGTGTGATGACGGCGGTGTGGATCCCGGCAGTGATCTCAAGGCACCCGAAAAAAAGGGCGTGCCACTTGTCTGCAAGCGGTGTCTTGGTCAGCAATCCTGCAAGTGTGCTTGAGAGTGAGGAGAAAAAAACAAGGAACGCTCCCACCTGTAAAACGCAGGAAAAGCCGCGCTGCACCGCATCTGTAAAAAGCGTCGATACAGGGCGTTTATTCATACCGTTATGGCATATTTCTTCTGTTTGTGCTACCTTTCCGAATAAAAAACGCAGGGCAATTCCCACCAGCGCGGAGGAAAGCAGTGTGATACAAAAAAGCGCTGCGCCTGCCCGCGCATTGCCGAAAAGTGTACCGCCGACGGCGGCAATCAAAAAGCCCGAGCTTGGATTGTTGGCAAACAGCGAAATTCGTTGCACCTCTTCTTGGGTGATCCTCCCCCCCTCATAAAGTGTGAGGGCAGAGCTGCTTGCCACCGGTTGACCGCAAAGTGTTCCCAATACGAGCGCTTCGCTACCCGCCCGGGAAACTCCGAACAAGGCTGCAAGCGGGCGGGAAAGAGCGCGACCGATCACGTGTGCAATCCCCGAGGACAGGATCAGCTCGGAAAGCACCAGAAAGGGAAAAAGCGCCGGAAAAACGGTTTCAAAAAACAAGGAAAGTCCTTGGCGTACGCCGTCTATGGCAAGGGTTGTGTGCGAAAGAAAGAGGATCAGCAGCAAAAGGAGGGGAGTAAAAAAGAAAAAGGAACGAAGTGCCCGCATGGCATAAACACCTCTCTTTCGGCATAGGGTGGTTATGCAATTCTATGGCAAGGAGGAAGGGGATATGCGTGAAAAAAAGGATTTCCTGAGCCGTATCAGCTCCTATCTGGATCTGCCCTGCGAGGCATTGCCCGGTGGCTTTTCCATGCTGCTTTCGGGGGATAGTGCGCTTTGTGTGCAAGGCGAGGTCAGCATTTGCTCATATAGCGAGGAACAGATCCGGATTTGCGTTGGAAAACGTGTGCTTCTGGTGGAAGGAAAGGATCTTTTCTGCGCGGAGCTTAGTGCCGGGAAATTGCTGATAAACGGTACCGTTACGGGGCTTTTTTTGAGAAAGGAGGGGGAGAATGCGACCTGACCTTTACTTGCGCGGTGCAGTGCGCTATAGCGTGTCTGCAGCCGATGCCCCTCTTCTTTTTGAAATTCTGCAAGCACAGCGTCTTGCCCCGAAAGCGCTCAAGCGGCATAAAAAAAGTCGAGAGATCCGCTTTTTTCTTACGTACAAGCACGCGGCAGGCTTTGAGCGTGCCGCGACCGCGCTTTCTCTAGCTTTTACCCGTGAAGAAAAAGGATTACGCATGTTGGGAAAACGCTTGTTCCGCTCCCCGGGACTTGTGGTAGGGCTTCTGCTTTCTCTTTTGCTGCTTGCGGGCGCGCGTATGCTTGTGTGGGATGTGCGCATCACGGGAACGCAGACGATGGGTGAGGAGGAGCTTTTGCAATCTCTCGCGGAAATCGGCATTTTTCGCGGTGCTTTTTTGCCTGCTTTGGATGCGGATGCACTGGCGCTTTCATTACGCCAGGCGGACGCGCGTGTGGGATATGCGGCAATCAACATTAAGGGTACCGTGGTGCACGTGCAGGTGCGGGAAACGGAGCCCGCTCCCGCCCCACCGCCGAAAAATCCTGCCAATCTTGTAGCGGCGCGCGACGGCATTGTCACGATGCCGTTGATCTTCGAGGGAGTGTGCCTTGTGGAGGCGGGCGAGGTTGTGCGTGCGGGGCAGATCCTGGCGGGCGGGCTGATTGACACGCAAAATCACGGATACCGTGTCACGCGTGCGGCAGGTCAGGTGCTGGCAAGGACAGTGCATACCTATACGGTGCGCGTACCGTTCGTTTACGAGGAAAAAGTGCACACGGGAGAGAAAAAACACGAAATTTCCTTTCTTTTCTTTCGTCGCGCGCAAAAAGTTTTTAAAAATATTGGACAAATCCAAGATAAATGTGATATAATAGAAGAAATAAAATGGTTTCGCACGCCCACGGGCGCGTACTTGCCTTTCGGATATCATTTGCGCACGGAAGCGGCGTATGAAATGCAGTCCCGTACCCGTACTCTGCAGGATGCAAGAAGTATGGCGCAATTCGAGCTGCAGCAGCTTCTTTTGGCGGACAGCGCGGGGCGCACGCTCCTTTCCAAAAATCTGGAGTGGTGCGTGGACGGTGAGGGCGTAACCTTGATTTGTACCGTGGTGTGTGAGGAGGATATTGCACGCACGGTGGAATTTGTATTGCAACCTTAACGGAGGAATTCTATGGCACAGGAAATCGTGAAGATCGGTCACAGCGATCTGACCTCGCGGATGTTTGGCGTATGTGACGCACACGTAAAGGCGGTAGAGAACGCCTTCCACGTGGATATACGCAACCGCTCGGATGCGGCGGGGGATACTGTGATTGTAAGCGGCTCGGATACGGCACAGGTGGCGCTTGCCGCCGCTGTGATGGATCGCCTTAAGGACGAGGCGGCGCGCGCGGAGGAAATCCCCGAGCAGCGTGTTTCCTATCTGATCGGTATGGTGCGTGACGGCCGTGCCGCAGAGCTGACCGCTCTTGACGACAGCGCCATTTGCATCACCTCGCGCGGCAAGCCTGTGCGCGCCAAAACCGTAGGACAGCGCAAATACGTGAACGCGATCGCCAAAAACACCATCGTACTGGGTGTTGGCCCCGCGGGTACGGGCAAGACCTTCCTTGCTGTGGCAATGGCTGTCAAGGCGTTGCGCGCCGGTGAGGTAAGCCGCATCATTCTGACGCGTCCCGCGATCGAGGCGGGGGAGAAACTCGGCTTTCTGCCGGGTGACCTGCAAAGCAAGATCGACCCCTATCTGCGCCCGCTTTACGATGCGCTTTTTGAGATGATGGGTGCAGAGAATTATGCCAAGCTGGTGGAAAAGCAGGTGATTGAGGTTGCGCCGCTCGCTTATATGCGCGGGCGCACGCTTGACGATAGCTTTATCATCCTGGACGAGGCACAGAACGCCACGCCCGAGCAGATGAAAATGTTCCTCACACGTCTTGGCTTCCGCTCCAAGGCGGTGGTCACGGGAGATCTGACGCAGACCGACCTGCCCACGGGACAAAAGAGCGGACTTGCCGCGGCGGTGAAAATTCTGGATGGTATCGACGATATCTTCATCCACCATTTTACCGACAAGGACGTGGTGCGCCACAAGCTGGTGCAGGAAATTATTCTTGCCTACGAGCGCTTTGAGCGCGAGAGCCGCAAGCCGCGCACGGCACCGAAGAAGGGAGAGAGCAAAAAATGAGCTTGCACATCTACTTTGAAAACATGCAGGACAAGCATCGCGTCAGCTACGCGCTGAAGATCCTTGTGCGTGATGCTATCGAGGCAACGCTTGCTTATGAGAGTGTAACCGCCCCTTGCGAGGTGTCCGTCACTTTTGCGGATAACGAGGGCATTCAAGCCATCAACCGCGAATACCGTAATATCGACGCGCCCACCGACGTGCTTTCCTTCCCGCTGTTTGAGGAGCAAGGGGGCAAGAAGCAGCTGGGCGATATCGTGCTTTCCCTGGAGCGGTGTGCGACACAAGCAGAGGAATTCGGTCACAGCTTTGAGCGCGAATGCGCGTTTTTGACAGTACACTCCACGCTCCACTTGCTTGGTTACGATCACGTGAACGGCGAGGAAGAAGAGCAGGATATGAGAAAAAGACAGACCGCCATTGTCGAGAAAATGGGACTTGGCGTGCAGAAAGAGGATTAATATGAAAAAAGCAGGATATATCGCGATCGTAGGTCGCCCCAACGTGGGCAAATCCACCCTTCTCAACGCCTTGCTTGGCGAGAAGGTGGCGATCGTTTCGGCAAAGCCCCAGACAACCAGAAACCGCATTCTCGGTATTCTCACCGAGGGGGAAACGCAGTTTATCTTCGTGGATACCCCCGGTATTCACCGTCCGCAGAACCGTCTCGGCGACTACATGGTCGAGGCGGCAAAGGCCTCGATGCTGGAGGCGGACGTGGTGGTGCTGATGGCGGACGTCAGCCGTCCCATTTCTCAGGTAGAGGAGAACGTTATCACCTACTTGAAGCAGTCCGGCACCCCTTGCGTGCTGGCACTGAATAAGACCGACCTTGTGGAT
>JAZRFS010000156.1:0-9647 GCA_045643765.1 Eubacteriales bacterium
CCTGGCTTCGGCTCACCGGTCAGATAGACCGGGATGACATCCGGGCGGGCAAAACCATAAGTGCGACCGAGAAGCTGCTTCGCGAGCTCCCCGCCGCCTTCTCCGACCGCCATTGTCCCCAGCGCTCCGTAACGGGTGTGGCTGTCCGAGCCGAGGATCATCGCGCCGCACTTTGCCATCTCCTCGCGTGCGAAGGAGTGAATGACGCTCTGGTTGGCGGGCACGTAGATGCCGCCGTACTTCTTTGCGGCGGAAAGACCGAAGACGTGGTCGTCCTCGTTGATGGTGCCGCCCACGGCACAAAGCGAGTTGTGGCAGTTGGTGAGCGCGTAGGGCATCGGGAACTCGGTAAGGCCGCTGGCTCTGGCTGTCTGAATGATGCCGACGTAGGTAATATCGTGCGAGAGCATCGCGTCAAAGCGGATATTCAGCTTTTCATCGTTGCCCGAATAGTTGTGTGCTTGCAGAATAGAGTAAGCGATGGTGTTTTTGCGCGCTTCGGCGGCGGAGATCGGTGCTTTGTCGCACACCTTGCCGTCTACCAGAAACACGCCGTGATCGGTAAGCTTGACCATAGGAAAAATCCTCCTCATAGATATACAGTATATATTATAAATTATCGCGCGCGTAAAGTCAAGGACTTTGAGGTGATTTGGGCGATTTGCAAA
Source organism: Eubacteriales bacterium (assembly GCA_045643765.1). Taxonomy (GTDB): domain Bacteria; phylum Bacillota; class Clostridia; order Oscillospirales; family CAG-272; genus Firm-07. The sequence goes on from JAZRFS010000156.1 coordinate 669, forward strand.
CAAAGCGCGCTTGCAAGGGGGCGGGGTTTGTGCGACATTTGATGTGGGCGATAAGCGAAAGAAGATGAAAGCGTTGACGAAAGCGGCGAATTGAGGTATAATGAAAGGGAAATGCAGTTTTGTAAAAAAGGCAAGAGCCAATTTGTAAGGAGCACAAATAATGTCGCAGTATCAAATGGGTATATTCGTTATGGATTTTCTTCAAAATCTGGGGATCGATATGATAACTATAGGGAAAGCAATTTGCGACGAGCATTTGGAACGGAGTTATTGGCTGATCAAGGAAAATCCGGAGATAACAAAAGAAAAATTTCTAACCGCAATGCAGATTAAGGAGGAACAATGAAGCCCTTTATGGAACCCTTCGTAGCAGTATTGACACATACGAAGCTGTCGGAAACGAGTATGGAACTTGTAGCAGACTTGATGTGGGACAACAAAGCGATGACGGATCAAATGGTGGCGTTTATCGAAGCCAACCCCGAAGCCACGGAAACGCGACTTCTCAAAGAGGCACTCAAAATCAGCAAAGGGTAAGCATTTTTACAAAGTATGTGTTTGTATCTTGAACGGTAATGCAATAAGAAGGAGGTGCATCTATGCTCTTGGATAAAGAATATTTCTCCCGTCCTGCGACGGAACTGGCGCGCGGCTTGCTTGGCAAGTGGCTTTGCGTGCGGCAAGGGGAGTGTGTGTTGCGCCGCCGCATCACCGAAACCGAGTGCTACTTTGGCGAAGAGGACACCGCCTGCCACGCGCACAAGGGCAGAACGCCGCGCACGGATACGCTCTATCAGCAGGGTGGTATCACCTATATCTATCTTTGCTACGGCATTCACTCGCTTTTGAATATCGTCACGGGCGAGGAGGATCACCCCGAGGCGGTGCTGATCCGCGGTGTCGAAGGTGCCGTCGGCCCCGGCCGCGTGACCAAGCTCTTGGGGCTTACCACCGCGCAAAATCGCATACCGTTATGCCCCCAATCGGGTATTTGGTTGGAGGATGACGGCACACCCCTGCCCGTATATGATGCGCTTCCGCGCGTGGGCATCGACTACGCCGCCCCCGAGGATCGCGATCGCCCGTGGCGGTATATCGCGATGCTGTGAACGGCGTCCCGAAAGCAAAAACACCCCAAAACGCATACCGTTTCGGGGTGTTTTTTTAATTTCCTGCTTTCAAAAAGTCAATAAAGTGCTTCACGTTGCCGTAATACGCCTGCTTTTTGTAATAGGCGTATACGGTGTAATGCTCGTCAAAATCCGTGACGTCCAGATATACGCCCTCCGCGCCCGTGTCCTCGCGCGTGATGCCAATGCCCACGCCTGCGGCGATCAGGCGATCGTAACACGCCTTATCGTTGGTTGTCACGGCAATCATGGGGGAAAATCCGGCACGGCGGCAGGCCTCCAGCAGAATCTGGTGCATATTGCTTTGCTCGCCCCATGAAATAAACTTTTGGTTGCAAAGCTGCCCTAACGTGTGCTTTTTTCTGGCAAGTGGGTGCCCTGCTGCCGCCTTGAAGCGCAAGCGCATCGAGCAAAGCTCAAACCCCTCGCGCTCGGGGTAAGCATCGCACTTGCGGTCAATGACCACGTCGTACTTTTCCAGTTCCTTTTCGTTGAAATCAAAGGAGGTCGCAAATGCGATATGGGGGTGCTTGCCGCTGTAATCGATGATGCGCTCGGTGATGTTGGAGCGAATGGCGCGAACCAGCATGCGGATCTCGCGCGTATCGTTTTGCGGCGCGCAAAGCGCCTCCACCGCGCCGTCGATCTCGGCAAAAGCCAGGCAGAGAGATTGCTGTAAGCGCTTGCCGTTTTGGTTGAGCGTGATGCGGTTGGCGGTGCGGTCAAACAGCTTGCATCCAAGCTCACTTTCCAGACGCTTGACCGATGCCGAAACGGAGGTGGTCGGCACCAGATACTTTTCTGCCGTTTTGGCAAAGCTCTCATTTTGTGCGCTTTCGTAAAAGTAGCGTAATTGCAGCAGTTCCATTTTCATACACTCCTTTGTGGTCTGAAATCATTTTACCACATTTTTGGCGATGGGGCAATAGCATTTCAGAATATTATTTACAATCTTGTCGAATTTTGCTAAAATGATACTATCATTTTTACAAAGGAGTCGAAATTATGAAAGCAGATCTTTTGTTTTTGAACAATAAAACGATGGAGGAGCTGGGCGTGCTGGATATGCGCGCCGTCATGCACGACGTAGAGCGCGTGTACGTCCTCAATCACAAGGGCGATGTGATCGCTCCCGGTAAGTGTGTGATGCGCTGGGGCAAGACGACGGAGGACGAGAACACCCTCGGCCGTATCAACGCGATGCCCGGCTACATCGGCGGCGGGTACAATATGGCAGGCATCAAGTGGATCGGCTCCGGCCCCCAGAACTACAAAAAGGGCTTGCCCCGTGCCAGCGTGACCGTGATCCTCAACGATCCCGACACCAAGCTGCCCGTTTGCGTGGCAGACGGTACGGCTGTCAGCACGATGAGAACCGGCGCATCCGGCGGTATCGCTGTGAAGCTGCTTGCCAAGAGCAACGCTGAAACGATGCTCATTTGCGGCGCGGGTGCACAGGCACCCACGCAGCTGGAGGCAGCCCTTATCGGCCGCCCCTCGATCAAGAAGCTGTACGTGTATGACATCGTGCTTGCCAATGCCGAGCGTTTTGCCAATGCGACCAGAGCTAAGTATCCTCAGCTTGAGGTCATCCCCACGATGGACGTGGAAATGGCTACCCGTAATAGCGATATCATCGACTGTGTAACGCTCGCCAGCGAGCCGTTCATCAAGGGCGAGTGGCTGAAGAAGGGCGCGCTGGTCATGAATATGGCAGACTATGAGGTGGATTACGAGTGCGTGAAGCGTGCCTCCAAGCTGGTGGTGGACTACTGGGAAAACATCAAGCACCGTATGATCAGCACCGTGGCGCTGATGTGGAAGGACGGCCTTGTGCAGGATAGTGACATTCACGCCGAGCTTGGCGAGATCCTTTCCGGCGACAAGTGTGCCCGCGAGAACGATGACGAGATCATTTACTTCAACGCCGTTGGCGCAGGTATTCTCGACATCGCCGTGACCGCGCGTTGCTACTATAACGCCAAGGAGCAGGGTAAGGGTATCTGCCTGCCCTTCTGGGAAGAGTAAGGCTGTGATTTTTGGCGCAGAACGCGCTTTATACGGGGGGACTTTTGATAAAGTCCCCCCGTACCCCTTCAAAACCTTTCAAAAAAGGGTTTGTAGGGACGTTTTTTAGTTTCGCCTGTGCCAACACCCAAACACAACAAAAACACCCCGAAACTCGTACCGTTTCGGGGTGTTTTTGCGTGTGCGCTTTTTGCGATATTTTATCTATCATTCCGTCTGTGGACATTCCTTTTTTGCAAAAAGGTTTGGTGGTGGGGGTGAATTTCTTTTGCAAGGGCAAAAGAAAGAGGGGAAGGAACCTTTCCTTAAAAGGTTCCTTCCCCTTTGCGTTTGATTTGTGCGAAACCGCACAAATCAAACACCGCTGTAAGCGGAGAAGCCGCCGTCGACGGGAATGACCGTGCCCGTGACGAAGCCGCTGGCGTTATCGTCTGCAAGCCAGAGCAGGCAGCCGATCAGATCCGAGATCTCGCCAAACTTTTTCATGGGGGTGGCGGCAAGGATCTTGCCCGTGCGCGCCGTGGGCGTGCCGTCCTCGTTAAAGAGCAGACCGCGGTTCTGGTTGGTCACGAAAAATCCGGGAGCGATGGCGTTGCAACGGATGTTGCAGGGCGCGAAATGCACTGCAAGCCACTGGGTGAAATTGCTGATGCCTGCCTTTGCCGCGCTGTACGCGGGGATCTTGGTCAGGGGGCGGAACGCGTTCATCGAGCTGATGTTGATGATGTTACCGCCGGTTTTGATCATATCGGGGGCGAACACCTGCGTGGTGAGGAATGCCGAGGTGATGTTCAGGTCGAACACGAACTTCAGTCCGCTTTCCTCCAGCGCGAAAAAGTCCTTCACGCCCTCCAGATCAGGCGTCATTGTTTCGTTGTCAGTGCTGGCTCTGGGGTTGTTGCCGCCCGCGCCGTTAATCAGGAAGTTGACCGCGCCGAACTTGTCGTTGATCGCCTTTTTTGCTTCCTCAATGCTTGCCTTGTCCAGGCAGTTGCACTTCACGGCGATGGCGTTCTCGCCGATCTCGTCCGCGTACTTCTGTGCCGCCTCCTCGTTGATGTCAAGAAGCGCGACCTTCGCGCCGCACTCGGCCAGTGCCTTGGCAAAGGCGCTGCAGATGATGCCGCCCGCACCGGTCACGGCGACAACCTTATTTTTCAAATCAACCATAAAGGGATTGCTCATTTTTTCATATCCTCCTCAATTTTTTCAAAAAGCTTCATCCATTCGCATGCGATCAGCGTGGCGCCCTCGGTGGAGGGATGCACGCCGTCAAACAGGAATTTTTCGTTGCCGTATTTGGCAGCTGCCGCGTCAAATGCCGCCTGCAAGGGCAGGAAGTAAAGGTTGTATTCCTTCGCCAGCTTTTCCACGATCTTCGCATAGACCGTGCATTCGCTGAACTGCTCCCATGCCGCCTCGGTAGCGGCACCCTTCAGCACGAAGGGCTCGCAAAGTAGGAGCTTCGTGTTCGGAAGACGCGCTTGCGTGTCCTCGATCAGCATGCGGTAGATGCGCTCAAAGCGCTCGGGCTCAACGCCGTTTTGCACCTCCACCTCGTGCCAGATGTCGTTGATGCCGATCAGAATGCTGATCAGATCCGGCTCGTGGTTCCAGCAGTCCTTCTTCGCGCGCGCATACAGATCTACGATGCGATTGCCGCTGATACCCGTATTGACAATGTCATAGTCTACGGGAGATTTTTCATAAAGCCGCCCCGCGATCTGCATCACGTAGCCGAAGCCAAGAGCGGAGTTGGGGAAGGTGATTTTATCCTTGGCGCGCACGGCATCCGTGATACTATCGCCATAAAACAGAATTTTCATTGCTTCATGTCCTCCTCGATTTTTTCGAAGCGCTTCAGCCACTCGCCGGCGATCAGCACCGCGCCCGCGGGGGCGGGATGCACGCCGTCAAACAAAATATTCTGCGCGCCGTATTTTGCCGCTGCCTCGTCGATCTTTTCCTGCAAGGGAAGGTAGTAAAGCCCGTATTCCTTTGCCAGCTTTTCTACGATATTGATGTACAAAGGGGTGTTGCAAAAGGCGCTCCACTCCTTTTCGATCGCGCCCAGCTTCAGCATAAAGGGGGCGCAAAGCAGGATCTTGGCGTGGGGAAGCTTTTGCATCGTTTCCTCGATCAGCATGCGGTACACGCGCTCAAAGCGCGCGGGCTCTGTGCCGAAGATGCGATCGGTTTCGTGCCAGACGTCGTTGATGCCGACCAGGATGCTGACAAGGTCGGGCTTGTGCGCCCAGACGTCGGTCGCGGCGCGCGCATACAGATCCACGATGCGGTTTCCGGCAATACCCGTGTTCACGAATTCATAGCCCACGGGGGCTCTTTCCATCAGTCGCCCCGCGAGTTGCTGCACAAAGCCGCAACCAAGCTCCAATGCCGGAACGTAGGTCTTTTCTCTTGCGCGCGCGGCATCCGTGATGCTGTCGCCGAAAAAGAGGATTTTCATTGCTTTGCTCCCTTTTCCACGGCCTCAAACACGCCGTACAGATAGGTGGCGCCAAGTGCGCGGTCGAAAAGTCCGTAGCCGGGCTTCGCGTCCTCGCCCCAAATGTTGCGCCCGTGGTCGGGACGCACGTAGCCGTCAAAGCCGTTCTCCACGAATGCCTTGACGATGCCGTAGATGCCCACGTCGCCGCGCTCGGAGATGTGGCCGTTCTCGTAAAAATCCACGTCATTGGTGTACTTCAGCTGGCGCAGATGCGCAAAGTAGGTGCGGCTTGCCAGCTTGGCGGCAAGCTTCGGCAGATCGTTGAAGCGTCCTGCACCGAGCGAGCCCGTGCAGAAGGTGATGCCGTTGTGCTTGTTGGGCACAGCTGCAAACATTCTGTCGTAATCTTCTTCGCGGCAGATGATGCGGGGCAGACCAAACATATCCCACGGCGGGTCATCGGGGTGAATGGCCATGTTGACGTCAGCCTCGTCGCACGCGGGCATAATGGCGTCAAGGAAGTAAACAAGGTTCTCGAACAGCTTCTCGTGTGTCATGCCCTCGTAAGCGGCGAGAAGCGCGTTGAGCTCGTCCTTGGTGTAGCTCTCGTCCCAACCGGGGAGCGACAGGTTCTTGGGATCCAGCTTCATCAGCGTGTCGTGGCAGTAGGCAAGCGAGGTGCAGCCGTCGGGATGCTTGAAGTACAGATCGGTGCGCAGCCAGTCAAACACGGGCATAAAGTTGTAGCAGATGCACTTCACGCCGACCTTGCCGCAGTTGATGATGTTCTGCTTGTACGCCTCGATGTACTTGTCGCGCGTGGGGCGGCCGAGCTTGATGTCCTCGTGTACGGGAACGGACTCGATCACTTCCATTTCAAGACCTGCCTTGTCGCAGGCGGCCTTCAGGGCTTGCAATCTCTCCAGCGGCCAGACCTCGCCCACGGGCACGTCATAAACGGCGGTAACAACGCCCGTCATGCCCTGAATTTGCTTGATATGGTCAAGCGGAATGCAATCCTTCTCGCCATACCAACGGAATGTCATTTTCATAGGTGGTTTCCTCCTTAAAGTAGTGCCGCAGAGTCGCGGTCAAGATACAAAACAGCGTCCTTTTGGGTGCGAAGGACGGTCGCGGGGCAAAGATCGGTGATCTCGCCCTGAAGCGTTGCCTTTACGGCATTCGCTTTGGTGGGAGCGGGTACCATGCAGAAGTGTCGCGCCGCGCTCATCAGTGCGGGGACGGTCAGCGTCATCGCGTATTTCGGCACGGCGTCAATGTCGGGGAAGCACCCGTCGTTGACCTGCTGATTGCGGCAGACCTCGTCCAGCTTTGCGGTTTTGACGTATACGGGGTCGGTGAAATCCGCCACGCCGGGATCGTTGAAGGCGATGTGGCCGTTCCCGCCAATGCCCATGCAAACGATGTCCACGGGGTGCTCGCGCAGCAGCTTTTCATAGCGCGCGCATTCCTCGGCTACGTTTTCGCACGCCCCGTTCAACGGGTAAAACGCGCCGACGGCGAACTTGTCCGCCACGTGTGTCTTGACGAATTTCGCAAAGCTTTGCGGGTGATCGTTGCCAATGCCGATGTACTCGTCCATGTGGAAGACGTTCACGCGCTTCCAGTCGATGTCCGCTTCCTCGGTGAGGGCGGCAAGGAAATCCGATTGCGAGGGGGCGGCGGCAAAGATCATATTGATCTGCGCTTTTTCGGTAAGCAGGCGGCGCATCTCGTTTGCCACGTCCGCGGCGGCGTCCACGCCCATCGCGGTGCGGTTGTCAAAGACTTTCACGCGCAACTCGTCGGTCATAAATTCTTTGAGTAGCATAACAAAAATCTCCTTTCGGTGATACAACCATTATAACAAGAAAATACTATCTTGTAAATATCAAAAATAATAAAAATGATTACAAAAACGCCCCGCCTTGCCAAATTTGGCAGGCGGGGGCAAAAATCAGATTTTCACACCGCTTTTGATGATCGTCTGCGGCATAAAGTCTTCATCGGTGATCAGAATATCCGCGTCCATTCCCGCGGCAAGCTGTCCCTTGTTCAGTCCCATCAGTGCGGCAGGATTGGCGGCACCCATCTGCACCGCGTCGGTAAGGGGCAAGCCACCCTCGCGCGTGGTAACGCGCAACAGGCGGTCAGCGGTGGCGATGCTGCCCGCAAAGGCGGAGCGATCAAGCAGCTTGCACACGCCGTCCTCAATGATGCAGGGCGTGGTGCCGACAGAGGAGGTGAGGGCATCCTCGCCCGTAACCTTGAGCGCGTCGCTTACGAGTACAATTTTATCGTGGGGCTTAAGCTTGAAGATCAGCTGCAACAGCTCGGGGGGCAGATGCTTGCCGTCCGCGATGATTTCAATGTACATATCGTCCCACAGATAGCCGCATTCCAGCACGCCGAGGCGGCGGAAGCCCTTGTCGCGCGTGATGGTGGAGGTGCAGGAGTAAAAATGTGTAATGAGGCGACAGCCGTTTTCCCGCGCAAGCTTCATGTCGTCATAGATGGCATCGGTGTGTCCCGCCGAGGGGAGGACGCCGTGTGCCGTTAAGTAGGCGGCAAATTCGCTGCCCTCATCGCGCTCGGGGGCGTAGTCCCAGCGCTTGATGATAGAGCCGAAACGGGCGATCAATTTCTCATAATCCCCCCGAACGGGTGGAGTTATCAGCGCTTTGTCCTGCGCGCCGCTTTGTGCGGGGGAGAGGTACGGCCCCTCCAGATGTACGCCTGCGATGTATTTGCCGCGCGGATCAGCCATCGCTTGCTCAATGCGCTCCAGCGCCGCAAAGGTGCGCGCAAAGCTGGAGGAGGTTACGGTGGGGAAGATCGTGGTCGCGCCGTGGCGCACGTGATGCTCAACCGCCGCGAGGATCCCCTCTTTGTCCGCTTCGCAGAAATCAAAACCGCGCGCACCGTGTACGTGCGTTTCGATCATGCCGGGAAGCACGTAGCCGTCCGCCACGACCTCGCGGTCAAACGGGCGTGTATCGTCCCCGCCCACGCAGGTGATTTTGCCGTTTTCAAAGTAGACGTAGCCCGCGATCACACCGTTTGGTGTCACCACGCGCTCGCCCTTGATGCGTGTAATCATGTTGCCCCCTCCTTGTGTGGAGAATTTCTGCATTTATTATACCACGCCGCGCCCCATTTGTCCATAACGGTTTTGAGAAAAAGGATAACGATTTTGACACGGTGCGATAGATTTTTGAAAACACCTTGCCAACCGCGCGCAAATGTGCTATACTATACGGTGTGCAAAACCGAATATGCCTGCATAGTTAAATGGATATAACAACCCCCTCCTAAGGGGTAGTTATGGGTTCGATTCCCGTTGCGGGTGCCAAAAAGCCCTCCGCCATTCGG
>JAZRFS010000157.1:0-10455 GCA_045643765.1 Eubacteriales bacterium
CTGGTGGCAGGTCTTGACGGCATCAAGAACAAGATCGTTCCCGCAGCCCAGGGCTGGGGCCCCTACGACTTCAACCTTTACAACCTCCCCGAGGAGGAAAAGAAGAAGCTCAAGGGTCTGCCCACCTCCCTTCCCGAAGCGCTTGTCGCACTGGAAGCGGACAACGACTACCTCACCGTAGGCGGCGTGTTCCCGAAGGAGCTGCTCACCAAGTTCATCGCCACCAAGCGTGCCGAGTGCAGCGAAATGTCCAAGATCCCCCACCCCGCAGAATTTGACAAGTACTACAACCTGTAAGATACAAAAAACAGGCACCCACACGGGTGCCTGTTTTTTTGTTTTACGGGGCGTTGGGGGACGTCGCCCCCTACAAGCTTTGGCAAACGCCCTTCATTTCACCTCGGCGCAGATCAGCACCATATCTCCCGAGAGGTGCGCGGTGCCGTAGTTGGCGGGGATAAGGAAGCTGTCACCGCGCGAGGCGGGGTGGTTTTCGATCTGTCCCACGCCCTCCACACAGGTGATGCACTTGAACGAGCGCGCGTCGGTTGCGATCTGCCATTTGCCGCGCACCGTTTGGCGTGTAACGTGGAAATACGGACAGGAGCCGAGCACCTCCACGCCAATTTCACCCCCTGACGGGGTGAGTTTTTCGTATTTTTCAAGATGGGTGACCGCCAGTGCCTTTTCCACGTGCAGCTCGCGCGGCTTGCCGTCAGCACCCACGCGTCCATAGTCAAACACGCGATAGGTGAGGTTGCTGTTCTGCTGAATTTCGCAGATCACGCACCCGGCGCCGATGGCGTGGATCGTGCCCGCGGGGATAAAATAGCACTCTCCCTTTTGTACGGGGTAAAAGTTGAGCAGCTCGCAAAGCGTGCCGTCCGCGATGGCATTTTCGTACTCCTCGCGCGTCACGTCGCGCGAAAAGCCGACGTAAAGCCCTGCGCCCTCTTCCGCCTCGACCACGTACCACATCTCGGTCTTGCCGAAGCTGTTCTCGTTTGCAAGGGCATACGTATCATCGGGGTGCACCTGCACGGAAAGATTTTGCTTCGCGTCGATGAATTTGATCAGCATCGGGAAGAAGGGGAAATCTTCACACGCCGTGCCAAGCGCGGCGGGGGTAAGCACCTCGCGCAAGGTGCGTCCGTCCGCCACGCGCGTTTCGCCGTCCTTGTGAAAGGAGAGCTCCCAGCTTTCCGCCACAGGGGTAAAATCCGCCGTTTTTCCATACCGTTCGGCAAGCTTCGTACCGCCCCAGATGTAATTTTTGTATGCAGGATATAATTTCAAGATCTCCATTTTTATCTCCCTCTCGTCATATTTCTGTATGCGCTGGGTGTCATACCCGTTTCCTTCTTGAAGCTTTTGGCAAACACGGAAGGCTCGTTATACCCACACTCGCTTGCCACGAAGGAGATCGGCTCACCGCTATCGCGCAGCAGCTGCTTGGCGCGCACCACGCGTGCGGAATTGATATACGCCCCCACCGTCATGCCCGTTTCCGCCTTGAAAAGGCGGCACAGATAATGCTTGTTCACATGCAACGCTTGTGCCACGTCAGACAATGCCGCGCCCGTTTCCAGATGCTCGTGAATATAGCCCACCGCTGCGGCTACCGTGCCCGACGCCTCGCCCTTTTGCTCCTGCATCTGCGCCGTGCAAAGGTGCAACAGCTCAAACACGCGGGACAGCACGTCCAGCGGGGCCGCATCACCCGTCAGCAACCCGTCCAGCGCCGCAAGCGCCCGATCCGCCTTTGCGGAAAGTGTGGGCGAGGGCACGCGGTACAGATATCCGCCCGTCAAAAGCGGTGCAACCGCCCCCGCCGTCAGCGGCTTGTCAATGAGAAGCTTGGTGCGCACGTAAGGGGTGTCCGCATCGGGGGAAACGTAGTGCAGCACCGCTGCGTCCAGTAAAAACACCGCGTCCCCGCAAAACGGGATCACGCGCTCGCCCACGAACAGCTTGCCCTTGCCGGACAGCACGTGGATCAGCTCAAAATCGCTCTCGTGCGTGTGCGGCACATCGGTGTAAAAGTCGCGGCCGCGCTCGCGGTAGATCACTCTGACGTTCATACGCTCTCCCCTCTCTTTTTTCTTTATTTTATCACGTGCGTGCAAAAAAGTCAATATAAAACAAATTTTATTCAATATTTTACTTTTATTGCTGTTCTATCTATGCTAAAATAGAGGTAAATAACGGCTTTGCCGACAAAAAGGAGTTTACTATGACCGACGTAAAATTCAGCGGCATCTATACCGCGTTGCTCACCCCCTTTGATCAGAACGGCAAGATCAACGAAAAGGCTCTCATTGATCACATCCACCAGAATATCGCTGCAGGCGCTACGGGCTTCTACGTCAACGGCTCCACGGCAGAATCCTTCCTGCTGACCGAGGCAGAGCGCAAGTACATCTACGAGCTGGTTGCCGCTGAGGCAAAGGGTAAATGCACCCTGCTGGCACAGATCGGTGCGATCTCCACCGCGCAGGCGATCGAGTACGCAAAGCTTTGCGAGAAGCTCGGCTACGATGCCATCTCCTCCGTCGCGCCCTTCTACTACAAGTTCGGCGCAAACGAGATCAAGAGCTACTACTTCGACATCGTAAACGAGGTGTCGCTGCCCATGATCGTGTACCACATCCCCGCCTTCTCCGGCGTGGCGTTGGGCGCCGCTTCCTTTGCGGAGTTCCTCACCGACGACCGTTTTGCGGGTGTCAAATACACCGCCAACGACTACTTCCTGATGGAGCAGCTCAAGACCGCGTTCCCCAACAAGGTCATCTACAACGGCTATGACGAAACCTTCCTTGCAGGCCTTTCCATGGGCGCTGACGGCGGCATCGGCTCGACCTACAACTGTATGGTAGACAAGTACGTCAAGATCGAAAAGCTCTTCCGTGAGGGCAAGATCGCCGAGGCGCAACAGATCCAGCGCGGGGTCAACTTCATCATCAACATCTTCATCAAGCACGGCGTAATGGCCGCAGAAAAGGAAGTGCTGAACCAGAAGGGCCTTGCATTTGGTGATTGCCGCCGTCCCTTCGCTCCCATCAGCGAGGAGGGCAAGCGTGAGATTGCCGAAAAGGTTATGCCCCTGCTTTGATGCGATATGAGCGCATACTTTGAAACAAAAGAGCTGTGGTGCGGCGGCGAGCAGTACGAAAAGCACCGCATTCCCGGTCTTTTTATCACAAAGAAGGGTACGCTGCTTGCCTACAACGAGGCGCGCCGCACCGCAGAGGACTGGGCGATGATGGACGTGCTTTGCCAGCGCTCCACCGATGGGGGAAAGACCTTTTCCGAGTTCTTCCCTCTCGCCTGTGGTACCGAGGCGCTGCCCACGGTCAACAATCCCGTGATGATGCAGGATCAGAACGGACGCATCCACTTTCTCTATTGCGAATGCTACGGCACAAAGGGTGGACGCATTTTGCGCCGCTACTCGGACGACGACGGCGTGACCTGGAGCGCCCCCGTTGACATTACCGCCTTTACCGCGCCCGACAAGCGCACCTGCTTTGCCCTGGGACCGGGGCACGGCATTACCCTCAAAAACGGCACGATGCTGATACCCGTGTGGCTGGTTCCGCGTTGCTACGGTCAACCCGTGCGCAAGCACGGCCCCTCCGTGGTGACAACCTTCACCAGCCGCGATAACGGCGAAACGTGGGAGCTTGGCGAATGGATCTGGACAAGCGCCATGGTCGTTTCTCCCAACGAAACCGCCGCCGCCGAGCTTGCCGACGGACGCGTGTATCTGAATATCCGCACACAGGCAAGCTACCGTTCGCGTGCATACAGCAAGGACGGTGCAACCAACTGGCAGGGCGTTGAGCCCGACTTTGCGCTTGTGGATGCGCGATGCTTCGGCGCGCTGACCACGGTTACAGCCGAAAACGGCGAACAGATCCTGCTTTTTGCCCACTGTGCCAACGAAAACGAGCGCGACCACGTCACCGTGCACGCCAGCCGTGATGGGGGTAAGACGTGGTTTGCCTCCAAGCTCCTTGACGAGCAGCGCGGCGGCTACGTGGAGATGAACACCGAGAGCGCGGAGCGCATCTATTTGCTTTACGAGGAGGATTGGGGGGCAAAGTGCCATTTTTGCACCTTTAATCTGGACTGGATTTTGTCCTGAGGCTTGACATTCCTTTCTCATTTTGCTATACTGTAACAGAACATGACAAGCACCCGTTTTTGCACGAAAGTGTTCAAACGGGTGCTTTTTTCAGGAGTGTTATGAAAATTTTTGAATTCTTTTCCAAGCTGACAAAATTTGAATGGGGACTGTGGCTGTTCTCGCTTACAGGGGTGCTGGTCTGCTCGATCCTCTCCCCCGACTTTCACCTGCTTGGCACGCTTGCCTCGCTGCTTGGCGTCACCTCGCTGATCTTTATCGCCAAGGGCGCGTGGCAGGGACAGATTTTGATGGTGATCTTCGCCACACTTTACGGCATCGTGTCCTTCGAGCAACGCTACTTCGGTGAGATGATCACTTACCTTTGCATGACGCTGCCGATGGCGGTCATCTGCCTTATTTCCTGGTTCCGTCACCCGTACAAGGAAACAAGCGAGGTCAGGATCACATCGCTCCGTCCCTTGCATCTGGCGATCCTTCTGCCGGCCAGCGGGGCGGTGAGCGTGGGGCTTTATTTCCTGCTCGGTGCGCTCGGCACGCAAAATCTTGTGATCAGCACCCTCTCGGTCACCACCAGCTTTTTTGCCGCCTCCCTCACCTTTTTGCGCACGCCCTATTTCGCTCTTGCCTACACCTTGAATGACGTGGTGCTGATCACGATGTGGCTGATGGTTGCCGTGCGCGAGCCTGCCTATTTCTCGATGGTGATCTGCTTTTCCGTCTTCCTTGTGAACGACCTTTACAGCTTTTTCAACTGGCTGAAAATGCGCAAAAGACAACGCGCAAAATTGTAATATAAAAAAACAAAACCGTCATTGACCGCGCGCGTGTGTGTGTGATATAATGAACGCATCAATTTTGGGAGGTGCTGACAATGCCTAATTTTGCACTGATCGGTTACGGAAACCGCGGCATGACCTACGCTGCGATCTTGAAGGAAATGGGCGAAAAGATCGTTGCCGTTTGTGACGGGAACGAGGAAAAGCTCCAAAACGCGGCGGCACTTTGCTCGCTGGACAACAGCGCCCTTTACACGGACGAGGACGCGTTTTTCTCTGCGGGCAAGCTTGCCGACATTCTCATCATCGCCACCTGGGACAGATTTCATCTGCGCCAAGCCACTCGCGCGATGGAGGCGGGCTACGACCTGATCCTGGAAAAGCCGATCGCCCGTTCCGCTGAGGAATGCCGCGAGATCGAGCAGACCGCCGAGCGCCTCGGGCGCCGCGTATTCGTGTGCCACGTGCTGCGCTACGCACCCTTTTTCTCGGTACTCAAAAAGGAGCTGGACAGCGGCAAATACGGTCGCGTGTCCACCATCAACCTCACGGAAAACGTGGGCTACGAGCATCAGGCGCACAGCTACGTGCGCGGTAACACGCGCCGCGAGGATCTTGCCACCCCCATGATCATCTCCAAGTGCTGTCACGACCTTGACCTGATCTCCTGGTTTGTCGGTGACAAGTGCACCTCTGTAAGCTCCTTTGGCTCGCTGCGCTACTTCACCCCCGAAAACGCCCCCGAGGGCGCGGCAGAGCGCTGCATGTTCTGCGATTTGCAGGATAGTTGTGCTTACAGCGCCAAGACGCACTACGTGCAAAAGATCATCGAGCGCGGCAAGCCGAACTGGGCGTGCCACGTGGTGATGCCCAACGCCACCGCAGAAACGATGGCAAAGGAGCTGGAGACCTCCCGTTGGGGCATTTGCGCGTTCAAGGTGGACAACGACGTGGTGGATCATCAGGTCGTGAATATGCTGTTTGAAAACGGCACCACCGCGCATCTGACGATGACCGCCTTCTCTGACAAATGCTACCGCGAGATCCATTTGCACGGCGAGAAGGGCGAGATCTTTGGCAATATGATGGAAAACGTACTGCACTGCCGCATCTTCGGCGGCGAGAGCTATGACCTTGATCTCAACGAGCAGATCAATGCCGTCAGCGGCTATCACGGCGGCGGCGACTATCACCTGTTGCGCTCTATTATCAACCACTATAACGGCGAAACGGATCCCAACGTCACGATGCTTGCCGTGTCGATGCAAAGCCACTATATCGGCTTTGCGGCGGAGAAATCCCGTCACACGGGTGAAACGATCAAGCTTTAAGAGGTACTTATGAACCGCATTCTGATCTTGTCCGAAAAGCCGAGCGACTTATCGGATCTTATCTTGAAAAATTGCCCAGGGAGCGAGCTTCGCGCACCCGACGCACCCTTTGACACAGCGGAATTTGACGCGCTTTGCCTGCTTTCCGGCAACCGCGAAAAGCCGATCACCTACCCCTCCCCCGTGCGCGCGTGCATTGAAAAATTCCGCGCCACAGGCAAGCCCGTCTTCGCGGAATTCGTGGAGGCGATCGGCGGCAGCACGGACAACGGCATGACCGAAACCACGCACCACCGTTTGGTTTTTGATCCCACCGATTTTCCCGTCGAGGGGCTTCCCACGGGCGCAGTGCTGGACGATCACAACGGCGATTGTATCACCTATGCCTTTCGCAATCACGCGAAAGCACCGATCCTGACGCTTCACAATTACATCTGCGCACACGATCAGACCGACATGAGTACAGAGGAGCTGGAAAAGGGCGTCTGGGCGCTGTGGTGGCTGTCCGATACCACCTTGCTTTGCGCATTCCGCCTTTGCAACTTCCGCCGCGCAAGACTTGCACCGCGCACGTATTTTGAGGCACTGATCGGGGAGATCCTTTCCTTCCTTGCAGGCGAAAAAGTCGCACCCGTATTCGAAAAACCCGTTTGCACCTACGAAAAAGCAACCGTTACCGCAGCCGCTGATACCGATGCGGCCGTGACAAATGCGCTTTCCTGGTTCCACCGCGCGGGGATGCTCAAAAACGGTGGCAAGGAGGGTGCCTTCGAGGGCTATGCTCACCACATTAAGGGCATGGACGGTATGCAAATTCGCCGTGAGGACATTCGCACCGACTGCACCGCGGAAACGGGCGGCGCGTTCCTTTTCGATGCGCTTCTGCGCGGCAATACGAACAGCCAACAGATCGCAGACGATCTTTTCAAGTTCTGCTTTGACTGGATGCAGGAAAAGGACGGACCGCACAAGGGCATGATCCGCTGGAGCGAGGTGTCGTGGGAGGCCTGCTATCAGGACGACGTGGCGCGCGTAATTCTGCCGCTTCTGTTGCAGCAATATATCAACGGCGAAGTGCCTTACTTTGAAGAGATCAAGGCAGGCCTTGTTTACATGATGGATACCACGGGCGAGGACGGCCTTCGCGTGTCCCGCACCGACTGGTGCCGCCTTGACGACAAGAAGCGCGAGGAGCTGAAAAAGCCGGGCGTGGGCACTCCCTGCGCACATTACAACGCGTTCTATCTTGCCATGCTGGCACTTGCTTACCGCGCGGGCGCAGACAAACGCTTTTTAGAGGTGGGCGAGAAGGGGCTTTGCTCGATCATGGCACTCTATCCGAACACGCAGCGCGAAACCAGCGAGACCGAGGAAAACTGCCGTCTCGTGCTTCCGCTTTCCATCCTTTTTGAGGTCACGGGCAAACCCGAATACAAAAAATGGCTGGAAACGGTATTGGAAAACCTTACCTTGCGCCGCCAAGAGTGCGGTGCTTACACCGAGTGGGACACGGGCTATCAGGCCAAGTGCGCGCGCAACCATACGGGCGAGTGCGCTCTGCTTGCCAACAACGGTGACCCCGTAGTAGACCTGCTTTATTCCAACAACTGGTTGCCGCTGGCATTTGCACACGCTTACCTCACCACGGGTGAGGAGAAGTTCCGCACGCTTTGGTGCGGCATCGCCTCCTTCCTGCTCTCTTGCCAAATTCATAGCGACGATCCGTTGCTTGACGGCGCGTGGACGCGCGCGTTTGACGTCAAGCACTGGGAAAGCCACGGCGTACCCCACGACGTGGGCTGGGCACCCTGCTGCGTGGAAACCGGCTGGACGATGGGCGAGATCCTGATGGGCTTGCAGTTCATGCACCTGGCGGAAAAGAAGCATCAATAAAGCAAAAAACACCGAGGAGATCCTCGGTGTTTTTTGCTACCGTTTAGGCACTTATTTGGGCTTGCGGAATACGCCGTTCACCTTGTCGAAGGCGGGGTTGTAGGCGTAAAAGTTCTTGCTGTCCATTCTATCCTGCGCGATGCGAAGGGCATCGCCAAAGCGCTGGTAGTGCACCAGCTCTCTCTGGCGCAGGAACTTGATCGGCTCGCGCACGTCGGGATCGTCCGCAAGGCGCAGAATATTGTCATAGGTGGTGCGCGCCTTCTGCTCGGCGGCGAGGTCCTCATTAAGGTCAGTGAGCACGTCGCCCTTCACGCCAACGTATTTCATATCAAAAGGCACGCCCGATGCCGCCACGGGGTACACGCCCGTGGTGTGATCCACAAAATAGGTGGCGAAGGGGGAGTTTTTGATCTGTTCTTCCGAAAGATTTCTGGTCAGCTGGTGCAGGATCGCGGCCACCATCTCAAGATGTGCCAGCTCCTCCGTGCCGACGTCGGTCAAGATCCCCTTGATCTCGTCATAGGGCATCGCATAGCGCTGATGCAGATAGCGCATCGAGGCGGCAAGCTCCCCATCGGGGCCACCAAGCTGCGAGATAATTACCTGCGCCAGCTTGGGGTTGGGGTTCTTGATCTTTACGGGAAATTGCAGTTTCTTGTCATAGATCCACATAGCTACTCTCCTTTACCCCTCAGTTGGCATCGGGCTCCCAGGGCCACGGCCCCTTCACCCATTCCCAACTGTCATTCTGCTCCTCCCACGCGGTCACGGGACCGCAGCTGCCGCGCAGCGCCTCAGCGATCATCTTGCGCTCCTTGAGCAAGCGCTTATGATACTCCAGCGCTTTCTTGCAATCGGGATACACGTCCAGATAAAGCGTGGTTTCCACGATGGCAAAATCCACCGCCTGCAGCTTCTGCTGCAGCATCTTACAATTACCCGCACGGGACACGTTTTCGCGGGACACGTTGCGATTAATCACGGGCTTCACCTCCAAAAAAGGGGAATTCCAGCTCTTTGAAGATGGTTCCCCGCTCGTGACCCATCTCACTCTCATACAGGTCACGCCATTCCTGCTCGGGGGAGTAGACCATCGCCAAAGGGCGTGCACCGTGCGGCGGTCGCGTACCCGCCTCGGGGCACGGAACGCCCGCATTGGGGCGTGCACTCGCCTCCGGACGCGTGGGCTCTCCCATCAGATGCAGGAGCAAATTTTCGTCATACATAGCAATACACCTTTCCAAAGCTTATTGCGGGGCTTATGCCCCGATAGCAGTATATGCCATCACAAAAAGTTTGTCGAATTTTGCAAAAAGCAATGTGCCTGCTTGCTTTTGGGGCACGTTTGTGTTATACTGGTGAAAAAAGGGGGGAGTAGTATGCCGACAAGTGAAATGATCCTTGCCCGTATGGAGGAATTGGCAAAACGCCTTGATTATGATTTCCACGATCTTTCCTATCTGGCGCAAGCAATGTACTGCGAGCGCGAGGAGGGACGCTTTAACTATACCAACGATGCGATGGCAACCGTGGGAGATGCCGTGATGAAGCTTGTTTGGTCCGAGCTGTTTTACAGTATGGGTCTTGATAAGGACGAGATCACGCGCAGAAAAGCGGATATGGAAAACAACCGCACGCTGAAAAATCTGTGCGACATCATCGAAGCGCACAAGTTTGCCTACAATGATCGCTATTTTGCCACCGAGGCACCGAAGAACAAACCTCTCCCGCACTACGATCACGATTTTTATATGGAGGCGATCGCCGCCGCCATCTATCAGGATCGCGGTCTTGCCTACACGCGCGAGTGGGCGATCCGCTTCTTTGAAAAGCACAAGGACGCCATCGTAGAGGTCAAAAGATAAAAAAGCCCCCGAACGGGGCTGGAAAAGAGGGTTTTATGTTGCTGAAAGCATTTATTGCCGTTTTGCTTGCGGGGAGCCTGATCTCCTTTGTTTTGTACGGCGTGGACAAGGCGAAAGCCAAGCGCCACGCGTGGCGCATTCCCGAAAAGGTGCTTTTGCTCTGGGGCTTTCTGTGCGGCGCGGTCGGCGCCCTTGCCGCCATGCAGCTCTTCCGCCACAAGACCAAGCATTACTATTTTTACTTCGTCAACATTCTGGGACTTGCGTGGCAGGTGGCGGTGGTGTATTTGCTTTTCAGCAACGGGCTTTGATATTCTGCAAAGATTAAAGAAAAAGCGGCGTGCGCCGCTTTTTCTTATTTGTTTGCCAAAAAGATTTGGTGATAAAAGATCGAAGGCGCACAATAAGAAAAGGGAGCCGTGCGGCTCCCTTTTCTT
>JAZRFS010000158.1:0-12942 GCA_045643765.1 Eubacteriales bacterium
CCAACGTGCAGCCCCACAGCGGTGCAAACGCGAACCTTGCCGTATTCTTCGCCCTCTTGAACCCCGGCGACACCGTGCTTTCCATGAACCTTGCGCACGGCGGTCACCTTTCCCACGGCTCTCCCGTCAACATCTCGGGCAAGTATTTCAACATCGTGCCCTACGGTGTATCCGACGAGAGCGAAACCATTGATTACGAGGCTGTCCGTGCCCTTGCACTGGAACACAAGCCGAAGCTCATTCTGGCAGGTGCCAGCGCGTATCCCCGTGTGATCGATTTCGCGAAGTTCCGCGAGATCGCAGACGAGGTCGGCGCGTACTTTATGGTAGATATGGCGCACATTGCGGGTCTTGTTGCCGCAGGCGTGCACCCCTCTCCCGTGCCCTATGCCGACGTTGTTACCACCACCACCCATAAGACGTTGCGCGGTCCGCGCGGCGGTCTGATCCTTTGCCGCGAGGAGTTTGCAAAGGCAATCGACAAGGCGGTATTCCCCGGCACGCAGGGCGGTCCCCTGATGCACATCATCGCCGCGAAGGCTGTGGCACTGGGCGAAGCGCTGCAGGACGATTTCAAGGCATACGGCGAGCAGGTCGTGAAGAACGCCGCAGCACTTGCCAAGGCGCTCAAGGAAAAGGGCTTGAACCTGGTTTCCGGCGGCACCGACAACCACCTGATGCTGCTTGACCTGCGCGGTCTTGAGCTGACGGGCAAGGAGCTGGAGCACAGACTTGACGAGGTGCACATCACCGCCAACAAGAACACCGTTCCCAACGAGCCCCGCAGCCCCTTTATCACCAGCGGCGTGCGTATCGGCACCCCCGCCGTGACCTCCCGTGGCTTCAAGGAGCCCGAAATGGAGCTGATCGCCGGTTGGATCGCCGACGTGGTGAACGACTTTGAGAATTCTAAGGAGCGTATCACGCGCGAGGTCATCGCGCTTTGCGAGAAATTCCCGATTTATCAGTAAGTATATGGGGGCGACCTTTTCTAAAAGGTCGCCCCCATACCCCCACACCAAACCCTTTGAATAAAAAAGAAAATACGTAGCCGTGTTGTGAGCAAGGAATGCCCCACATGCGGCTACGTTTTTTTCTTTTGATAAAAGGTTTTGAAAGGGGTGCGGGGATGCCTTTTTTCAAAAGGCATCCCCGTATTTCTTACTTTTTCTTTGCCGTTTCGGTGATGGCGGCGATGGTGCCTGCAAGGTTCTGCAGCTCGGAGGGGATGATGATCTTGGTTGCCTGACCGTCCGCGATCTTGGTCATAGCCTCGAAGCTCTTGAGTGCCAGAACCTCCTTCACGGGGGGCACGTCGTTGAGCATACGCAAGCCCTCTGCGGTTGCCTGCTGTACCTTCAGGATAGCCTCGGCTTCGCCCTCTGCCTCGCGGATGCGAGCCTCACGCTGTGCCTCTGCGCGCAGGATGGCTGCCTGCTTTTCTGCCTCTGCGTCCAGGATAGCCGATTGCTTACGACCCTCAGCCACAAGGATGGCAGAGTTCTTTTCACCCTCGGCGCGCAGGATCGCCTCACGGCGCTCGCGCTCTGCCTTCATCTGCTTTTCCATCGCGTCCTGAATTTCGCGGGGCGGGATGATGTTCTTCAGCTCCACGCGGTTGACCTTGATGCCCCAGGCGTCGGTTGCCTGGTCAAGGATGGCGCGCATCTTGGTGTTGATGGTGTCACGGGAGGTGAGGGTGCCGTCCAGATCCAGCTCACCGATCATATTACGCAGCGTGGTGGCGGTCAGATTTTCGATGGCGAAGATGGGGTTGGTTACGCCATAGGCGTAGAGCTTGCAGTCGGTGATCTGGAAATAGACCACGGTATCGATCTGCATACGCACGTTATCCTTGGTGATCACCGACTGGGGCGGGAAATCAACGACCTGCTCCATCAGATTGACCTTTTTGCTGATCTTCTCGATGAAGGGGATCTTGACGTGCAGACCGTTGCTCCAGGTCTCACGGTAAGAGCCAAGGCGCTCGACCACGTAGGCATACGCCTGGGGAACGATCTGGATGTTGGCGATCAGTACGATCAACAGCACAACCAGCAGACAAACGAGAGCGATAATTACACCAATCATAATTTTTTCTCCTTTATAAAAAATTTATTTTACGATCAATTTGACACCCTGAATTTCCTTCACGGTGACCTGCTCGCCCGCGGCGATCACACGCCCGTCGGCAGAGCGTGCCGACCAGCAAAGCCCGCCAAGCTTGACCTCGCCCACCTCGTCAATGTTGCGGATCTCCTCGGTGACGATGCAGACCTTGCCCACAAGGGCATCTACGTTGGTTTTTTCCTGCTTGGTCGTAAGGAATTTGCGGCAAAGCGGGCGGGTGGTGACTACCAGCACAAGCCCGATGACAAGGAACAGGACGAGCTGTAACCACGGGGACGTGTCAAAAAGCGACAGGATCATAGAAACGATAGCGGCGGGGAAGAACCAGACTGCCACGAAATCGTTCGTCAGCGCTTCCACGACCACGGCGGCGACCAGCACCGCGATCCATACGTATAGCATAGGCAAAAATCCTCCTTTTAGTGCAAGCGATTTAAAAAAGTGCGCACGGCGCGTTCTCGCTGCTTGCTGATTTTATTATAGCATTTTTCCTTGTTGCGTGTCAAGAACGATGGCAAGGCGCGGGGGGCAAGGGGAGCGTTTGGCGGGCGATTTCGGGGGATTAGCACCTCGCGGGGTCAGTTTTTCGCGCCCGCAGAGCCATTTTGGCAAATAATACGGCTGCCGTCTTAAAGGGTTTTGGAGTGGGAATATGGGGGAGGGGCTTTTCTGTCCTCGCCAAGGCGAGCACAAGAAAGCCCCTCCCCGCAACCTTACTCATAGAAATTCCGTGTCAAGACCTCCTCTTGCCATTCAGGCGAGAGGGAGGTGAATTTTGCGGAAAATCCGCACACGCGCACGATCAGATCGGGGTATTTTTCGGGGTGCTTTTGTGCGTCAAGCAGCTGCTCGCGCGTGGTGCAATTCAGCTGCAGCGATTGCATCGCGGAGCTTGCCGCCGCGCGCAAAAATGCCTCGCAACGGTCAAGGTCGATATTGTTCGAGGGCAGAATGATATTCACCACCGAGTTGCCGCCCATCTCGGCACCGTCCAACGCAGAAAGTGCACCGATGACCGAGGTCACGGCGGGGATCTTCTTCAGGCGCGAGGGGGTAAGCCCCTGCGAGAAGTAGTCGCCCGAGAAGCGCCCGTCGGGGGTGGCGAGCGTTTGCTCGCCCCAGAAGCGGATCTCGGTGTAGGTCAGGTGCCCGAGCAGGGATTTGCCACCGTAGCCGCCTTGAACGGTGTCAAGCATTTGGCACAGATCGTGGTTGAGCCGTGCGGCAAGCGCACAGGATGCTTTGGAGCCGTCACCCCAACCGGGTGCGCGGAGCGCGGCAAGGCGCAGATCCTCGTACCCCTGCCAGTTGGCACGCACGGCAGTAAGAAGCTCGCCCAGCGTGCAGATCTTATCCTTGAAGCAAAGCCGATCAATGGCAAGCAGGCTGTCGGTGAGGTTGGGCAAGCCGAAGCAGTAGTAGCGGTCGTCGCGGTAGCGCGAGCCGCCCGCGATAAAATCGCGGCGCTTGGCGATACAGTCTGCCATTGTGCCGGAGTACAGCGGCAACGCGTCGACCTTCTCCCAGATCTGCCCGCCCTCGCGCGTGATGGACGCGCGCTCTTTAAATAGGATGCGGATATTTTCCAGCGTAATGCGGTAAACGTCCTCAAAATCGCTTGCATCATCTATCGGCGCGAAGTGCAAGCCCACCTGCGCCATTTTATCCTGGCGGCGGTGAAGGGAAAACTCAAAGGGCTTTAAGAGGTTGACGTAATTGCCCGAGTCGGATTTTTCCACACCCACAGATGCCAGATCCCAGCAACCGGAAATGATATAATCGCGCGCCTCGGCAAGAGAGCGCCCTGCGCGTAAGAGGGCGGGGACGGTGGCGTCGTCGTTCTGATACAGCACGGTGCTGGTGCCTGCGATCACGGCGCGGTCGATCTCGTCCAGATATGCCTTGGGCGAATTTTTGCTATAACGCGCCTTGATCTTGGGATAGATGATCTTTTCCTCGCGCGCAGCGCGCAGAAACATCTCGGTCAGGTCGTTGTAAAGCGGCGCGCCCTCCTCGTCGCAGCCGCCGAGCGTGTAGGTGTTCTCCAGCTCGTGATCTGCGTAGCCGACCATCTTCATATCGTGGTCATAGTGCATATCGAAGGTGATCAGGAACTGGCGCACCAGCGTCTCGGCTTCCTCGCGGGTGAGGGTGCCGTTTTCCATATCGCACTTGTAATAGGGGTACAGATCCTTGTCCACGCGCCCGAAGGAGCTAAATCCCACTCCCTCCAGAGAGCCGAGCGCCTTGCGGCAAAAGGCGAGTGTGTTGAGCGCCTCATAGAAGCTTTGCGCCCCCTCCCACGGGCAGCGCGCCGCACTTTTTGCGATGCGGGCGTATCGCGCCCGTTCCTCGGCAGTTTTGGCGGTTTTTTCGCACCGTTTTGCCTCTTTTTCGAATTTTTCCGCCATTTGCTTCACGGCAAGCGCGCCTTGCATCGTGGCAAGCAGATAATCGCGCTCGCGATCTGTCGTGGCGTTTTTCAGCTCTGCCTCGGCGCGCTCGTACACGCCGCGAAAGCCGCTTTCCAGAATGGGGCGGTGGTTAAAGCAGAAGTGCTGGGACATATCGTTGAATACACCGCAGATCAGATAAAGAAGCTCGTTTGCCTGCGCCTTTTTCTTTTGATAGAGCGCGGGGTTGGTTTCCTTGAAAAAGTGATAGTTGCGGCGGAAGACCCATCCGCCCGCGTGGCTGTGCCCGCGGAAATCGCGCGCGCCGTCGCAGTGCGCGGCAAGCGTGCCCAGCTCGTAGTAAAAGGGCGAATTTTCAAATAGGATCGGCTTGCACTCGGTGGCGATCACACGGTATTGCAGCGCCTTTTGGGCATAGACCGACATCCCCTCCTCAAACGCGGCATCCATCAAGGGTTTTGTGTGCGCGCAAAAAGCGGCGGCAAGGTCGTTTGCCTTATTTTCGTAAAAATCGCGCAGCTCGGTGCGCAAATGCGGGTGGTTCACGGTAAAGTCCCCCTTTGGCTTCATTATCTTTATTATAACATCCTGTACTTCCGGCGACAATGCTTTTTTGCGAAATTTTGTAAAATCCGGCGACAATCTTGACAAGTAGCGGGCAAAAAAGCTATAATAACTATAATAAAAGGAAACGAGGTACATACTATGAAGGTCCTGATGCTCAACGGCAGCCCGAAGGCGGGCGGCAACACCGCACGCGTGCTTGCAGAGATGCGCAGCGTGTTTGAAAAGGAAAACGTAGAGGTCGATTACGTGCACGTGGGGCATCTTGCGGTGCGCGGCTGTACCTCCTGCGGTGCTTGCTTTAAGCAAGGGCACTGTGTGATTGAGGATGACATTGTGAACGAGCTTGCCGAAAAGCTGGCTGGCGCAGACGGTCTGGTGCTCGGCTCTCCCGTTTACTATGCCGCCCCCAACGGAACGCTCACCGCCATTCTGAACCGTCTTTTTTACAGCACCCGCTTTGACAAGCGTATGAAGGTGGGCGCGGCGATGGTCGTGGCGCGTCGCGGCGGTACCACGGCGGCGGTGGATCAGCTGAATAAATATTTTACCATCAGCGGTATGCCGATCGCTCCCAGCCAGTACTGGGGCATCGCACACGGCGCACGTCCCTTGGAGGTCGAACAGGACACCGAGGGCTTGCAGACCGCCCGCACGCAGGCGGCGAATATGGTTTTCCTGATGCGCAGCATCGCACTGGGCAAGGAAAAGTATGGCTTGCCGGAAAAGGAAAAGTCGGCTTGGACAAATTTTGTCAGATAATAAAAAAGGATGTGCCGCGGCACATCCTTTTTTGTTTTTATTTATCCGTCAGGGGATAGAGTGCGGAGAGCTGCTCGATGATGGTGTTCACCTGGCTTCTCGGGATGTAGAAATCTCCCGCACCGTCCAGTACGACCATCGTCTGGCGTCCGCCGCCGTAGTTGTAGAATACGGCTGTGTGCGTGAACTCGGTGCCGCTGCCCGTTGCCTTGGTGTTGTAGGTTGCCTTGATAACCAGGGCGGGCGCTTTCCCGTCAGGGGTCAGGTAACCGTTTGCCTCGTTTTGCGAACCCGCGATAAAATTATCGCGATCCGCCTGCGTGCAGGAGGCAGAGCCACCCAGCGTAGAGGAAAGCAGCGTGATGTAGAAGCGCTTGAACGCCGTCAGGTCAACGCTCTGCACGCCCACGGATACCTTCATATGGGTATCGGGCGGGAGCGAGGAGTTGCTCTTGGAGGGATCCCAGTCCTTCAGCGACTCGCTGTTGTCCACCGTAAAGGTGACGGGCAGCTTGCCGGGCACGATCAACTCCAGCTTGTGCATAAAGGCAATGCTGTCGTTGAACAGGGTTGTTCTGACCCAGGTGAAATTATCCCAACGCAGGAACTCCAGCTGAGCGCGGTCAATCTCTACGATCATCTGATAGGCCTCGCTATACACAAAGTAGGTTGCGGTCTTTTCCTGCAGGGGACTGATCCAGATGCGCTGATCCACCCATTTGCTGGGCGCGTAGTTCTTTTTCGCATCGCGCTCTACGTTGTGGGTGTAGGACAGATAATAGCTGATGCCATAGGTTTTGAGGAAATAAGCGAGAGCCTCTTCCTCATTTTCCTCGGGCGTGAACAGCTTGACTGTGCGCGTGGGAGCAAGGTTTTGCAGTGCCATCAGGCAGCTTTCTGCCTTGAAGTCGTTGATGGCGTAGCTCTTATATTTGCCCGTACCCTGATAGGGAATGGTGGCGTTGGATTTGTCGGCGCGCAGCTCGATCGGAATATAATCAAAGGAGATGACCTCTGTGAGCAGTGCGGCGATATCGGCATCGGGGTCCTGCAGGATCTCCTCCGTGATCTCGCCCACGGTGCTCAGCTTGAAGTTGGTCACGTCGAAGTAGTCGGTGGAGGTCATCGTATCCACTGCGGTGGGGGTGATGTAGCTTTCCAGCTCGGTAAGCAGCACCTGCGAGAGGGTGTAGCTGTACTGCGTTTGTTCCAGCTCCTTGAGGATATATACATCGGGGTGTCCCTCATACTGGGCGTAGTAGCCTGTGTCCGAGGGGATCTTGTCGCCAAGGATTACCTTGTGCGAATTGCCGTAGATATCCGTGATGATGAAGTAGTTCTTGGGTGCCTCACCGGGGGCGGGCAAGCCGTATTCCGCGGGGCCGAAGTTCTTGACGGCATCGCGGTCAAGACGCATATAGGTGGTGGTGTAGCCCGTGCAAAGCACCAGCGTGGCGAACATATTCTCATCAAAGGTGATGCCGTGGAAATCCTTGATCGTAAAGGGCGCGCGCTCGGTAAGCGAGCCGCACTTGGGGCAGACGAGCTTGCCCTCGGCATTCTTCGGGAAGCTGTCGTACAGATCCAGATACTGCTCGTACTCACCGTCCTCGTTCTTGTGGCACTGTGCGTTGGTGCAGCGCTGCATCTGCTGGAAGGTGAAGGAGTTCTTTTTGGTTTGAACCTGGTCCTGCACCTTGGTTTGGATCTCGTTGTGTACTTCGATGCTTTTGATGACCTCGCGTTCCAGCATCGGGTACATCAGAATGTCAAACTGCCCCGTGTAGGCACTGAATTCCAGATCTTCCTGACCCGAGGTAGATACCTTTGCCACCTCAGAATACTGACCCGTGGTCAGATCCACGGCTACGATGGTGCCAAGGGGCGTCTGGTAGGCGGTGGAGTAGCTGTTAGAGTGGGAGGTGCGCGGCAGCTCGTTGCCGTCTGCGTCCTGCATCACGAAGGTGCCGTTCTCGTTGACGATATAGTACTTGGTACCGTCCACGTCCTTATAGACCGAGCGCGACGTGAAATGCCAGACCACGGCAAAGCTGCTCGCCAGCATCGCGACGACGATCAGGAGGATCAGGATCATCCGGCGTTGTCGCTTGAGTGCCGACCGCCTGCGGCGGCGCGGCGGTGTGGGTTGATATACAGGACTTGTCATGCGTATTTTCTCCTAACCATAAGCACTACGCCGGCAATGAAGACGATGGTCGCCGGCACCACGGTCAGTACGATGGTGTATTGCGTTGCATCGGAGGCAACCAGGTTTTTGATCTCTGTGCTGGCAAAGGGCTTGTAATCCAGCGATACGGATACGACGTCGCGGCCCATCTGGCTGCAAGCATAGGTGATCAGCTCGTGGTTGGCGTAGGAGGAGGAAAGTGCACCCGCCTCGGCAAAGCCCGTGGAGGCACATGCCAGCACGTAAGAGAAGGATTGCTCACCCGTAACGGTGTTGTTATATTCCTGCGCGCTTACTCTCATATAAGAGAAGGGAATGGCAGCAGCGGTTTGCATACCCATTGTAGCCAGCTGCTTTTCGCGCAGTCTTTGTCCGTCTGCGATCGCCACGGCGTCACCGGAGGAAAGCAGCACGTCATAGCAGCTGCGCACGATACCGTTGCCGCTGGTGGAATAGGACCAGGCAGAGGAGCCGTCATCCAGCTTTTCCGCCACGTAGCCCTCGGGCACCTTGAACATCGTGGGCTTTCTCAGCACCACCTTCTTCGGATTTACCTTCGAGGTAATGCCGGAGGTCAGGCTATAACCGAAGCCCTTTTCAACGGGAACGAAGGAGGCGGTCACCACAGTGCCCGCGTCGTCAAAGGAGTGGGCCTTGTCCTCTACGTAAATGTTGGCGTCGTTTGCGCGGTTCTCATCGACAGCCTCGTCATAGCGGGCGATCTGAATGCCCCACTCGGCAAGGAATTGCTCCAGATTTTGGTGGTAACGCGTTTCGTCGTCCACAAAGACCATCAGCGCGTTACGGTCCTCTAAAAACGCGTCGATCTTGGCAAGCTCGTCCACGTTATCGTTGGCACTGGTGAAGTCATCCTGCGGATCGAAGATCACAAGCAGGCGTGCTTCTTCGGGGATATCCTCCTGCGTGAGGTCGATACCCTTGTACTCGTAGCCGGTTTCGTACAGCACGGTGGCAAGGTTGGTCAGATTGGGGTTATCCGCCTCGCCGTGGTTGATGGTAAAGCAAACGACGGGCATCTCATCCTGCGTGACGGCAAGCAGCGAGGAGATCAGCTTTTGCTCGCCGTTGTAGCCGGTGGCAACGCCGCTGTCATTCATCGAGAACAGGGAAACAAGCGAGTGCACGCGGCATTCCATCGTGCCGTTGGCGTTCTCGCTGGCGAGGATGATCGACTGCGAGTTGATGGGCTGCGAGGTGTGCACCTTGTAGGGATTGACGGCAGAGGGGTTGGTGTAGATATCCACGTACTTGATCTCGATGTTATCGTACAGATTGGCGATGTCGCGCAGGGTGTTATGCGCCATACGCTGCTCGGCAGATTGCTCCAGGATATCCTTTTCCGTGCAGAAGATCACCTTGACCTTCTTTTCGGTATTGAACTCGGCGGCAAGCAGCTCCTTTGCCGCGTCCGAGAGGGTGTAGATGCTGTCTGCGGTCATATCCACGTACCACAGATACTTGTCGGAAAGGGCGGTGAAGATGGCATTGATCAGGATAACGGCGGCGATGATGACGATCACCAGCGCGATGGAAACGCTGCCGTGCTTGAATTTTTTGCTGTGAAGAATATTCATGTTGGCAACCTCCCATCAACCCCAACGGCGCTTTTCGTAAACGCGCACGGTGAGGAATAAAAATACGCCCGAGATTGAGATGTAATATAGCAGGGCAGAGAAATCAAACAGTCCGTAAGCAAACTTGTCAAAGCGGGAAAGAACAGAGATCCAGCTGAAGATCGCGCGAAGGAAGGCGGAGCCCACGTACTCGTTCAGGGCACCTGCCAGCACCATAACGGCGATGGATGCCACCGTGATGACGGCGGCGGAGAGCTGGTTTTCCGTAAGGGACGAGATGAAAAGACCAAGCGCGATGAAGGCGGCACCGATCAGGATCACGCCAATGAGGCACCCGACGATCTGTCCGCCGACGGGGCCGATGTGCACGCCCTTATCCGCCTGCTGGCTCTGCTCTACGATCGCATAGGATACGAGCGGGAAGAAGTTGATGCAGGAAACGATGATCGTGCCCACGAAAAGCGTGAAGGCGGCAAAGTACTTGCCCAGCACCATACCCGTGATCGAGATGGGGGCGGTGAGCAGCAGCTGCTCGGTGCGGGATTTGCGCTCCTCAGAGAACATACGCATCGTGAGCAGCGGAATAAGAATGATGAAGGTAAACAGCATATACTGGAAATAGTTGGCCGTGCTGTAGCTTGCCTGCTGCAGGGTGGTCATCATACAGATGAGCGCCGATGCCGCAAGGAAGACGCCCGTGTAGACAAAGCCCACGGGGTTGATGAAATACGCACGCAGCTCTTTTTTGAAAATAGCGAACATATCCGTTTCAAATCCTTTCGTTCAGTTGGGATCAATCCTCGTCGCCCGCGTAGGGAGCAACGTTTTTCTGCTGCTCGGCGGTGGCATCCAGGATCGACTGGGCAAGATCGCTTTCCACGCTCTTTGCGCTCTTAGCGCCCTGACGGCTCTTCTTGGCGGTTGCCTGTACGGTGCCGTCGGAGGTCTTGTCCACGATCGTGAGGAAGATGTCCTCCAGGCTCATGCCAAGCGGCTCCAGACCCACAAGCGGCCAGCCGCGCTGTGCAAGCGCGTGGAACAGACCCTTGCGCATATCCACGCCGCGGGCGCCTTCCAGGTTGTAGATGTAGGCGTCGCCGTCGCGTCCGTCTGCCTGCTCGACGCGGGCAATGTCGGGGCGGGCGTTAAGCATCGTAAGAACCTCACGCTGCGGACCGCAGATCTTGGCGCGGTAGCGGAAGGTGTCGTCCACGGCACGGTTGATGTTCTCCGTCTTCTCGTCGGCGACCAGCTTGCCCTTGTTGATGATGATGATACGGTCGCATACCGCCTGCACCTCCTGCAGAATGTGCGTGGAGAGGATGACGGTGTGGTCCTTGCCAAGCGTACGGATCAGGTTGCGGATCTCAATGATCTGCTTGGGGTCAAGACCGACGGTCGGCTCGTCAAAAATGATGATGGGGGGATTGCCGATAAGCGCCTGTGCAATGCCTACGCGCTGACGGTAGCCCTTGGAGAGGTTGCGGATCACGCGCTTGTACACGTCCTTGATCTTGACGATCTCGCAGATCTCCTCTAAGTGCTTGGTGCGGTTGAGGGTGCAGCCCTTGAGATTGTAAACGAAGATAAGGTATTCCTCTACGGTCATATCCACGTAAAGCGGGGGCTGCTCGGGGAGATAGCCGATGCGGCGCTTGACCTCAAGCGGCTCGTCCAGCACATTGAGCTCGTCCACAAGCACGCGTCCTGCCGTCGAGGATAAGTAGCCCGTGAGAATGTTCATCATCGTGCTCTTGCCCGCGCCGTTGGGGCCGAGCAGACCGACGATCTCGCCCTGGGCGATCTCGAAGCTGACGTCGTCCACGGCACAGGTCGCGCCGTAGTTTTTAACCAAATGGTCGATCTTTATCATAAGGATCGGTTCCTTTCTTGCTTTTTCCGCGATCTGTCCGCGGTCAATACAAAGATATTATAACATAAAATAATATAATAATCAACAGTTTTTATGCGGCGCGCGCGTGCGGAATGTGATAATTTAATGAATATTGTGCAAATTCCGCAAAAAAAGAGCCCCGCATTGGCGGCGCTCTTCTTCAAATTTGCTTATGTACGCTTTTATACTCGTCGTAATAGCGGTAATAGGGGCAGGCGGCGTTTCGCCCCTGCAAAAAGCGGTACATCTCGTCCTCATCCAGGCGCATCGTGCAGACGTATGCGTCCTCGTATTCGTCGTAATCGTAAAATTCGCAGCTTTCGCAATTCGTGGCGCGCGGCTTCTGTGAAGGGGTCATGCGGGGGCACCTCCTTTGTGCTTTTTTCTTATTGTAGCACGAAAAAAAGAATTTTGCAACCCCTTACGCGGTAAAGCAGTCGTAAAAAAAGCCGATGGCAAAGTGCGCCGCGGCGCACCCCCACACGCAGCGGTATTTTTGAAAGATCCACCCCGTTGTAAGGCTTAATGCCATAGAAAGCAGCATCATCGGTGCTCCGTAGACCACGTGAAAGAGCCCGAAGACCAGTGCGCATAAGAGGTTGGCAAGCTGCGGGTGACGGCGCTCGAAGCAAAGCTCAAAGCTGTAATACATCACGCCCTTGGCAAGCACCTCTTGCATAGGCGCCACCAGAAAATAGGTGACGCGGGAGATATCCCCCTTCACAAAAAGCGCGGGGAGCGGCGCGCCAAAAATAAGTGGAAGTCCCACGATGCCGACGGCGATGGCGAGAAGTGCCACGCCAAGCCCCAGCGCCAGCGAGCGCAGAAGAAGGGCAGGAGGCACGGCGATGCCCATTTCCTCAAATTTCATTGGTGTGAGAATAGCCAATACCGCAAACAGCATGATGCCGAACAGCTCGATCAGGCGCGCGTAATAATAGGTAGGCAGGGTGACAAGCGGGGAGATGGTTTGCCAGATCAGATAGTAGAGCGACAGCGTGACGAGCAAGGCGGAAAAGGTGCGCACTGCTGTTTTTTCAGTCATCTTGATCCCTCCCCCGCGTTTTTTCTTGAGTATGCCCGCGGGGGCGCGGAATATACACCGCGAAAAAAGATTTAATTTTTTTCAAAAAACCTCTTGACAAAAAGAAAGTGGTGTGATAATATATATGGGTATCGCAGATACACGCGGCTTTAGCTCAGTTGGATAGAGTGCCTGGCTACGAACCAGTAGGTCGAGGGTTCGAGTCCCCCAAGCCGCGCCATAACAAAAGCCCCGCCCTTGTGGCGGGGCTTTTGTTATGGCTTGACTTGGCGGCAGGAGGGCGAGAGGGGAGGCGGGCTATGCCCGCCGTTTATTTCAAGCGCTTTGCGCTTGAAATGGACGAGCCCCCC
>JAZRFS010000159.1:0-10374 GCA_045643765.1 Eubacteriales bacterium
GATATGCGTCCCACGCGCCGCTTCTATCCTCACCTCTCCCCGGGCGAGGGGCAATTCGTGGCGCTGTTGCAAAAATCCGCCGATGCCAACGTTATCCCCGGACGCGCCGATACCGCCGTGCCCCCTTCTAAAAAAGATGCCCAAACGGTACGGGATTTTCTTGCGCAGACGTTGGAAAGCATCCCCGATTACCGATTGGTACAGCTACGCGACGACGTCTATCTCGCCCCCGATATTCCCATCCCACCGCGCGGTGTCTATGCCCCCGGTGTGTGCGTGGGCACATTGCAAAAGGGGCGCGTCGTCCCCCACCATCAGTTGTTTTCCGCCTACGGTACGGCATTTCGCCGCAAGCTCGCGCTCGCCGCAGATGACGCGCGTGTGGAAAGCTATCTGCGCGGTGAGGAGATCGCCGCACCCGAGCTGAACGGTCAAAACGGCTTTGCCGCACTGCTTTATGAGGGCGCGCCCTTAGGCGGCGGCAAGGCGGTGGACGGACGGCTGAAAAATCACTACCCCAAGGGCTTGCGCAACCGCACATGACTCGCGAAAGGAGCTTTTATGTATTCTGAAAACAAACTTTACGGCAAGACCGTGATCTGGAACGGCGACTCAATCTGCCAGGGCTCTTCACGTTGGGGCACGTGGGCAGATCGCATTGCTGCCAAAAATGAGTTGAAGGCGTGGAAAAACTACGGCATCGGCGGCGGAACAGTCGCGGAAAACGCCCCTCCCTTCCAAAGCGGCAAGGCGCGCCACTCGGTAAGCGCGACGCTTGCGCAGATGCACGCGGAATTCCCCGATGCGGACTATATCATTTTGGAGGGCGGCACCAACGACGCCGACCTTTTGGGAAAGATCACGGGGGAGGAGATCTCGCCCCGTTTCGGCACTTTCGACGCCGACGATTACTCGGGCAACTACGACCGCGACACCTTCTGCGGTGCGCTGGAAAGCATCTTCTACCGCGCGACAAACCTCTGGCGCGGCAAAAAGATCTGCTTTATCGTGGCGCAAAAAATGGGGCTGAATCTCCCCACCGTAAAAAACCGTTACGCCTACTTTGCGGCGGCAATGCAAATTTGCCGCAAGTGGGGGATCCCCTACCTCAACCTCTGGGACGGGTGCTATCTCAATCCGCGCCTTCCCTGGATGTACGATCCCACCAAGAGCGTGGAGGAAAACGAGAAGATCTCGCTTTATAAGGACGGGCAGCACCTC
The DNA here is from genome assembly GCA_045643765.1 of Eubacteriales bacterium. GTDB lineage: Bacteria > Bacillota > Clostridia > Oscillospirales > CAG-272 > Firm-07. The sequence continues at coordinate 1,222 of JAZRFS010000159.1, forward strand.
ACCGCCGCAGGCTACGATTTCACCTCCGACATCATCGACAGTTGGCTGAAAACACTTTAACCGTTCTATCTTGAAAAACGCCTGACAAGTGTACTACACCGAAAATGCAAAATAAATATATGATCAAGGAGATGCTTGAACTGTGAAAAAAAGAAAGATCCTGCTTGTGCTTTTGTGCATCGCGATGCTCCTTTCCTCTGTTTCTCTTATCGCATGCGACTCAGAATCCGACAAAGAAAAAAATCCGCCTGCAAGCAACAACGACGACAACAACGACGACAAAAATCAAGACAAAGATCCAACACCGGAGCCGGAGAACAAATTGCAGGGCAAAACCGTGATCTGGAACGGCGACTCGATCTGCCAGGGCTCGTCCCGATACGGCAACTGGGCAACCAGAATTGCCAAGAATAACAGCCTGAAGGATTGGGCGTGGAAAAACTACGGCATCGGCGGCGGCACCATTGTGGAAAATCCCCCGCCCTTCCAAAGCGGTGCGGAGCGCCACTCGGTCAGTGCCACCCTTGAACAAATGTACGAGGAGTTCCCCAACGCGGATTACGTCATTCTGATGGGCGGCTGCAACGACGCCGACCTTTTGGGAAGGATCACAAACGGTGCGTATGCCGAGCGCTTTGGCTATTACGACATTGACGACTTTTCCGGCGACTATGACCGCGACACCTTCTGTGGGGCACTGGAAAGCATCTTCTACCGCGCAAAAGAATACTGGAAGGGTGCCAAGATCTGCTATATCGTGGAACAAAAGATGGGACGTAATGCGGCCCAAGCGGCGACCGTGGAAAACCGTTACGCCTATATGTATGAGGCGATGCAGATCTGCGAAAAATGGGATATCCCCTATCTCAACCTCTGGGACGATTGCGATCTTGATCCCAACAATCCCCAGATGTACGACCCGAGCAAATCCAAAGAGGAAAACGAACAAAGCTCGATGTACACGGACGGTCAGCATCTGTCCCCTGCCGGATACGATTACACCACCCCGATTATCGAGGCCTGGCTCAAAACACTCTAAAAGAAAACACCCCGAAACGGTATCCGTTTCGGGGTGTTTTGTTATTTTCTTTAGCCCACGATCTTGCCGACCAGCGTGACGACAAGCAGCGCGAAGATGATGACGGGAAGGATCCAGGTCATATAGAAGCGAAGCTTCTTGGGGAACTTCAAGCCGTTACCCGTGTTGATTTCGTCTTCAAAATTCTTCCAGCCCCAACCGTAGCGCGAGGTGCAGAATACCACGTATAGCAAGCTACCGATGGGCAGCAGCAGGTTGGACACGATGAAGTCCTCCAGATCAAGGAAGCCAAGACCGAATACCGTCACGTCGCCCCAGATGCTAAGGCTGAACACGGCGGGAAGCGCCAGCACCATGATAAGACCAATGTTGATCAGTGCGATCTGCCAACGCTTGAGATTGGTCATCTCCAGCCAGAAGGACATGATATTCTCAAACACGGCAATGACGGTGGAATACGCCGCAAAGATCATAAACAGGAAGAACAAGCTGCCGATGATGCGTCCCGTCACGGGGCCCATCGTATTGAAGATACCCGACAGCGTGGTGAACAGGAAGGAAGCGCCGACCGTGGAAGCATCCACGTTCACGCCGCCCGCAAAGGTAAAGCAAGCGGGGAAAATGATAAAGCCGGAGGCAAGCGCGATAAAGGTGTCAAGACCGGTGATGGTCACCGCCTCGCCAAGCAGCGAGCGATCCTTGGAGATATAGCTGCCGAAGATGGCGATCGAGCCGATACCCACGGAAAGCGTGAAGAACGCCTGACCCATAGCGGCGGTAATGATGGTGAAGATATCGTTGTTCGCAAAGCTATCCTTCGAGGGAACGAGATAGAACTTCAGACCCTCCAGCACGCCGTCCAGCGTGCAGCAGTAAATGGCAAGACCGATGATCAGCACGAACAGCGCCAGCATCATATACTTGGTGATGCGCTCCACGCCCTTTTGCAGGCCGAGTGCACATACGATAAAGCAAAGCAGGATCGTCGCGGCGGTGGAGCCGATTACAAGCCAGGTATTGCCCACGGTGGCACCGAAATGCGCGCCGAGATCGGGTACGGCTGTACCGACATCCATAATGCTACCCGACAGATACTTGAAGAAGTACAGCAGCATCCAGCCCGCAATCACGGTGTAGCACATCATCAGCAGGTAGTTGCCGCCGATGCCAAGGAATTTCATCCAGTGCCACTTCTGACCCGGCTTTTCCAGCGTTTCAAAGGAGGTGGCGATGCTGCGCTGGCTGGCGCGTCCCACGGCAAGCTCGGCGCACATCACAGGGATGCCGAGCACAAGCAGAAACGCCAGATAGATCAGCACGAAAATAGCGCCGCCGTATGCACCCGTGATGATCGGGAAGCGGTACACGTTGCCAAGGCCGATGGCACATCCCGCAGAGATCAGGATAAAGCCAAGGCGTGAGCCAAATTTTTCTCTTTGTTCCATAAAAGGGCCTCTTTTCTTTTTAAAGTCATTACTTTATAATATTATAAACATTTCCCGCAATTTGTCAACCGTTTTTTCAGAAAGCACCGAAACGGGTTCAATTTTGCCAATATTTGCGATCCAGGCTGCGTAGCTGAATGGCTTCTGCCACGTGGTGCGCGCGAATGAGCTCACTCCCCTCAAGGTCGGCTACGGTACGCGCCACGCGCATAATGCGGTCATAGCCGCGTGCGGAAAGTCCGAGATTGTCGTAAGCACCGCGCAGCACTGCCATCGCCGCATCGTCCGCGACACAGTATTTGCGAATGCCCGCGGCATCCAGCTGGGCGTTGCAGAACACGCCGCTTTCCCCCGGCATACGGTCGGCGGCAAATTTTCTTGCGCGGATCACCCTCTCGCGGATGACAGCGGAGCTCTCCCCCGTCGGCTCCTTTTGCGAGAGCTCGTCATAGGAAAGCGAGGGCAGCTCCACCTCAATGTCAATGCGGTCAAGAAGCGGTCCGCTGATGCGGGACACGTAGCGCTTGACGTCGTGGGGTGAGCAGGTGCACTGCTTGGTCGGATGCCCGAAATAGCCGCAGCGGCACGGGTTCATCGCACCCACCAGCATAAAAGAGCAAGGGAAGGTCACACGCCCGCTGGCACGCGTGATGGTCACGCGTCTGTCCTCAAGCGGTTGGCGGAGCGTGTCCGTTACGGTCTTGGGAAATTCGGGCAGCTCGTCCAGAAACAGCACACCGTTGTGCGCCAGCGACACCTCACCGGGCGTGGGATTGGCGCCGCCGCCCACCAGGCTGACCGCCGACATCGTATGATGCGGCGCGCGGAAAGGTCTTGCCGCCAACAGCGAGGAGGTCGCAGGCAACGTCCCTGCCACCGAATGCACCTTGGTGGTTTCAATCGCCTCATCAAAGGAAAGGGGCGGCAGAATGCCCGCAAGGCGCTTCGCGAGCATCGACTTGCCCGTACCGGGCGGGCCAATCAAGAGAATGTTATGACCGCCCGCGGCGGCGATCTCCATCGCGCGCTTTGCCATCGCCTGACCGCGCACGTCTGCAAAATCAGGCACGGAAACGGCGGCAGCCGCGGCAAGCGCCCCCTCGTCGCGCGGGGTGGGCGTGATCAGCTTTTCCCCGTTGAGGTGCGCCACCAGCGTTTGCATATCCGTGAGGGGATAAACGGTAATCCCCTGTACCGCGGCAGCCTCGTGTGCATTCTCGGCGGGCACAAAGATCTCGGCAAGTCCCGCGTCCTTCGCCGCCACCGCCATACAAAGCGCACCGCGCACGGGGCGGATCGTGCCCGAGAGCGACAGCTCGCCCACAAAGCAGGCACGGGAAAGATCCACGTTGCGCCGGATCGTCCCCGCGCAGCGCAAGATGCCGCAAAGGATCGCCACGTCAAAGCCCGAGCCCTCCTTTTTGCGGTCGGCGGGTGCCAGATTGACCGTCAGCGCATTGGGCGGAAAGCGGAAGCCGCTGTTGCGCGCCGCCGTGCGGACACGCTCCTTTGCCTCGCGCACGGCGAGGTCGGGAAGCCCCACGATCTCAAAATTTGCCATATTCTCCTGCGCGTCGCATTCCACGCTGACCAAAAAGCCGTCAATGCCGCAGATCCCCGCGCTGAATACCGTCGATAGCATTCTGCTCCCCCCTTTTTGATTTCATTACATACAGTATAGCACAAATTGCGCGCTTTGGCAAGAAAAAAGGACGGCAAGCCGTCCTTTTTCTTATTATAACGAGCCAAGCAAGCCGAGCTCCAGATTTAGGAATACCAGCGAGGCGATACCAAGCAAAATACCGATCTTTTGCATCGTGGTAAATTTTTCCTTGAACAAAGTCACGGAAATGATGTAAGCCAGCACCATGCCGCCGCCCGAGATCACGGGGAAGAACACGGATGCGGCGATCGTTGCCGTGCAGACCATCACAAGCAGATTGGTTGCGCCGTTGGCGGCGCCCGTCAGCACCGCGGGGATCGCGCCCAGCTCCATCACGGTTTTGATGTCCTTGCGCTCGGTGAAAAGACCGAGGATCAGCATCACCGTAAAGGAAACAAGCAACGCCACCATCATAAACTCGTTCTTATAAGCACCCTCGAACCGATCCTGCTGCAGGGTCTGTGTGATGGCACACATACCGTTCGTCACCGCCATAATAATGACAAGCGGCAACCATTTTTTAAAGTTTCCTTTTTCTTTTTTTCCCATGTCGTCATCCGCGGTCTTTCGTCCCATGTTCGTCAGATACAGCGAGACAAGCAAAAACGCAATACCGATCAGCTGGGACACGAAAACAGGATCCTTGAAATAGAAGAAGCCGAACAGCGTGGGCAACATCAAGGAATACGAGGCGAACAGCGACGTCAGCGCCAGCGACCCGTAACGCAGCGAGGTGATACTGGTAATACAGCACATCGTGGTGCCGAAGGTGAATACCAGCGAGTATGGCAACACGCCCCATTCGTAGGTAAGACCGCCGTCGAACAAGCCCGCGCCAAGGAAAAACAGCGCCGCCACCAGCTGGATCATCGCGGTAAACAGATACGTACCCTTTTTCGTTTTGTTTTGATAGATCTTTTTAAAAGGGGATTGGATCGTGCAGGTGATCACGCACACGATCATCAAAAAGTAAACCATAATTCCCTCCGATGTAAAAATACAGATGATAGTATAGCACATGCGCGCGCTTTTGTAAAGATATTTTTTTGCGCAGAAATTGCACTTTTGTTTCAAACAAAAAGAAAACTATTTACAAAAGGGAGAAATTGTGTTAGGATGTTGCCATAGGGGGTGATTCCTTGATCGTCAATTACAATCTGGAAAAGCTGCGTACCGTGCTTGCCGACTTTTCCGAGGTGGCGGGCATCCGCATCTCGCTGTGCGATACATGCTCCCGCACGGTGGCAGGTATACAGGGTAAGGAAAATGATTTTTGTCAGCTTTTGCAAAAGCACTGCGGCAATACGGCTTGCACGGTCTCGGACAGACACCTGTACGAGCTTTGCGCCAAGACCGGCAAGCCGCAAACGCATCGCTGCCACGCGGGCTTTGTGGATATGTGCGTGCCTGTTTGCAGGGACGGGGTAGCACTGGGCTATCTCATCATGGGACGTATGCGCACAAGCGAGGAGCCGAACGCAGCGCTCCTTGCGAAATTCCCCGACCCCGTTGAGGCAGAAACGCTCTACCGCGCCCTTCCCCTTTACACCAAGGAGCGCGCCGCCGCCGTGGTCAATCTGGCAACGATCCTTGTTTCCTATATCCTGACGGAAAATCTGATCCTGACGCGCAACAGCGACGAGGCGACACGCCTGAAGGCATACGTGGAAAAGAACCTTGCCGAGCCCCTTTGCGCCGAGCGCATCTGCCACGACCTGCATTTTTCCAAAACCATGCTTTACCGCCTGTTCAACGACCATATCGGGTGCGGCGTCAATCAGTATATCACCGCCAGACGCATCCATCTTGCCAAGGAGCTTTTGCTGCACTCCACGCTCCCCGTCAGCGAGATCTGCGAGCGCGTCGGGATCCCCAACTGCACGTACTTCTGCCGCCTGTTCAAGCAAAAGACCGGATTATCCCCCCTGCATTACCGAAAAAATTCATAAAAAAACGGGAGCGTACAGCAAATGCCGTACGCTCCCGTTGATCTTTAATTTTTCTTGACCTCAAAGCCAAGAATGATGCCGCCACGCTCGGCATAGAAGCTGCAAAGCGCACGGGCGGGATAAAATTCCACGTCTGCCGCGGGATATTTGGCGCGTATCATATCGCACAGTGCGCGGGCTGCCGCCTCGTTTTCGTTATAGGAGATGCGCAGCTTGCCGCCGCAATAGCCCAGGCGCTCCATTTCCGCAAAGGTCGCCTCCAGCGCCTTTTTCTCTCCGCGGGGCTTGGCTACGGGGCTGATCACACCCTCCACGGCACGCCCCAGCATACGGATGCCAAGGATCCCCGCCACCAGCGCCACGGCGCGGTTAACTCTGCCGTTATTCGCCAGATTTTTCAGCGACTCCAGAAGGAACAAAAGCTCGTTTTCCTCGCGATAAGCATTCACACGGGTACAGATTTCGTCAAAATCAAGTCCCTCGTGCAAAAGCATAACGATCCGCTCGGCAAGCAGCTTCATACCGGGGCCTGTGTTGCGCGAATCAATCACACACACGCGGCAGTCGGGATGCTCCTCCTCATACGCGCGGGCTGCGGAAAGTGCTACACCGTGCGTGGCGGAAAGCTTTGCGGTCATCGTAATACAGAACACATACTTCGCATCGCCAAACGCATCCAGAAAATCCGCCATCGAGGGGCAGGACGTGCCCGATTTCCCTTTATAGGCTGCAAGGTCTGCGTTCATAGCAGCCACATCCAACGCGGGCGTGTCAGCGTATTCCTTTTTGTCCGTGCGGATCTTCAGTGGCGCTTGCGCAACGGTGATCCCGTCAAGCTCCCACAGATCTGCCGAGGAATCGGTCACGATGCGTATCTCGTTCAAATTCATCATAAGTATCCCTTTCCCGCCGATACGGCGCAGGTCTTTCTATTTTTATTATAGCAAATTTCCCCACTATTTCCAAGAAACAGTTTTGTCCAATCTGTCACGTTTTAAGCAAAACGTGCAAAAATCACCCCATATAGGGGTGTTTTCGGCAAAATCGGCGTTTTTACACCTGTTCTTCCTCTCGCCACGCCTTGCAAACGTCCACCCACGCAAGAGCACCGGAATGCTTTTCCAGTTCGGGGAGCGTGAGCTCGATCGCGCTGTTGCTGCTGCCACAGGCGGGAAAAACGGTTTGAAAGCGCTTGAGGGACTCGTCCAGATACACCTTCACGCCCTCATTCGTGGCAAAGGGGCACACGCCGCCCACCGCGTGACCGATCAGCGCCACCGCCTCATCGGGGGTGAGCATCTTTGCCTTGGCGCCAAACTCCGCCTTGTAGCGGGGATTATCCACCTTGGCGTCCCCCGCCGCCACAATGAGAATGGGCGCGCCGTCCAGCGCGAAAGAAAGCGTTTTGGCAATGCGACAGGGCTCGCAGGAAAGCGCGGCGGCGGCAAGCTCCACCGTGGCGCTGGATACGGCAAACTCCATCACGCGCTCAGCCATCCCCTGCGCGGCAAAATAAGCTTTAACTTTTTCAATCGACATGATGTACTCCTTACTCACAGCCGCGGTTATCGCGGCTCGGTGCTGACGAATGCCTCCAGGCAAACCGTACCGTCCTTTTTTGTTCTGATATAGAAATTCCCCTGTCCGTGTGCGGCGCGCTCTACGGCAAGCAGGTCGCCAAACGCCGCCTCACGGTGGTAGACAAGCGACATACCCGTGACGCGTACACCCAGCGGATCGGGCAGAAAATCGCATACCGTATCGGGATATTTCGTGTTATTCATGTGCATATTGTAGTCCAGATCCGCATAGCCGATGCGGCGCTCACCCACCCTTTCAAAGGTCAGCTCGCGCGGTGCGCGAAAACGAAGGGGGGCAGCAATCGCGATCTCGGGCTCGTCCCCGAAGGAAAGCGGCGCTTCGCTCACACGCAGCAGCGTGCGGTCACTGACGCGCACCATCGCCCAGTGCGACATTGCCCGCGCCACGACCTCGCCGTCGCGCAGGATCTCAAAACGGCGCGGGAAGCAGAGCCCGTGCCCCTCGCAGGTGGCGGTGCGCACCTCAATTTCCTCATAGGTGTGGATGGGCGCAAGAAAATCAATGGCAATGCGGGAAAGGATAAATCCCACGCCGTCCTCGTCGCGCATCGCATCCAGCGTTTTCGCGTGTGTGCGGAACTGATGGTTGGCACACTCCTGCATATACGCCAGCACCTCAGAGGGGCGCATCTCGCGCCGCGCATCCGTGTCATGCCAGCGCACATGATATTTTTCACTGTAAAGCATCATTTACCCCCAAAACGGTATCAAAACGGGGCTGCTGCCAGTGGCAGCAGCCCCAAGTGGTTGCGTATGGATTACAGGGTGCCGGAAGAGCCAAGCACGTTCTTAATCTTGTGCTGAACCATCTCCTTGACCTCGTTGCGGGCAACGGAAAGGTACTCGCGGGGGTCAAATGCACCGGGCTTCTCGGAGAAGACGCGACGGATGCCTGCGGTCAGAGCAAGACGGATGTCGGAGTCGATGTTGATCTTACAAACCGCCATACCTGCGGCCTTGCGAAGCTGCTCTTCGGGAATACCCACTGCGTCCGGCAGAGCGCCGCCAAGCTCGTTGATCTCCTTGACGTGGATCTGGGACACGGAGGATGCACCGTGCAGAACGATCGGGAAGCCGGGCAATCTCTTTTCGATCTCCTCCAGAATGTCGAAGCGAAGAGGGGGAGGAACGAGAATGCCGTCGGCGTTACGGGTGCACTGGCTGGCAGTGAACTTGTATGCGCCGTGAGAGGTGCCGATGGAGATAGCAAGGGAGTCAACGCCCGTGCGGGACACGAAATCCTCAACCTCCTCGGGACGGGTGTAGGAGGACTTTTCGGCAACAACGTCATCCTCAACGCCTGCCAGAACGCCCAGCTCGCCCTCAACAACAACGCCGTGTGCGTGTGCGTACTCCACAACCTTGCGGGTCAGCGCCACGTTGTCCTCGTAGGAGTGGTGGGAGCCGTCGATCATAACAGAAGTAAAGCCGCCGTCGATGCAGGACTTGCAGATCT
>JAZRFS010000160.1:0-1569 GCA_045643765.1 Eubacteriales bacterium
GTGCGTCAAGGGCTGTTGTGTATGCTGAGCACATTTATTGATACCATCGTGCTGTGTACGGCGGCAGGGCTTACGTTGTTTGTTACCGATGCTTATCAACAGAGCGGACTTCACCGAGTGGAAATGACCGCTTACGCTTGGATGAGAGGGCTGGCTTTGCCAGCATCGGTATCGCGTGCGCTTTTGATGCTTTGCCTGATTTTTTTTGCTTTCTCCACCGTGCTTGGTTGGAATTTTTACGCCGAGCGCTGTATGCGGTATCTGTGCGGCGGTCGTGTGGGTTGGATGCGTGCCTATCGGCTCGCGTATATCGTGGCGGTGTTTATCGGCCCGTATTTGTCGGTGTCGGCTGCGTGGACGGTGGCGGACATCAGCAACGGTTGTATGTTGTTTCCGAATTTGGCGGCATTGTTATCGCTCAGTGGGGTGGTAGCGCGAGAAACGAGGGGATATTTTACTTCAAACACACAAAATCTTGCAAAAAAAGGCAAAAAACTGCTTGACGGCAGACGGAAACGCTGATATAATATTACAGTTCATGAGATGTGGACAATCCTTGCTTCGTACCAGATACGAGGCCATCAGACCATAAGGAGGTGCAACAATATGCCCACAGTCAAAGCTTCCTACGAGGCGGTATTCATTTTCTCCCTCAAGGCGGGGGAAGAGGCGGTTGCCGAACTCAAGGAGAAATTTCGTGCGCTGATCGAGCAGAACGCGGAGATCGGCGAGGTCGATGAGTGGGGCAAGCGCAAGCTCGCCTATCTGATCGACGACGAGGCGGAAGGTTTCTACGTGCTGTACAACTTTGTCAGCGGTCCTGCCTTCCCGGCGGAGCTCGAGCGTGTCAGCGGTATCACCGATGGCGTGCTGCGCTCTATGGTAGTTCGCAAGAACGAGCAATAAGGAGGGAATAGTATGAACTCAATCTGCTTGATGGGACGTCTGACCGTTGATCCGGAACTCAAGACCACCCAGAGCGGCGTTTCCGTTACCGGCTTCACCGTAGCGGTGGATCGTGCTTTCCGTTCCAAGGATCAGGAGCGGCAGACCGATTTCATCCCTTGCACGGCATGGCGTGGTACTGCTGAGTTTATTACCCGCTATTTCCGTAAGGGACAGCGCATTGCCATTCAGGGTTCGCTGCAGTCCCGCAGCTATACCGCGAACGACGGCAGCAAGCGTACTGCCTTCGACGTCGTGGTCGACAACGCATTTTTCTGTGAGTCCAAGGGCGGCCAGACCGCCGGGGCTCCCAACTACGATTCTCAGATTCCGCAGGTCAGCGAGGCGAGACCCGCTTTCTCCACCGCCAACACCGGCGATTTCGAGGAGATCCTCACCGATGAGGAGCTGCCCTTCTAAGGACAAGAGAACGGTTGATTATTGAGTAAAGGAGGCCTTCACCATGGCTGAAAGAACCGAGAGACCCGAGCGCCCCATGCGCGGCCGTAAAGGTCATCGCAAGGTGTGCCAGTTCTGCGTAGACAAGATGGATTACATCGACTACAAGGATGTTGCCCGTCTGCGCCGCTATATGTCTGAGCGTGCCAAGATCCTGCCCCGCCG
>JAZRFS010000161.1:0-5750 GCA_045643765.1 Eubacteriales bacterium
GCCATTGCCAAGCGACTTGGACATCTTGCGCCCTTGCGCGTCGCGCACCAGACCGTGGATCAGCACGGTGTCAAAGGGCTCAACGCCCGTGTATTCCAAAGCGGAGAAGATCATACGGGATACCCAGAAGGTGATGATGTCGTAGCCGGTTACCAGCGTGTCGGTGGGGTAGAAGTAGGAAAGATCCTCGGTCTTCTCAGGCCAGCCGAGCGTAGAGAAGGGCCAGAGCGCGGAGGAGAACCAGGTGTCCAGCGTATCGGGATCCTGGCGCATTTCCTTGCCGCACTTGGGGCAGATAGCACTTTCGTTCTTGGTGACCACGATCTCGTCGCAATCGTCGCAGTAGAAGGCGGGAATACGGTGACCCCACCACAGCTGACGGGAAATGCACCAGTCGCGGATATTTTCCATCCAGTGGAAGTAGTTCTTTTCAAATCTCTCGGGCACGAACTTGGTGCGACCCTCGCGTACAGCCGCGATAGCGGGCTTGGCAAGAGGCTCCATCTTCACGAACCACTGCTTGGATACCATCGGCTCGATGACCTGGTGGCAACGGTAGCAGGTGCCTACGTTGTGTGCAAGGGGCTCGATCTCCTTGACAAGACCAAGCTCGGTGAGGTCTGCAAGGATCGCCTTGCGCGCCTCGGCGGCAGACATACCGGCATACTTGCCGCAATCCAGCACCTGGGGCTCGCCTACGGCGGCGGTGCCCTTCTCGAACAGCTTGTCGGCGGCGGCCTTGTCCTCGGCGCCCGTCATCTTGCCGTCATAGGTGAAGATGCGTACCAGGGGCAGATCGTGGCGCTGACCGACCTCGTAGTCGTTGGGGTCGTGCGCAGGGGTGATTTTTACCACGCCGGTACCCTTGGTCATATCGGCATGCTCGTCGCATACGATCGGAATTTCCTTGTTGATAAGGGGCAGGATCACGTGGCAGCCGTGCAGATGCTTATAGCGCTCGTCCTCGGCATTGATGGCAACGGCGGTATCGCCCAGCATCGTTTCGGGACGGGTGGTGGCAAGCTCCAGGAACTCGCCCGTTTCCTTCACGGGGTAAAGCAGATGATAGAAGTTACCGGGCTTGTCCTCGTATTCCACCTCGGCGTCGGAGATCGAGGTCACGCAGGTAGGGCACCAGTTGACCATACGGTTGCCGCGGTAGATAAGACCCTTGTCGTAAAGGCGTACAAAGACCTCCTTCACGGCCTCAGAGCAGCCCTCGTCCATCGTGAAGCGCTCGCGGCTCCAGTCGCAGGAGGAGCCCATGCGCTTGAGCTGGGAAACGATACGGCCGCCGTACTGGCGCTTCCATTCCCAGGTACGCTCAAGGAACCCTTCGCGTCCCACGTCGTCCTTGGTAAGGCCTTCCTTGCGCATTGCCTCAACCACCTTTGCCTCGGTGGCAATGGAGGCGTGGTCGGTACCGGGCAGCCAGAGTGCGCAAAAGCCGCTCATGCGCTTATAGCGAATAAGAATATCCTGCAACGTGTTATCCAGGGCGTGACCCATGTGAAGCTGGCCCGTGATATTGGGGGGCGGCATCACGATGGTAAAGGGCTTTTTGCTCTTATCGATCGTGGGGGTGAAGTAGCCCTTCTCGCACCAGTTTTTATAGATGCGTTCCTCAAACTCACCGGGGGCGTAGGTCTTGGGGAGCTCGTAGTAGTTGTTCATAGTGAAACCTCCAAGTGAAATAAACACTTTTCATAATATACTGAAATATTATAGCACGCGCGTGCGGAAATGTCAACGGGGTAACGGGGAAAAGCGCGTGTTTTCCGCCTTATAAAACAGATTTTTTATAGGCGGAGGGCGTCATATCCGCGTATTTTTTGAACACCTTCGTGAAGTAGGTCGGACTTTCAAAATGCAACTGGTGCGATACGGCGCTGGGGGAAAGCTTTTCGCACAGCAGCTTTTTGGCTTCGCGCACCTTCAAAAGGTTGTAATATTGCATGATGGTATGCCCCATGTTTTTCTTGAAAATGCCGTTGAGAAAGGTCTTGCTGTAATAGGTCTTGCGGCTGATATCCTCCAGCGTGATCTTTCCGTATACGTTGCCCTCCAGCAGGGCGACGATATCCTCGATCAGGTTGTTTTCCAGCTCCTCGCTGCTGCGCACCAGCTTGATGTTTTCGTTTTTGTTCGTTTCGTTGCGCAGCAGGCGGATCAGCAAACGCTCGATGTTGTTTTCCACCAGCTGCTGCGCGCCGAGAAACGGCGTATCCAGAAGGCGGAGCTTGCGCTTGAAGGGGAAGGCAAACGCTTTTTTTGCCTCGTTTACGATCTCTGCGACCAATGCCTTTTCCTCGCGCTTCAAAGCGATCTTTTTGTCGAAGATCGTGAGCAGCTCCGAGCTGCAGCGAAAACAGACGATGAAGATGGAGGCAGTGTGCTCGGACGCCACGGAATAGGAGTGCGTTTTGCTTGGTGGGATCAGCAAAAAGTCCCCTTCGCAAAGCTCCACCGTCTCCTCTCCGAGTGTACAGGAAAGCTTGCCGTTTTCAATGTAGGCAAACTCGTAAAATTCGTGGATTTCCTTCGGATAGGAGAACGCAGGGGAGAGCGTCAGCGCCTCGATGGTGATCAGACTTTGTACTTCTACCGCTTTTTTGACGCGGTGGTTAAAATATTTTTTCATACCTACATTATAACATACGCGCCGTGCGAAAACAATGTGCTTTTTTGAAATTATTGTAAATTGCGTTTTATTTTTTGCCATTTTTCAAGTATTTTTTACCTTGATTTTATGCTTTGCGGATGTTATGATAAAGATGAACATAAAAATAGGAGGAATCGTGATGAAAAAGATCATCGTAGCATCCTTTCAATGCGAAACCAACAGCCGCGCGAAGATCCCGCCGCAGCGGTTGGATTTTGAGTATTTCCGCGGTGACGACATTTTCAAAAAGCTGGTTGTAAAGCCTGTTTTTGAAGAGAACGGCTTCACGGTCGTGCCCGCCATCTACGCGGTGGCACTGCCCGCCGCCAACGTGGAAAGAGCAACCTACGAATACTACCTTGAGCAGATCCTGGACACCGTGCGCGAAAATCCCGATGCCGCCGGCGTGCATCTGGTTCTGCACGGCAGCATGGAGGTGGAGCAGATCGGCAGCGGTGAGCTGTATCTGGTCAAAAAGATCCGCGAGATCGTTTCCCCCGAGTGTCTGATCGCCCTCTCGCTTGACGCGCACGCCAACATCACCGACGAGCTTGCCGATTACGTCAATATCGTCAGCGGCTTCAAGACCGTGCCCCACGTGGATCAGGCGGAATGTCAGCTCCGCGCGGCAAAGGCGCTTTGCTACTGCCTGAATAACGGCGTGACGCCCTACACCTACACACAGCGCGTGCCCTTCCTTTTGAAAAACGACACGTTGCAGACCGCCTACGAGCCCTTGAAGAGCCTGATCGCAGAAACGGTCGCTCTGGAAGAGGGAAGTGACGTCTTTACGGCGAACCTGTTCCTCGGTCACTGTTGGATCGACGCACCCAACACCAGTGCTTCCACGGTGGTTACCGCCACAAGCAAAGCGCGTGCTGCCGCGATTGCCAAGGATCTTGCCAAAAAGCTTTGGGATACGCGCAAGAGCTACAAGTTCCTTTGCGAGGCCGAGCTGCCCGAGGAGTGCGTGAAGCGCGCCACCGAGGGCTCGGAGGGGCGCATCTTCATCACCGACAGCGGCGACAATACCACCGCGGGCTCGGAGGGAGATACGCTGGGGCTGCTTGATCTTTTGCTGAAAGCAAATCCCACAAAAAAGACCTGTGTGGCAGGCATTACCAACGATAAGATCGTAAACGATCTGTGGGACAAAAAGGACGGCGATACGGCGAAAATAGACATTCTCGGCGGACTTGACGTCACGGTGAAGAGCCACGGCGAGATCCTCGGCTGGACCAAGGAGATCATCGGCCGCAGCATTGCCGTTTCCATTGGAAACGTGGATGCCGTGTTTACCGAGCTGCGCAGTGCGTTTATTGAGATCGGCAACTTTGAAAAAGCAAACGTCGATCTGCTTTCCTACGAGATCGTGGTGGTGAAGCTGGGATACCTGTTCACCGAGCTCAAGCCCTATGCCGACAGGGAACTGTTCGCGCTTTCCGACGGTGCCAGCTGTGTGGAGCTTGCCCGCCTGGGGCTTGCCAAGATCCGGCGTCCGATGTACCCGTTGGACGAATTTGACTTTGATCCTACTAAAGAATAACATATAAAGGAGAATTATTATGGCTTACTACAACGCGCAAGAAACCAAGGCAAGAGTTGAGAAGGTCGTCAAGCTTCTCAACGACAAGGACATCGACATCGCTATCGTTTACTTCGATGAGCTGAACGTGGCAAACGGCTGGTACCTCACCGGCTGGTGCGGTCAGTTCGAGAAGGGTGCAGTGCTTGTCGGCCGTGACGGCACCACCATGCTGCTCGGCGGTCCCGAGAGCGAGCCCTTCGCAAAGCAGGACTCCGCTATCACCGACGTTCGCTGCTTCCCCGTATTCATGGTTCCGGACGAGGAGTACCCCCTTGCCACCATCATCAGCTTCAACGACCTGTTCGCGGAGCTCACGCAGAAGTTCCCCGTAAAGAAGGTCGGTCTTGTCGGTACCACCGATATGCCCTACGCTGTGCATCAGGACCTTGTAAAGGGCTTTGAGGGCTGCGAGATCGTTGACATCACCGAGGATTACCTCAAGTTCCGCTACATCAAGAGCGACTGGGAGGTTGAGCAGGCACGTGCCGCTACCGTT
The DNA here is from genome assembly GCA_045643765.1 of Eubacteriales bacterium. Taxonomy (GTDB): domain Bacteria; phylum Bacillota; class Clostridia; order Oscillospirales; family CAG-272; genus Firm-07. Next base: position 4,747 of record JAZRFS010000161.1, read on the forward strand.
CTTGCATGCAAGGCATACAAGGCAATGGCTGCTAAGGTCAAGGCAGGCAACAAGGAGTACGAGGTTGCAGCCGCAGGCGAAACCGTTTGCCGCGAGAACGGCGCAGACAGCTTCGCATACAGAACCATCGTCGGTAGCGGTATCCGCTCCAACGCAGTTGTTCCCACCGCCACCAACAAGGTGATGGAGGATGGCGAGATGGTTATGCTTGGCATCGCTCCCCGTATCAACGGCTATGCCGGCACCTTCGGCCACACCGTTCCCGTCAGCGGTGAGTACACCCCCGAGCAGAGAAAGTGCCTCATTGATATGATCGAGGTTATGAAGGACACCAAGGACATGCTCAAGATCGGCAACAGCGGTCGCGAGATCGACGCTGCCGGCAGACGCCTTTACGAAAAGGGCGGCTACCTCAAGTACATGGTTTGCCCCTTCGCTCACACCATGGGTCTGATGGAAGCTGAGGCTCCCTTCTTCGGCCCCAACAGCGATGACAAGCTGGAAAAGAACATGATCATCAACGTGGACGTTTCCTTCTTCGGTCACCCCACGCTCCACGGTCTGCGCGTTGAGACCTGCTACGTCATCACCGAGAACGGTGCAGAGCCCCTTTGCCCCGAGTTCGAGGAAGAGCTTTTCAACTACGTAAAGTAAGGAGATACAACCATGAAGAACGGAAAAAAGAATTGGGTATTCTGTGACGGCGATCTGCCCCCTCACGGCGACAACCCCGAATTCCTCGGCCACGAGGCGCTGATGATCACCAACGTGTCCAAGAAGGACGCGAAGATCCGCATCAAGGTCATTTTCGAGGACAAGGCCCCCTACGATAAGATCACGATCGACCTGCCCGCAGAGCGCACCACCTGCCTGCGCCTGGACTTCCCGATCGGTAAGGAGCAGTACCAGATCCCCTTCGGTCAGTACGCGCTCCACATCATCTCCAACGTGCCCGTATGCGCTTGCTTCGGCCGTCTGGACGTCAGACAGAGCAATATGGCGTA
>JAZRFS010000162.1:0-16203 GCA_045643765.1 Eubacteriales bacterium
GTTTTTTAAAAATTTTAAAGGGAAAGCCCCCTTTTTGAAAAAGGCGTGCTCTCTCCTGCTTTTCGCCCACGCAAAAAGCAATGCTCCCGCTCACCGAAAGCTTTTTGAAGCAGGAACAATAAAAGCCGCACCGAAGATCGGTGCGGCGGGGATGTTTTGCTATTATAACAGCACGCAGATAAGTCCGTTGGCGCCGTCGTTGACAATGCGCTCCAGTGTTTCGGAAAGCTTTTTGCGCGCGTCGGCGGGGATGTGCGTCAGCTTCTCGTGCAGACCGTCGTTGACCAGCTCGTAAAGCGTTTTGCCGAACATATTGCTCTCCCATAGCTTTTTGGGATCGCTTTCAAAGTCCGCAAGCATATTTTTCACAAACTCCTCGGATTGCTGCTCGGTGCCCACGATGGGATTGAGCTCGGTGCGGATATCCGCGCGGATGAGGTGCATCGACTGTGCCGAGGCGCACATACGCACCCCAAAGCCGCCCGACTGCTTGATGATGGTGGGCTTTTCCAGCGAAAGATCCTCCACGCGGGGCATTACGATGCCGTAGCCCGTTTCCTCCACGCTCTCCAGCGCCTCGCGCACGCGATCGTATTTTTCGCGCGTATCGGAAAGCTCGCGCACAAGGGCAAAAAGCGCCGCCTCGTCGCGGATCTCCTCACCCGCAAGCTCGCTGAGTACGTCAAAGTAAAGCGAAGGCTTGAGGGAAAGCGAAAGCGTCGCACACCCGTTCCCCATATCCAGATCGTTTACCGTAACGCGCTCGATCACCTCGTTCTCAGCAAGCGAAGCAAAGCACGCACTGACCTCGCCCATACGGGAAAGCGCGCCCGCCAGGCGGCAGACATCCCCTTCGATCCCCTCGCGGATCGGGTGGCCTGCGGGCAGCGCCGCAGCAAAGGGCGGCAGCGTAAAGCGCACCGCGCAAACGGGAAATTCCCCCAGTACCATCTGCAAAATGCCGCTGATATCTTTAGCATTCAAGGTAAGACAGTTCACCAGCGCGACGGGCACGGCGTATTTCTTTTCCAGCTCCTCGGCAAGCGCTCTCGCTGTCGCAGAAGTCGGCTCTGCGGAGTTGAGTACCAGCGCAAAGGGCTTCCCCGATGCCTTCATTTCCCGCACCAGGCGTTCTTCGGCTTCCTCATAAGACGCGCGAGAGATCTCTCCAACGCTACCGTCACAACTAACCAGCATTCCAATGGTGGCGTGCTCCTGCATTACCTTGCGCGTGCCATACTCTGCCGCGGCAGCAAATGCCATCGGCTCCTCCTGCCAGGGGGTGCTGACCATACGCGCCTCGCCGTTTTCCTCTACGCCCTTCGCGTCGGGGATCATATAGCCCACGCAGTCGATCATCTTAACCTTAAGCGTATTTCCCCCGTCCACGGTAAGAGAAACCGCCTGCTCGGGAACGAATTTCGGCTCGGTCGTCATTACGGTCTTGCCTGCGGCACTTTGCGGCATTTCGTCCCTTGCTCTTGCACGTGCCGCCTCGTCTGTCATATTCGGCAGTACCATCTCTTGCATAAAGCGCGTGATAAAGGTGGATTTTCCACTTCTGACGGGTCCCACGACGCCGATGTAAATATCACCGCCCGTCCGACGGGCGATATCCTCATAAATTGAACGCTGTGCCATACGCATCCCTCCGCGATTTTTGATTTTCGCTACTATGCTATGCGCAAAGGGGGACAGATATGACAAAAGGCTCGCTTCGCGCGAGCCTTTTATTTAATGATGAATACGCACGAGCTTTTGCACACCCTCAAAAAGGGCAGCGACCAGTGCGTCCACGTCACTTTCGCTGTTTTCGCGCGAAAAACTGATGCGCAGCGTGCAATCCGCCTCAGCAGGGGTAAGTCCGAAGGCAAGCAACGTACCGCTGGGGGCTTTCGCGTGCGAGGAGCACGCAGAGCCTGCCGAAACGGCGATACCCTTGCTGTCAAGGAAGTGTAGCATCGTTTCACTTTTGATATCAGGCAACGTGATGCTGACGATATGCGGCGCGCGCTTTTCCGGCAGATTACAGCGGATTTCGCTGCCCGCCAGTGCCGCGATCAATTTCGCAGAAAGTGCACCCGTATGGGCACTAAACACTGCTTTACTCGCATTCACCTCTGCACACGCGGCGGCAAAGCCCGCGATACCGATCATATTCTCCGTACCCGAACGGAAGCCGAATTCCTGACCGCCGCCACCGTATACGGGTACAAGCGCACGGCGCTCCAGCAATCGCTGCGACACGAAAAGTGCGCCCACGCCCTTGGGACCGTGGATCTTATGCGCACTCACCGTAATAAGATCTGCACCAAGCGCCTTTGCGGTCATAGGCACCTTCAGAAAGCCCTGCACCGCGTCGCAATGGCAGATACAATCGGGATTTGCCGCCTTTGCCGCGCGGAACACGTCCGCCACCGGGTAAAGCGCACCCGTTTCGTTGTTGACCAGCATCATACTGACCGCAAACAAGTCCTTGTTGCAATGCGCAAGAACGGTGTTCATATCGAGCTTTCCGCCCCGTGTGGGCACTTTTACGATATGGAAGCCCTCTTTTTCCAGAAGAGCCAGGTTTTCGTGCACACTGGGATGCTCACTGTCCGTACAGAGGATCGTGCTTGCCGTGCGGCGTGCCTTGGCACGTGCCGTACCGAGCAGCGCGAGTGCCGTTGCCTCAGTGCCCGATCCGGTAAAAATCAGTTGTCCGTCCTTTAAGTATCGCTCGCCGAGCGCCTCGCCCACGGTAGCGCGGGCACCTTGCAGGAGCTTTGCGGCACTCCCGCCCGCCGTATGCAACGAGGAAGGGTTGCCAAACGTTTCCATTGCCGCCAGCATCCCCTCTCGCGCCGCGGCGCAAAGCGGAGTGGTGGCGCTGTTATCCAGATAGATCATCAGCGCAGGGTAAAGTTGGCGCACATGCTTTCAAAGTCCTTGACCCACTCGTCGTACGCCTCACCTGCGACCGCGGTGTATTGCACGGTGTAGACCATACCGCCGTCCACGGCGATCAGCTGCATCTGTTTGTAGACCAGATCACCCATCTTGTGCGTGAAAACAGCCTTGTAGGCATTCATACCGCCAAGCGTTGCCGCATCGCTGCTCTCCAGCACGGTGAATTCCGCAAAGGCGGCGGTGTATTCGTTCAGGCACTTTTCTTCCCAATAGCTCTTGGGGGTCTGGTAAGTATCGGGCAGATAGGCGGTAGCGACCACGTTCGCGTTGCCCTTGGGGGAAAGCGCGCCGCTGACGCCGCCCTGCGTCTGGGCGAGCCAAAGCTCGGGCACGTACAGATAAAACGTGGCGTTTTCCACGGCGGCGTTCTTCATGCCCTCGGGCACGCCGTCGTTATCATCGCCGCAAGCGACAAAAGAGGTAACAAGCACCAGCAGCATAAGAATTGCGATCAGTTTTTTCATTTTTCTATCCTCGCTTTATTTCGTTTTCAGGACCTCGGTGGCGGCGCTGAGCACGCCGATGCGTCCGCTTTCAAAGGTGAGACCTCCCTGGAAGAAGGCGGTATAGGGGGGCTTGAGAGGACCGTCTGCCGACAGCTCGATCGACGCGCCCTGCACAAAGGTGCCCGCCGCCATAATGACCTTGTCCTGATAGCCGGGCATTGCCCAGGGCTCGGGGGTGACGTAGGCGTCTACGGGAGAGCCCGCCTGGATGCCGCGGCAGAACGCGCACAGTGCCTCACCGCTCTCACAGATCACGGTCTGAATGATGTCGGAACGCAGCTCCTCGGGTGCGGGCTCTACCTTGTAACCGAGCGCGCGGAATACGTAGGCGGCAAAGTGCGCGGTCTTAAGCGCCTCAGCCACGGTATGCGGTGCATAGAAAAGCCCGCGGTACATATTCTTGTTCTCACCAAGCGTGGCACCGACCTCAAGACCGATGCCGGGGCAGGTCAGGCGATAGGAGCAAAGCTCCACGGCTTTTGCGCTACCCGCCAGATAACCGCCGGTTTCCGCCATACCGCCGCCCGGATTTTTGATCAGCGAGCCGATAATGAGATCCGCACCCACGGCAGTGGGCTCGAGTGTTTCGGTAAATTCACCGTAGCAGTTATCCACCACCACAAAGGCATCTGGGCGTACCGCCTTGACGCACTTCACCGCCTCGCCGATCTCGGCGACCGTCAGCGTGCGGCGGTTGAGGTAACCCTTGGAGCGTTGGATGAAGCAGATCTTCACGCGCTTGCCCTCATCGCTTTGAAGGAAGGCGCTGATGGCGGGCAGATCCAGCGTTTTGCCATCGACAAGGTCGATCTGGCGGTACTCCACGCCGTAATCGGCAAGCGAGCCGTTGCCGCGCTCGCCCACGATGCCGATGACCTCCTCCAGCGTATCATAGGGCTTACCTGCGATGGAAAGCATAATGTCGTTGGGGCGCAGAAGCCCGAACAGACCGACCGTCAGCGCGTGCGTGCCGTTGACGATATTGTGGCGGACGAACGCCGCCTCGGCGCCCATCACGTCGGCAAAAATCTTATCCAACGTATCGCGGCCGCGATCGTCGTAGCCGTAGCCGCTGGAGCCTGCAAAGCAAGCGGCATCCACGCGATGCTCGGCAAAGGCACGCATCACCTTCGCAGTGTTTGCACGCGCGATGCGTGCAATTTCGGCAAATTGGGGCGCAAGCGCCACCTCCGCCTCATCGGCGATCTTCAAAAGTTCATCAGAAAACGTCATTTGTTACTTCCCTTCAAATACGCGACGGTGAGTGCCACGGCGGCGGTTGCATCGCGAAGATCGATCATTTCCACAGAGGAATGAATATAGCGCGTGGGGATCGAAAGCGCACCCGCGCGGCAGCCCGTGCCCGTCATCTGGACAGACGCGGTATCCGTGCCGCCGTAGGTCAGAATTTCACACTGTGCGGCTATGCCCTCTCGCTTGGCGGTATCAAGCAGCTCGTCCACAAGGCCCGCGTGGCAGATTACGGAGTTATCCTTGATCTTCACGGCAACGCCCGCTCCGAGCTTCACCGCCATCGGCTTTGCGTTCTGCTCGTCGCCCGTGGCGGTCACGTCAAAGATCAGCGCCACATCGGGTGCTACGGCAAAGGCAGCGGGGCGCGCACCGCGAAGGCCGACCTCCTCCTGCACGGAGAAGACGTAATAAATATCATCGGTGGGGGCGGTCAATGCCTCGGCAATCTTGACAAGGCAAGCGCAGCCCGCGCGATCGTCAAGAGGTCTGCCTGCCACGCGATGGCTTGTCAGCTTGGTCACGTGCGGCAGAACGGCACACGTGTCGCCGATCTTCACGCGGCGCTCGGCTTCACGGCGCGAGGTAGCACCGATGTCGATCACGCACTTTTCCGCCTTGGGACTTTCCTTAGCGGGAACGTCTGCCTCAGCCACCAGCACGCCGCGCGTGCCGTTTTCAAAGACGACCTCGGAGAACGCGGACGCGCCGTAGTGGATGCCGCCGATGGGCGCCACGCGGAGCATGCCGTTATCCTCAATAAAGTTTACAATGAAGCCGATCTCATCCATATGCGCGCAAAGCATCACCTTCTGCGGCTTTTCACCGTTACCGCGCTTCAGGCAGATCAGATTGCCCATCGCGTCCGTATTCATTTCGTCCACCAGCGGACGCATCATTTCCGCGATCACCTCGCGGATATATTTCTCTCTGCCCGACACCGAGGGCGTCATAGGCAGCAGCTTTTTCAGCGTTTGATACATACTTACACTCTCCAATCCTTCAGCATCGCAAGCACAAGCTCGCGCATCGCCTCATAATCGCGCACCGCCGCCACGGACACGGGCGCGTGCAAATAGCGCGTGGGCGCAGACAGTGCCATACAGCGCACGCCGATCCCGCTTCGCTGAATGCGTGCGGCATCGTTTCCGCCCGACACGTAGCGCTTGAGCTGCACGGGGATATTCCCCTTCTTCGCGGTGTCCAGCGCAAAGTTGATCATATCGCGGTCATAGATCGTGGAACGGTCCAGAAGCGACAGCACGCCGCCCTCGCCCACAGTCGCCACGCGATTGCTCTCGTCCACGTCGGGGCGATCCGCAATCGCGGTGGTTTCCAGAATGATCGCGGCATCGGGCTTCACGCGGTTTGCCGTGACCAGTGCGCCCGATTTGCCGATCTCCTCGCGCACGGTAAAGCAGAACCACAGATCCAGCGCAGGCGGGTTCTTTTCGATCTCGCGCAGCGTTTCGATCAAAAGCGCACAACCAAGGCGGTCGTCCAGCGCTTTACCGCGCATATAAGCGCGATCCTTGCCAAAGGTGGCAAACGGGGTGGAAAACGCGCCAAGGTCGCCGAGCGAAACAAGCGCCTCGGCTTCCTCGCGAGTATCCGCGCCGATGTCAATATACATCTTTTCAAATTCGGGCATTTTCTTACGCTCGTCGGCGTCCTGCAGATGGATGCCCTTCGCCGCGATCACGCCGGGGATATATTCCTTGCCGTTCCAAATGGTTACAAAGCGTCCGCAAACCACGCGCGTGTCAAAGCCGCCCACGCGGTCAAAACGCAGAAAACCGTCCGCGTCGATCTCGGTGATCATAAAGCCGACCTCGTCCATGTGTGCCGACAGCATCACGCGCGGCGCGCCCTCGGGACCCGGCAGACGTGCCGTCAGGTTACCCATACGGTCGGTAAAAAGCTCTGCCTTCGTGCCCGCAAGCTCCTCGCGGATCGCCCGCTCTACGGCGTCCTCCATCGAGGTCGGGCCGAAGCAAAGCGACAGTCTTTCCAGAAGTGCCAATCCCTTATTCATAGAACACCTCCGCAATCTGCTTGTCCGTCACAAAGGCGCGGATCAGGTCGGAAAGCCAGCGTGCGTCCTTCATATCCATCATCTCCACATAAGTGTGCATCGCGCGAAGCGGCACGCCCACGTCCACGGTGGGAATACCGTTCTTCACCAGATGCAACGCGCTTGTATTCGTACCCGTATTGATGGGTGCGACACTCACCTGCCACGGAATTTCTGCGCGAGTGGCGGCGTCCTCTGTCATTTTTGTCAAACGGCGATCCACAATCGCGCTACGCGTGATGGAGGGGCCCTTGCCCATCACCACAGTTTCCGACTTCTTGGTGTCGGGGGTGCGACCGAGATTGACGTCCACTACCATCGCATAATGCGGCTCGACGGCAAACGCGCCGGCGGCAGCACCGCCGATATTATCAGTTTCCTCGTGCACGGAAAGAAGAAGATACACGTCACCTGCAAGCTCTTCGCGCGGTGCGTTCAGGATCGCGTCCACCGCACAGGCGGCGCACGCCTTGTTGTCAAGTCCCTTGCCCACAAGACGGTCGTTCGCCAAGAATTCATAGCGCGGCGCAAAGCCGACGGGCGTGCCGATGCGCACGATCTGCTCCAGCGCCTCCTTGCTATACCCCGTGTCGATGAGAAGCTCGGTCGCGGGCAACAGCTTTTTCTCCTCGTCCGCGTTTTGCAGATGCGGGGGCGTAGAGGCGATGACGCCGTCCAACATCTCCTTGCCGTAGATCTTGACCTCTGCCGAAGGAAGCGTGCGCAGATCCAGCCCACCTACGTTCACCACGCGCAAAAATCCATTTTCCAGGATCTCGCGCACCAGCATACCGATCTCGTCAAAATGCGTATCAATGAGGATACGGGGTGCATTTTCCCTGCCGCAACGGCGCACGAGCAGGCGGTTACCCACGGCATCCGTCATATCCTCGTCAAAGTCCGCAACAAGGGGCGTAAGTGCCGCGTGATCCCGGGTTTCGTAACCTGTCACGCTCATAAGCCCCGCCATCGCGGGTATCAGTTCTCGAAGCTCCACTTTTTCTATCCTTTCTCCGACAAGCCCTTCACCAGCTCGGCAAAGCACTCGCCGCGTTTTTCAAAATTTTCAAATTGGTCGTATGCGGTGCATCCGGGCGACAATAGCACGGTGTCGCCCGCGCGCGCATAACGTGACGCGGCCGCAAATGCGTCCGCGAATGATATGAATTGTTCGGCATACACTCTGCCACCCAGTGCCCCAAAGATCTCCGATGCCGCCTCTCCGTAAAGGAACACCGCCTTTGCGTGCGCGGCAAGCGCATCCCCCAAGGCGTTCAGCGGAATACCCTTCGTTCTGCCACCGGCGATCACGATGGGTGCTGCTTCCAATGCAGAAAGTGCCGCCGCCGTGCGGGTAGGCGAGGTGTCGATCGAGCTGTTGATATACGTTACACCGTCTACGCAATCAATGCGCTGCAAGCGGTGCGGCACGCCCCGGAATTCTCGCGATACGGTAAGCACCGCACGCTCATCCGCAAAGGGGTAAGCCGCCGCATACGCGGCAAGCATATTCTGCCTGTTGTGCACACCCGGCAGAGCGAAATCGCGAAAGGCAGGGATTGCACAGACGCTTGGTTCACTGTTCAGATAAATATTTTCCCCCGCTGCCGTCAAAAAAACACCACCCGTTTCGGGGGTAAACGGCATTTCCTCACGTACAGTGTGCCAGGTGATCGGCAAGGGCGCGCGACATCCGATCATCACAGATGCGGGACAATCGGCGCTGAGCACCAGGCGCGAGGCGCCGTGAAAAATGCGACATTTGGTGGCAAGATACTCAAAATAATCCTTATGCCAGTTGAGGTGATTGGGCGAGAGATTGGTAATTACCGCCACGTCAGGGGCGGGCGCAGTCGCCAGCTGAAAGCTGGACATTTCCACCACAGCAAAATCCCCACGTCCCAAAAGATGCATTCGCTTGAGCAGCGGCAAGCCGTTGTTCCCACCGCAAATCACGCGTTTTCCGGCGGCGCGCAAAAGAGCCTCAATCATATGGACGGTTGTGGTCTTCCCGTCGCTGCCCGTTACGCCGATCACGGTCGCTTTCGTATGCGAAAGAAACCAATCCACCTCTCCCGTCAGGTAGGCGCCGCGTGCTTGCGAGCGCACAATTGCCGGGTGATCGGGGCGAATACCGGGCGATCGAAACAGGATGCTTTGATAGAACTCATTGGGAAATTCTCTCACAAAACTCACACCGTTTGCCGCGTAAAGGCTTTTCGCCTTCTCACAGATCTCCCCCGTTTCATACACGGTAGGACGGCAACCGACAAAAAGAAGATAATCGCATACCATACGCCCCGCGCGCCCGAAGCCAAGCACGGCAACGGGATAGCGGCGCAGCACATCTTCAGATAAAACGGACGTTCTCATCTCGCTTCACACTCCACGAAACAAATTCATCCATAATATATTATACCCATTTTGTGTAATGGGTGCAAGAGTTTGGGGAAATTTTTTACAAAAATTCTTTCCTTCACCCATATAAAGCACTTTACAAAGCACACAATATGTGGTATAATATTATAATAATGAACACAAAATGTACGTAAATTGACAGAACGGAGGCAAAGAATGACCGCAAAAGCAAAAACACCCGCTTACGACAATGACGTCATCACCGCGCTAAAAGGTGCGGACCGCGTGCGCACACGCCCCAGTGTGATTTTCGGCTCGGATGACCTGGACGGCTGTAAGCATTCCTTTTTTGAAATTCTTTCCAACTCCGTGGATGAGGCACGCGAGGGACATGGTGACGTCATCACCGTTACCGCCTTCCGCGATCTTTCCATCGAGGTAGACGACCGTGGTCGCGGCATTCCGCTTGGCTTCAACACCAAGGAAAATCGCTGGAACTGGGAACTCATTTTCTGCGAGCTCTACGCAGGTGGCAAGTATAACAACAATAAAAAAGATGCCGCATATCAGTACTCGCTCGGTCTCAACGGTCTCGGCGCTTGCGCAACGCAATACTCCTCGGAATTTATGGACGTGTGGTCTTATGACGGCGAGCAGGTGCACAGCATCTCCTTCAAAAAGGGCAACCCGGCAAGCGAGCTTGTCTCTCGCCCCTTGGAAAAAAAGGAGCGCCGCCGCGGCACCGTGGTCCGCTGGCGTCCCGGCCTTGCGGTCTTTACCGACATCAACATCCCGCACGAGTTTTTCCGTGACACGATGCACCGCCAGGCGGTGGTCAATCCCGGCATCTCCTTCGTGCTTCGCGTTGAAGAAGAAAAGGGCAAATTCTCCGAGGAAAAATTCCTTTACGAGCACGGCATTTCGGATTACGTGCTGGAAAAGGCGGCGGGAAGTGCGCGCACTGAGCCCGTGCTCTGGCACATGCCGGAAACCATCGGTCGCGACCGTGGCGACAAGGAGGACTACAAGCTAAAGGCTGACGTTTCTTTCTGTGTCTCCAACACGCTTCCCACGCAGGAATACTTCCACAACTCCAGTTTTCTGGAATACGGCGGTTCCCCCGATCGCGCTGTAAAGACCGCGTTTGTGACGGTACTGCACAACTATCTCAAGGACAAGGGAAAATACAACAAGGGCGAAAAGCAGATCACGTTTGTGGACGTATCCGACTGTCTGCTCTTGGTGATCAACAGCTTTTCTACGATCACCTCCTACGAAAACCAGACGAAAAAGGCGATTACCAACTCCTTCATTTTTGAAGCACTGAACAGCTTCCTGCAGGAGCAGCTGACGCACTACCTTGTCGAGCACCCCCTGGAAGCAGAGATCTTTGCCAACCAGGTGCTTGTCAACAAGCGCAGCCGCGAGCACGCCGAGGCCACGAAGCTGAACCTGAAAAAGAAGCTCACGGGCTCGATCGACATCAACAACCGCGTGGAAAAATTCGTGGGGTGCCGTTCCAAGGATCCCGATATCCGCGAGCTGTATATCGTGGAGGGCGATTCGGCGCTTTCCTCGTGTAAAAAGGCGCGTGACGCCGAATATCAGGCCATCATCCCCGTGCGCGGTAAGACGCTGAACTGTATGAAGGCCACCTACGACCGCATCTTCAAAAGCGAGATCATCACAGACCTTCTGCGCGTGATCGGCTGCGGCGTGGAGATCGATGCCAAGATCAAGGGTGATCTGAACAAATTTGATATCAATAAGCTCAACTGGTCGAAGATCATCATCTGTACCGATGCCGACGAGGACGGCTTCCAGATCCGCACGCTGCTGCTAACGCTGTTCTACCGTCTGATGCCCACGCTTCTGCAGGAGCGCAAGGTCTATATCGCAGAGTCGCCTTTGTTTGAGATCACGACCAAGGATGACATCCTGTTTGCCTACAATGAATTTGAAAAAGCCGAGATCATCAAGGATCTGGAGGCAAGGGGTAAAAAGTATTCCCTGCAGCGCTCCAAGGGTCTTGGTGAGAACGATCCCGACATGATGTCGCTGACGACGATGCACCCCGCCACCAGACGTCTGGTTTCCGTTACCCCTGCCGACGCAGAGCGCACCGAGTATATGTTCGACGTACTCATGGGCGACAATCTGGCAGAGCGAAAGGTATTCATTGCCGAGCATGGTAGCGAATACGCCAAGGACGCCGATATTTAATTACAAAAAGCAAAAATCACTCACGGATTGACCGTGAGTGATTTTTTATTGCAAAAGGATCCCACGCATTTCTGCGTGGGATCCTTGTAGGAATGATCCGTTGTCACGGATATTTGCTTAGCTGAAGCGGTAGTAGGTGGCAGTAGCCTTCTCAGCGCCCTCAGCCCAGGTCGTAATCTTCACAAGACGCACAGCACCGTCCTTTGCGGAAGCAACGGCGGAGATGTTGAAGGTGGTGGTCTGATCCACAGTCTTGATCAGCTTGCCCTCAACATTGTAGATCTCGTACTTGGTATTCGCAGCATCAGTGGTATCCACGATCACAAAGTAACCGGAGTAAGAAGAGGAGTAGACGTCGCTGTAAATGCGCTTACCGTCCTTAGCAGCATCCTTGTTGATAAGCGTGGTCTTCTGACCGTTTGCGTAAATGATCAGCTCGCCGTCAGCATTGGTGAACATGAACGCCTTGCGAGTAGCTCTGACGATGGTCAGCTTATCGGCCTGGTAGTCGTAAACCTCGTTGAAGCCCACATCATACAGCTTACCATTGGCAGCGAAGTAATTCGCGCACTCATATTGTCCAACCTTGCTATAGTCGATTTCGGTTGTGATCTCGCCTTCACCGTTTACAATGTAGACGCGCCCGTCAACCGTCTGAAGCATCCATGTATCCTTGGCAACAAGGTAGAAGCTCGCAACGGGTATCGTGGTGGGAACCTCCAGAACGGTGATATCGCCCTTCTCGTCGATGATCGCCCATTCTGTAGCCATAGCGGATTCGTCAATGCGCTTGTTCTCGATCTTAGCAACCGGTACCAGGGCAAGGACTTCCTTTTCTACAGCAGCGAGACCGAACTCCTCGGTCCAACTGTCGCTGGTGCTGAGCAGCTCGTCATCCTCCACCAGATATTCGCTCTTCAGCTCCTTGACCTTAGTGGTCTCAAGGTCGACCAGAACGGTGTAAAGGGTATACTTCTCGTAGGAGTCAAAGAAAATGGTGTAATTTTCGCTGTAGATATCTTCAGCCACAAAGTACTGAATGAAGAGCTTGTCGCCAAGCACGATGCTTGCCTCGCTTTCTGCGTAAGAGGGAAGCTGGAAAGCGGAAATTTGCTTCATATCCTTGTCGTAAGTAACAAAGATACCGGCATTAACGGTAACATAATAGTTATCGGTAGAGTAGTTCAGCGTGGGGAAGGTTGCCAGTGTGGAGTAATCGAACGCATAAGCAACTGCCTTGGTCTGTGCATCCTCGCGGTAAACCTTGCCCTCGAAATAGAGCAGGTCCTGCGTAACTTTAACGGTGCCGCGGGGCTCGTCAACCTTCACAAGCTCGGCGTAAGCGGAGCCGTTCCATGCCCAAACGGCGGTAGACTTGCTTACATCGGTCTTAACGGGAACACTGTCCTCCAGCGTCACAACGGTGTTGGTGGTATTTACCGTGAAATAAACACCCTCATCGAACCAGTTAATGGACACACTGTATGTGGTCGTGCTTCTGGAGGTAGGAGTTTCAGACTTTTCCTCCTCATCCTGCCAAACGACCTGATCGTTGGCTACATCGTAAACTATATACTTGGTAGTCTCTTTCTCTGTGTCATACTTGGTGAACAGCTTCAGATCGCCGGCGCCGGTGCCTGCGGTCATATCTGTCAGAGCGGATACGGCAGCATTCTGCGTGTAGGCAGGGTAATAATCAACGGGCGTATACTCTCTGTCTACAAGATCAGCAAAGGACGATGCGCCGCAAGAAGCCAAGAGCAGCACCGTGGTCAACAAAACGACTGCCAAAAGAACGAGTTTGATCTTTTTCATAAGAAAAATCCTCCTTCATATATTAAACAGAGCAACGCCCCGTTTGTTACAGTTTAGCACAGTTCGACACACTTGTCAAGTTTTTCGATGAAATTTGTTCTTTTTTTGTTCTTATTTTGTTCATTTGTTTAATCTGCGTGTAAATTATCAACAAAATGATATGCGCCGCTTCTCCAAAATAGAAGCGGCGCACGTTTTTTTATAAAATTCAAGAAAGCGAAAGCATTTTTTTCAGCGCGGGCAGCATCGCACGCGCCATACTGACAAAGCCCGCATCGTTGGGGTGGCAGGCATCCACCAAGCCTTCGTTTTCCACGCCCTCCATCAGCGTGTAGCCGGGGATGAAATACACGTTCTGATCTCCTGCTGCGACAGCATTTTCATAGGTGCGCTGCACGATGGCGTGACGTCTGTTGTCATCGGGATTGAGGCGTGAGGGCTGCGGACGGGAAAGCATCAGAATGGGCAAGTCGGGGTGAGCCGCGCGGATGCGTTTAAACATGCGCTCGTGCGTTTCGGCAAGATACTCGGGCGTGGGGGCGTTGTGGTCGTAATCATATACGAATGCGGACATCTCCAGCCCGTTGATATAATCAATGATCGCGTCCTCCGCCTTGGCGTTGCCCGAAAAGCCGAGGTTGATATGGTCGAAATCAAGCAAGCGCGACTGAATATTCTGATACGCATTGCCGGGACGGCTGGCGCAGCCGCCCTGTGTGATCGAGGAGCCGTAGTAGACCACGGGGGTGGTAATGGCGTATTCCGTGGCGGCCTCCAGCACGCTTCCCTCCTCAATGCCGATGTAAAGGTGCTTCACGTTTGCATAAAGCGGGAAATGAATAAGGATCTCCGCTTTTTCCGTAAGGCGCGTTTCGATCACGCTTTCAAAGCCCTCCTTCTTATCCACGGGGGGGATAAAGGTCTTGCGATACACGCCGTTTTGATAGACGTCAAATCCCGCCTTGCCCGTAAAGGCAAAATGCACGCTTTGCTCCAGCCCGTCCATTGAGGCGTGAATGGCAATGCGGGGGCTATCCGTCACAAATCGTACGCGGCCACCCGCGGTGTTGGCGTGTAGCAGATGCACCCCCTCATTGGTGGCGCGTGCCACCTCCTCGGGCAGGCGGCGATAGCGCCCGTCCAGCATTTTCACGCCATACACGCGAAAGGGTGCTTCCTCTACGTCATAAAAGCAAAGTCCCGTGCGGTCAATCGTGCTCTGCACCGCAAAATTTTTGTCGATCTTGGTAAGCTCCATCTTTTTTCCTTCCTTTTCAAAGAAAAAGCATTTTTCTAAGCACGGGCGCGATGACGCGCGCCATGTTGAGAAATCCTGCATCGTTGGGGTGGACGTTGTCCACAAGTCCCTCGTTTTTCATTTCCCACATCAGCTCCGTGCCGGGGATAAAATACACGTTTTTGTCCCCTGCCGCCAGCGCGTTCTCATAGGTGGCGCGCACCACGGCAAGGCGCTCGCGCTCCTCTGCGTTCGGGCGCGGCTGAGGGCGGGAAAGCATCAGGATCGGCAGCGTCGGCTGCGCTTCGCGAACGATCTTGAAAAAACGCTCGTGGTGTCTGGAAAGACTTGCAGGTGAGGGGGAATTGTGGTCGTAATCCAGCACGAAGGCGGACATATCCAGCGTCGCGATATACGTGGCGATCGCGTCCTCGCCACAGGCGCTGCCCGAAAAGCCGAGATTGAGAAAATCGCAATCCAGCATACGGGCAAGGATATTTTCATAGCAGTTGCCGGGACGCGAAGCACACGCGCCGTGCGTGATGGAGGAGCCGTAGCAGACAACGGGCTTCGTGAGCGTATATTCCGCGGCGGCTTCCACGGCGCTACCCTCTTCCACGCCCACGAAAAGCCGCGTCACGTTGGCGAAAAGCGGAAAATGGATCAGAACCTCCGCTTTTTTCGTAAGATGCGTTTCGATCACGCTCTCGTATCCGTTTTTCACGGCAAGCGGATCGTGCGGCGGAATGAAGGTGTTGCAATACTCCCCGTCCAGATATACGTCAAGAGAAGCCGAGCCACAAACCGAGGTGCGCGGCTGCAAAAGAAAATCGTCGATCACCACACGAATGGCGATGCGCGGACTGTCCGTCACGAAGCGCACGCGCGCCCCCGCCGTATGGGTGTGCATCTCGCGCACGCCGTTGTTCGTGGCATGGGCGACCGCCTCGGACATGCGGCGATAACGGCCGTCTACCATTTTGGTACCGTACACACGAAAGGGCGCTTCCTCTACGTCAAAAAAGCACAGCCCTGTGCGATCGATCTCGGTCTGCACCGCAAAATTCCGATCTAATTTTGTAATATCCACAGCGGTTTCCCCTTTCGAATTCACATCAAACAAATTCTATCACAAAGAAGATGTGATGTCAAGCAAAACACCGAAATTCCTCCGCGCATAAGATGGGAATGACGGGCGCGTTACCGCCCGTTCAAAAGGAGGATAGTATGGCAAACAACGATTGCTTTGATAACGGCAGAGATCGCGCGCCCGGAAAAAGGTGCGAGGAGTGCTGTGTGAATTTGCTGGTGGGTGAGCGCGGCCCTCGCGGTCCGCGCGGTCCGATGGGCGTTCCCGGTCCTCGGGGTCCGCAAGGCGCGCCGGGTGAAGAAGGTCCACGCGGTCCCGTTGGACCGCGTGGAACGATGGGTCCTCAGGGTCCTGCTGGACCTCAGGGACCGATGGGTCCTCGGGGTCCTATTGGCGAGCAAGGTCCCATTGGCGAACAGGGTCCTATCGGTGAGCAAGGCACTCAAGGTGAGATCGGACCTCGCGGTCCTGTAGGACCGCGAGGCACAGAGGGTCCCCGCGGAGCGGAAGGTCCTCGTGGAGCAGAGGGTCCCCGTGGTCCTGTTGGTCCGCAAGGCCCTATCGGTGAGCAGGGACCCATTGGCGAGCAAGGCCCTATCGGTGAGCAAGGTCCCATCGGCGAGCAAGGCCCTATCGGTGAGCAGGGGCCCATCGGTGAGCAGGGGCCCATCGGTGAGCAGGGGCCCATCGGTGAGCA
>JAZRFS010000163.1:0-14543 GCA_045643765.1 Eubacteriales bacterium
GGGGCGTCGTCCTCCGTGGAATGGAAGGGAAGACGGAACGTATCCCCGGGCAGGACGTAGGAATCCTCTGCAGGGAAATACTGGCGCCAGGTGCGCTGGCTTTCCGTGGTGACGCCTTCTCCCAGATATTTCAAGCGCGCACGTTGAGAAACCGTGTAGTTGTTTGCGGAATGGTTTTTGATGGAATTCCCGGGAACAACCAGGCGTTTCGCGCCATTATTCTGCACGCAGAAATCAAAATGAAGCGAATCGTTTTCAGCGCTGACAAACGTGGCGGATACGTTCTTGCTTTGCCAGAATCCGTCGGCGTAGTAGCGGTCGCTCAGATCCGGGGCGGTTGATTCGCCCGTGACGGTAAAATAGAGCAGCGCTGCATGCTCGCCCTCGGGAATTTCGATATCCGGCACATCTGTGTTCAGGATATAAGACACGATCAAACGGTAGGAGCCTGGCTGCAATGGGCGGTATAGGATCTCGCTATCTTCACCGACCATTTTGAATTTCATTTTGTAATCAAATTGACGGTGTGCCGCAGGATCGGCATCCGGAACGTAGCGGCGCCCCACATCTGTCATGTCGCTACCGCCGTACGGTGCTTCCTTCCATTCGCCGCCCTCGTATATCTCCAAACGGTGGGTGCGCTCGTCGTTTGTGTTGGTGTAGTAATCGCTGACGATGCCGAAGTCGGTGTTGTCATAGAGTGTATAGGAAAGCTCGGCGATGGGGGCAACCAGCTCCTTGGTGTGCAGCACCGCGGTGATGAGCGTGTTTTGCACGTAGCCGTCCTCGGTGGTAAACTCGCCCCACTCACCCTCGGGTGGCGCTTCTTCATTTTGGCAACCGATGGCAAAAAGCATCGCGATGCAAAGCAGTAAAGCAAATAAGCGTTTCATCCCGTCCTCCTTTCAAAAAGGTAAGCGCATCGGAGTTTACATTCCGATGCGCTTTTGCTATGCCCGTGTGTATATTTCAAAATAGGTGCGCGGCTTGGGTGTGATCCTTCGCGTTTCGGGGTTGCCAAGCATTTCGCTCGATCCATTCGGAATGGATCTGTCCCGCGCGAGGTGGCAGATGATTGGACGCGTTTGCGTCTGCCAAGCGGCGTGATAACAAAAAACACATCGCGGCGCTTTGCCCGATGTACGAGTAGCTTTTAGAAAATGGCTACGGTGAGATCACGGGCATAGCATTGGTATTGGGTTTCTGCGGTTTCGCTGTGCATCGGACTCACCCCTTTCAGATTTCGCAAGGCACTTTCCCCTTGCTGTATTCACAGTATAGCAGAAAAAAGCCGCGTTGTCAAGCGCGCGTTGTGAACTTCGTGAAAGAAAATCAAAAACGGCCTTTGCAAATTGTACTTTTTGCACAACCTCGCGTGTCGCGCGCCGCGCGGGAAGAAAATGTTTTGACAAACACGCGTTTTTATGGTATACTTATAGGATAGAATATCCTATAATGCACAACTATGCCCAAAAGGAGGTGAGCGTATGGTCAAGATCACACAGGTGGAACAAGGTAGCCGTGCCGCGCGCGCAGGCGTGCTGGCAGATGACATACTGGTTTCCATCAACCAAAACGAGATCACGGACGTGCTGGATTATCGCTTTTATCTCACCGAGCGCCGCGTCATGCTTGCGCTCACAAGAGACGGTGCACCGTATGAGGTCACGATCGCAAAAGAAGAATATGACGATATCGGGCTTTCCTTTGAAACGCCCTTGATGGACAAGAAGCATTGCTGCGCCAACAAGTGCATCTTCTGCTTTATTGATCAGCTGCCGAAGGGCTTGCGCCCGTCGCTTTACTTCAAGGATGACGATGCGCGCCTTTCCTTCCTGCACGGCAACTACATCACGCTCACAAACCTTGGCGACAAGGACATTGACCGCATCATCAAGATGCACATCTCCCCCGTGAACGTGTCGGTGCATACCACCAATCCCGCGCTGCGCTGCGAGATGATGAAGAATGGGCGCGCGGGCAAGGTGCTTTCCTATCTCAACCGCCTTGCCGAGGCGAACATCCGCATCTGCGGGCAGATCGTGCTTTGCCGCGGTGTGAACGATGGGGAGGAGCTGACGCGCTCGATGCGCGATTTGAAGGCGCTGCATCCGTCGCTTTCCAGTGTGTCGGTGGTGCCTGCGGGGTTGACGAAATTCCGCGACGGATTGTATCCCCTCTCGCCCTTTACCAAAGAGGAGTGCCGCGCGGTCATCGCGCAGGTGAACGCTTTTGGTGACGCGTGCGAAAAGGAGCTTGGTGATCGCATCTTCTGCTGCGCGGACGAGTTCTACCTCAAGGCGGAGCTGCCGCTTCCCGAGGAGCGCTACTACGGCGACTATGAGCAGATCGAAAACGGCGTGGGTATGCTGCGCTCGCTGTACGAGGAATTTGCCGCAGAGATGGACTTTTTGGACGAGTATCTTCCCGCAGACGGGATGAAGCATCGCCGCGTGACAATCGTCACGGGCAAGGCGGCTGCGCCGATGCTGCGCACACTCGTGCAGATGCTTGCTGCGCGCGTGCCCGAATTTGAGGGCGAGGTCGTGACGATCGAAAACAACTTCTTCGGCCCCGAAATTACGGTAGCGGGCCTCTTGACGGGCAAGGACGTGTGCGAGCAGCTCGCGGGGCGCGAGCTTGGCGACGAGGTGCTGTATCCTGCCACGATGCTGCGTGCCGAGGGGGATCTGTTCCTTTGCGGGATGACACCTGCGGAAATGGAAAAAACATTGAAGGTGCCTGTTAGGGCTGTGAGAAACGAGGGTGCGGCACTTGTTGCGGCACTGCTTGGCTGTGAGAATTGACGAAAGGTAGGGTGTGAATATGGCAAAACCTGTTGTGGCTATCGTGGGCCGTCCCAACGTGGGAAAAAGCACGTTTTTCAATAAATTGATCGGCGAGCGCCGCTCCATTGTGGAGGACGTTCCCGGTGTAACGCGCGACCGTATCTACGGCGAGTGCGAGTGGTGCGGCAGAAAGCTGACGCTCATTGACACGGGCGGTATCGAGCCCAAGACCGACGACATCATCCTTTCCCAGATGAAATTCCAGGCGGAGATCGCCGTGGAGAGCGCGGACGTCATCATCTTCCTTTGCGACGTGCGCACAGGACTTACCGCCGCCGACCGCGATGTGGCGATCATGCTGAAAAAGAGCCTGAAGCCCGTGATCCTGGCGGTCAACAAGTGCGACCGCATCGGTCAGGAGCCTATGGAGTTCTACGAGTTCTACGAGCTTGGCTTTGACGAGGGTCCCATCGCCGTTTCCTCGGTGCACGGCTCCGGCACGGGTGACGTACTGGACGCGGTGCTGGCGCATCTGCCCCCCGAGGATGAGAGCGAGGAGGAGGACGACAGCATCAAGGTCGCCGTGATCGGCAAGCCCAACGCAGGCAAATCCTCGATGATCAACCGACTGGTGGGCAGCAACCGTCTGATCGTTTCCAACATTGCGGGCACCACGCGCGATGCGGTGGATACCTATATGGAAAACGAGTACGGCAAGTTTACCTTCATCGACACGGCGGGCATTCGCCGCCAGTCCAAGATCGACGATAAGATCGAAAAATACAGCGTGCTTCGCGCCCATATGGCGGTAGAGCGCGCGGACGTGTGCCTGATCATGGTCGACGCCAACGAGGGCGTGACCGAGCAGGACGAGCGCATCGCGGGCATCGCACACGAGGCGGGCAAGGCGTGTATTATTCTGGTCAATAAGTGGGATACCATTGAAAAGGACAATACCACCACCAACTCTTACACCAAGGACGTATACGAGGCACTGGCATATATGCAATACGCGCCGCTCATTTTCGTATCCGCCAAGACGGGGCAGCGCGTGACGAATATTTTCGAGCACATCTGCTACGTGTACAACCAGAGCCAGATGCGCGTGTCCACGGGTATGCTCAACGACGTGCTGGGTGACGCCACCACACGCGTGCAGCCCCCGTCGGATAAGGGCAGACGCCTGAAGATCTACTATATGACGCAGATCCGCACCGCGCCCCCCACGTTCGTGATCTTCTGCAACAATGCAGAGCTGTTCCATTATTCCTATCAGCGCTATATTGAAAACTGCTTGCGCGAAACCTTCGGCTTCCGCGGCACACCCATCAAGCTGATCATCAGAGAGAAGGGAGAGGAGGTTCCCAATGCGTGACGCTGAGCGTATCATTGACAAAACGAAAATCTACGTAAAGGCGGGGGACGGTGGCAACGGTGCCGTGTCCTTCCGTCGTGAAAAATACGTCGCCAAGGGCGGTCCCGACGGCGGTGACGGCGGTCACGGCGGCAACATCGTGTTCCGCGTGGACAAGGGGGCGACGACGCTTCTTTTCTTCCGCGACCACCGCAAGTTCGTTGCCAAGAACGGCGGCAACGGTATGCCGGAAAAATTTCACGGCGCGACCGCTGCGGACGTAGAGATCCTCGTACCCGAGGGGACGCTGATCCGCGATGCCGAAACCGGCAAGATCATCAAGGATATGTCGGACGATCAGCCCTTTGTCTGCTGCCGCGGTGGCAGAGGCGGCTTTGGTAACCGCCATTTCGCCACGCCCACCCGTCAGGTGCCGATGTTTGCAAAGCAGGGCACCAAGGGCGAGGAGCGCGAGCTGATCCTGGAGCTCAAGATGCTGGCTGACGTGGGACTTGTGGGTATGCCCAGCGTGGGTAAATCCTCGATCCTTTCCCGCATCAGCTCGGCGCGCCCGAAGATCGCGGCGTACCACTTTACCACCCTCTCGCCCAATCTCGGCGTGGTTTCTACGGGCGGTGAGAGCGGCTTTGTTGCCGCCGACATTCCCGGGCTTATCGAGGGAGCCGCAGACGGCGCGGGACTTGGTCACGCGTTCCTGCGCCACGTGGAGCGTTGCAGACTTCTTCTGCACGTGGTGGACATTTCCGCCTCTGAGGGGCGCGATCCCATCGAGGATATCCGTGCCATCAACCGCGAGCTGGAAAGATACAGCGAGCAGCTTGCCACCCGCCCGCAGATCGTGCTTGCCAACAAGTGTGATATGCTGGACGAGGAAGTGGTGGACGTGGAGGCGTTTAAAAAGTTTGTGGAGGAGAACGGTTGGGAGCTGTTCTTCATCTCCGCCGCCACGGGCGAGGGTTTGAAGGAAGTGGTGCAGCACGTGGCACGCCGTCTTGCCGAGCTGCCTCCGCTTACCATTTTCGAAACCGAGCTGGACGTGACCGTAGAGGCAGAGGAGAGTGCCGACGAGACCACCGTGCGCCGCGAGAACGACGATTTTTACGTCGAGGGCAAGTGGCTTTACGATCTGCTTGGTCGTACCAATCTGGACAGCTACGAGTCGCTCACCTACTTCCAGCGCTCGCTCATCAAGGGCGGCGTTATCAAGATGCTGGAGGAGAAGGGCTGTACCGACGGGCACACCGTGCATATCTACGATTTTGAGTTTGAGTTTATCAAATAAAGGAGAACATTATGAATATTTGGCATGATATGGACCCCAAGCAGGTTACCGCGACGGACTTTTCTGCCGTGATCGAGATCCCCAAGGGCAGCCATTGTAAGTACGAGCTGGACAAATACACGGGACTTTTGCGCCTGGATCGCGTGCTGTATACCTCCACGCACTATCCCGCAAACTATGGCTTCATTCCGCGCACCTTTGCCGATGACGGTGACCCCTTGGACGTTCTGGTGCTTTGCAACGAGCCGATCTACCCGATGACCTTGGTGCGCGTTTACCCCATCGGTGTGATGCGAATGCTGGACGACGGACACATTGACGATAAGATTATCGCCATTCCGTTCTCCGATCCCTCCTACAACAATATCCGCTCGATTGACGAGCTTCCCCCGCACGTTTTCGATGAAATCATGCACTTCTTCAAGGTCTACAAGCAGCTGGAAAACAAGCAGACCGACGTCAAGGAGCTTTACGATCGCGAAACCGCGGAAAAGATCGTTGCCGAGGCCATCGACGGCTACGTGGACAAGTTTTGCAGATAAGAGGAAGAAAAAATGAAGCTTCGCTTTGAGAATGCCGCCGCACTGGAGGCGGGGATTGCGCTGATCGCGGACGAGCTTGGCATCAAGGTCGTGCGCGAGGGCGCGGATTGCACCGTTTCGGTAAAAGAGACCGAGGAAAATACGCTTTGCGTGACACTTGAAGAAAAGACCGCCGAGATCACCTACGGCGGCGGAAAAGCACGCTTTTTCCGCGGCCTTGCCACGCTTTGCGCTTGGCTGAAAAAGGGAATTAGTAAGGGGACGGTATCGGAAAATCCGATCTTTACCTTCAACGGCGCGATGGCGGACGTATCCCGTAACGCGGTGCTGAAGGTAGACAGTGTAAAGCTGATGCTGCGCAAAATGGCGCTGATGGGCCTCAACGGCTATATGCTGTATACCGAGGACACCTACGAGATCGAGGGACGCCCCTATTTCGGTCATATGCGGGGCCGCTACACCAAGGCGGAGTTGAAGGAACTGGACGCCTATGCCGCCACACTTGGCATCGAGCTGATCCCCTGCATTCAGACGCTGGGACACCTGAATACGCATCTGCGTTGGAAGGCCGCCGGCGCGTACAAGGACACCGCTAGCGTGATGCTCGCGGGCGCGGACGCGACCTATGCGCTGATCGAGGATATGCTGAAAACCTGCAAGGAATGCTTCACCTCCCGCCGCATCCATCTGGGACTTGATGAAACGATGGATCTGGGGCTTGGCGCGTATCTGAAGAAAAACGGCTACCGCGTGGGGCACGATATTTATCTGGAGCACCTCAATAAGGTCACGGATATGGCGCTGGCGCACGGATTTGCGCCGATGATGTGGAGCGATATGTTCTTCCGCTTTGCCGGCAAGAATATCCCCGGCTATTACGATTATCACCCCGACGTGGTGATGACCGACGAGATCGCTGCACTTGTGCCGAAGGGCGTACAGCAGGTGTTCTGGGACTACTACCGCCCGAGCGAGGAGTTTTACGCCGTTAACATCGAAAAGCATAAGAAGCACTTCGGCGAGAACGTGATGTTTGCCGGTGCGGTGTGGCTCTGGGACGGCTATTGCCCCCAGTTCCGCAGATCCCTGATGAATACTTATCCCGCGCTGGAGGCCTGCCGCAAGGGGGGCGTGCGCGAAATTTTGACCACGATCTGGCACAGCGGCGGCTGTCAGGGGCAGATGATGCTCTCGCTTGCAGGTCTTGCGTGGTATGCCTCTTATGAATATAAGGGCGCACGCGAGGAGACGGACGTGAGGGAAACCTTTGAGAACGCCTGCGCTGTTTCTTACGACGATTTTATGGCGTGCGAGCTGCCTGCCTATCCGCACAGCACGCATCGCGGCGTGACGAGAATGCTGTTTTATAACGATCCCTTGCTGGGACTTGCGGACGCGCATATCAAGGCGATCGCACCTACGCTTCCTTATTATGAAAAAACGAGCGCGCGCTTGCGCGAGGCGGCAAAAAACAAGGGCGAATTTACCCCCGCGTTTGACGTGATCCTGAAGCTTTCCGAGCTGTTTGAAAACAAGGCGGATTTCGGTGTTCGTCTGAAGAGTGCGTATGATGCGCACGACAGGGAAGCGCTTGCCGCTTGTCTTGCGGAGTGCGACGTGATCATCAAGAAGCTGCAGGCGTTGCGCGTGGCGCACCGCACGGAGTGGATGACCTATTACAAGCCCCTTGGCTGGGAGAACAACGATCAGCGCTACGGCGGCATGCTCGCGCGCTTTGATACCGCCAAAATGCGCCTTGAGATGTACCTTGCCGGCGAGATCGATAAGATCGAGGAGCTGGAGGAGGAACGTCTGCGCCTTGACGCTGACGAAAATGCCGATCCGCTGGCCTCCGTGGTCAACGGCGTGGGCTATTTGGCGCTTTGCACCGCAGGTGTGCCGAACTAAGAAGCACCATGCTTCTGCTGAACAAAAAGCACGCGAAAGCATTTTGCTTTCGCGTGCTTTTGGCATTATTTTGCCAAGATCGCAATTTTTTCTTGACAGCGTACAAGAGAAGGTGATAAAATAAAGAAAACCTGTGTAAGAGGTGGAAACGATGGCAAAACCGAGCTGGCAAAGACCGAAAACGACGAGAAGATACCTGCATCCGCCGCGCGCGGAGCGCATCGTGACGCTTTGGGCGGAGGGGAAAATTCTGTTCGGCGAGAATGAGAAGGGGGTGGACGCCTCCAGCTATGCGGCGCTGGAAAGCGTTGCCGTGTGGCTTTGCCACTCGCGCAATCCCCAAAAATATTGCACGCCCTTTAAGTTTGAGGAGGTCACGAACCTTCTGCCTGAGGACGGTACCCCCGTGCACGGCATCGCGCACGAGTACGGCGGCTTTTCGGTGGAGCTGGAGGCGTTTTGTAATATTGAGCGCAAGCCCACCTGCTTTTTTCAGGTGCGCGTGAAAAACAACGCCCCCTATCGCGCCACGCACGCCGTGGGGCTTGTCCTGCGCCGCGGCAAGGAAAAGTCGCTTGCCTACGGCTCCCCCGACGGATATATTTCCTACGATCCCGAGCTTGTCGCATTTATGCAGCATACTCCCACGTTTGCGATGCAAAACGGTATCGTGCGGGACGGGGAATACTTCCTTACTTGTGACGTGCCCGCCACGTTTGACGCCGAAAAGGGTGTTTTGTGGTTGCCGCTCTCGCTTGGTGCGGGGGAGGAGCTTGTCGCGACCTTCTCTTTGGGTAAGGGCGAGGCGCGCGCATTTGACTATGAGGACGAGAAGAAAAAGACCGTTGCTTTTTGGCAAGGGGAGCTTGAAAAACTGAATAAGCTGCCAAACGGTATCGGAAATCACCCAGATCGACTGCGTACGGTGCAAAATCTCACCGTACAGATCCTACAGAATTTCTGCCACTTCAAGGGGGAGGAGGCGCTTGTGCTTCGTCAGGGCGGTCTGCAGCGCCTGATCTGGCCGTGGGACGCGAAGCCTGCGCTGGAGGCGCTCGGCGAGATCGGCGCGTATGACGAATACCTGGACGAGGTGATCTCCTTTTATTTTGACAAGATGCAGCTGCCCGACGGTGAGATCGACACGGTGGGTGAGCATTGGGCATCCGTTACGGTCTGTTCGCTTTATTCGCTTGCCACGCGCGCCCTTCAAAAGGGAGATACCGACTATTGGCAACGCTATCGCGATAAAGCATATCTGACCTTTGAGTGGGTAAAGCGTCAGCGCCGCGCGCCCCGCGGTACGGACGAGATTGAAGGTATCTTTCCCGCACGGCGCGGGTGTGACAGCCCCACCGTGTTTCAGCATTGGACGAACGCCGACGTTTGGGCACTCTTTGCCTTGAAGCAGCTGGCGCGTGCGGCGGAGCGCTTCGGGGAGGCCGAGGCGGGCGCTGTCCGGCAGGAGTATCACGCCTACCGCGCGCGTGTGTGGGAGATCTTTTCGCGCTTCGTAAAGGAAGCCGAGGGCGGCGACGAACTGCGCATCCCCCTCGCACCAAGCGGCAACGACAAGCCCCTTTTGGACAACTTTTATCCGTATTTGCTGCAGGGCGTGTTTGCCTATGAGATCATTGACGAGCCCGCGCTTCTTTATAAAGCGCGCAACTGGTTGGTGCGCAACGGGCTTGCGGAAAAGGGGTTGCACGCCCGTCAGCCCTACCGCGACGGAAACACGCACATCTGGTACACCACGGTGAGCGACAGCTATTGGTTCCGTATCTATCAAAGGCTTGGCGAGCAGGAGTGGGCGCGCGAGTGCTTTGAGGCGATGCAAAAGTATTCGATGACCGATGAGTATTATATGATCGAGCGCTATGCGGACAACGATCCCTACTATGTCCCGTGGAGCCCGAACGTCAGCGCGAACGGCAGATTTATTTTGATGATGCTGGACTATTATAAGGACTAAAAGTGCCGTAACGGTATAACTTTTCAACCAAAAAAGGACAGAGCAACGCTCTGTCCTTTTTTGGTTTGATTAAATATCTAAGGTGAATTTTTTCCACACGGTGTGGGTTTCGTCGGTGAAGGCGATCGCGGCGGTCTTGCCCTTGAGGTGTACGGCCGTGCCGCCGAAATGCTCGTGCGCGTCGCTTGTCGGCACGCGGTTCGCGCCCATCACGATGGGATAGGCGTGCGGATTGAGGTTGCGCGCATCCTCGGAGGTGACCAAAAACGGGGTGTGGTAATGTCCGCAAAGCATCAGCGAGGGCGCGATGCGGTCAAGCTCGGCAGAGATCGCGGTGTAAAGCTCGCGGTCGATGTCAAACTCGCCCCCCACCTCTTTGGTGACCATCGCAGGGCAAACGTGCGTGACGATCAGCGTCGGCTTGTCCGTGCGCGTCGGGATCTTCTTCAAAAACTCCAGCTCCTGCGCGCGATACGCGTGGAAGCGGTTGATGCCGAGATACTCCACGGGCGTGTCCTTGGAGCTGTCGTATTCCAAGGAGGTGTCCAGCTTATCCTCACCGAAATCCAACACGATGCCACGAAGCGCGCCCAGCTCGAAGGTGTAATAGGTCTTTTTGCCATTTGAGGGGAAATGGTCGGTATACGCTTCGGCAAGGCGGCCGCGCGTGTCGTGGTTGCCGCGCGCGCAAACGGCGGGGATCTCACCGCCCGTTACCTCGCCCATAAAGCGCAGAACGCGCCGATAATTCTGCTCAGCCATCGGCTCTGCCATATCACCGTTGAATACGAACAGGTCGGTCTGCTCGCCCCAATAGGCGGAAGCCGCCTTTGCCTGATCAAAGCAGCCGTGTACGTCGGAGATGTAGTACAGGCGAATGTCATCGGTCTTTTCAAGGGGCTTGAACGCAAATTTCTGCGATACGGGTGGGAAAAACACCGACCAGTAGCGCTTGCGCTCCTCGGTTTCGCGGAAGATGACCTCGTACGCCTTTGCCGCATCCAGGGCATCTTGCGGTACGCGGATCTTCAGCACGGTGCGCTCGGAGGGGAGCACGCCCGAATTCTCCTCGTAATACAGCGCGTCGCCGACCTTGAGGAAGCAAATACCGAAGGCGTTCAGGTGCAGCACGATCTCGTATTCCGTGCCGATGACAAATACCGTCGGCTTGCAGCTTAAAAATTCCTTCATTCCGGTGTTGTCCTTTTACTCGATCAAAAGCAGCTTGGAAACCTCAAGGTCGGTCGTGATGGTCAAAGTCGCACCGTTCTGCGCCCAATTGACCTCCTCGCCCGTGGCGGAGGTGACCTTTTGCACCTTCTTGTCGCCCATATTCAGCGTTACGGTCATACCGTGAATTTTGATGGGCGGGTAGATCAGCTGCTGGTTGAGCAGGTAGAGCTTTTGCACGTCGCCGCTCTGATATACGCTATGGCGCACGCATTCGGGTGCGTCGGTGACAAGCGCAGGGGTGCCAAGCAGATGAAGCACCAGATCGGTGAACAGCTTGGTGTTATCGTGTACCTCGTTATCCTCGGGCTTGCCTGCGATCCAGATGGCACGTCCCTTGCCGAAGGTGTTCTCCTGCACGGCAACGTTCTCGGTCATGAACATGGGCGGATCGCTGATCGCGGAGGCGAAGTTCAAGTAATTCTCGGGACAGCTGTAGGGCAGTGTGGTCGTTGCCAGCGTCTTGCCTGCGCTCGCCTTTGCCTTGATGAATTTTTCCTTGAGCATGTGCGGATATTTGGTGCTGTAAAGACCGAACAGCGCGGGGTTTTCGCCCGTGGGCGCGATGTAGCAGGGGTCAACGTCGAAGATGCCCTCGTAGTCTACGCCGAACACGTCGGCGAGCATGAAGTTGTTTTTATAGTTGCCCTTGTCATCGCGGATCGAGGTGTAGCCGCTGGCGTATACACAGCCGCCGTTTCTCACGTACTCGCGGATGGCGTCGCATTCCTGTTCGGAGAGTGCTTCCAGCGAGGAAAGGATCAGCACCTTGTAGTTGCCAAGCTCGGCAAGGTTTTTCTTGGTGATGACGTCATAGTCCAGATGTGCGCGACCGAGCGCCTTGTCGATCTTGCCGCAGCGCTTGAACAGGGTACGGGATTTCATCTTGTCGATGGGCAGGCCGTTTTGCTCGTGCTCGGCACACGCCTCGAAGTTGAAGTAGACCGCGACCTCGCGCAGTGCCTTGTCCTCATAGTTGATGTAGGGGATATAGGGCGCGAGCTTTTGGGAGACCGTGGCGACGCGCTCGTAGTAATCGCCGTTGAGCGTGCCTGCAGGGTCGATGGCGTCGATCAGCATGAATGCGCCTTGGTTCATCAGGGCGGAGAAGCCCGTCATTTCCATCTCACCGAAGGGCTTGTACATCGTGTGGTACTCCAGCGTGCCTGCGCAACGCGCGATCATGTACTCGTAGGGCAGGGTGTTGGAGAGCTTCTGGTACATACGTGCGATCACGTTGCCGTCATAAAGACCGAGGTCGGCGTGGAAGTCGCCGGAGAGGTAGTCGCACTCGGCGCAGAATTCCGCGCCCTGACCGTAGAAGAAGGGGTTCTTGATCAGTGCGCTCTGGAAGGTGACGGTGATGTTCGGCTTGATGGCAAGCGCGGTCTCGCGAATGCGGCGCTGATATTCGGCTACGCTGGCGCGCTTGAATGCAAAGTATTCCATAAAGGCGGGATCGTTGAGGTCCACCTTGCGGGGCAGCTCACGTCCGGTCTTTTCAAAATACTTCTTCTTGCAGCTCTCGCAGAAGCACACGGGCATCCAGATGCCCGTCATGTCGATCCAAAGGCCCTGAATGTCGTAATTCTTCACGATCTCGCCTGCGACGCCGCAGATGTAGTTGCGGAATTCCTCGTTGTTCACGCAGGGGTTGCCGTAGCGCGTGTTGTCGCGCATCGAGCCACCCTCGCTGTTGCGCACGTTCCACTCGGGGTGCGCGTCGCAAACGAACGTGCCCCAGGAGTTCATATAGCCGATGACGTCCAGACCGCGTGCGCGGCAGGCCTTGACGGTCTCACCGAAGATGTCGCGCGTCTTGGTGATGTTGTGGCGGATACCCACGTTCGTGGGGAAGGTGCAAAGGCCAAGGCAGCTGGCGGCAGCCACGTAGGAGGCGGTGGCGCCGGTCTTTTTCATATTGTCGGCGTAAACGTCGGCATCGAATTGCTCGAAAGCGCCCTCAATGTTCGGAATATGCTGGTCGACCAGCGTACGGAAAAAGTCACGTTTGATCCAGTTCTTCAAGGCAAAAGCCCTCCTTCTCTCTGCATTGTATTCATTATATCAATATACGCGCGCAAATGCAAGCGGTTTTCGGATATTTTATCTTTGATTTTGGATATCCGAAATGTGAACAATGTGTAAATATTGTGAAGAAGCTATGTGCAAAATTTGTAAATATGCTATAATAAAAGTACATTCTATTAGGAGGTACATAGAAATGACTTGGTTTAACAAACAAAGCCGTTTGGTACAAATTCTGCTCCTGCTCATCCCCGTTGTGAACTGGGTGACCGAGCTTGTGGTCAGATGGACGACCTGGATGAAGAAGGGCGGTCTGCTCCGCCTGGCAGTCTGCGTGCTGGTTACCCTTCCCGCAGGTATCGCATTCGGTTGGCTTGACCTTGTGTGGGTGCTGCTTTTCAAGAAGCTGTTCCTGCAGTAAGCAAAACAAAAAAACCCGCCTCGTGGCGGGTTTTTTATTTCTTGTTTTACGTCTTAATAGGAAAAATAAAAGTATTGCGCGAATTTTGCAAAGGTGTGGATGAAAATATTTTTCCGTTTTTGGAAAAAGTATATTGACAAACGCCCGAAAAAGGTGTATAATGATGCCATCAGGAAAACAAACGGAGGATTTTACTATGGCTACCAAGGCAACTACGAAGAAAACTGTTGTTCCCACCGGCGTTGATGCAAGCGAGCGCAAGAAGGCGCTGGAAACTGCTCTCAAGCAGCTGGAGCGCGATTTTGGCGCGGGCACTGTGATGAAGCTGGGCGAGAATACGCATATGGAGGTGCAGGCGGTACATACCGGCTCGCTTTCCCTGGATATGGCGCTGGGTATCGGCGGTGTGCCGCGCGGCAGAATTATCGAGATTTTTGGTCCGGAATCCTCCGGTAAGACCACCGTGGCGCTTCACATCGTTGCCGAGGTACAGAAGACGGGCGGTCAGGCGGCGTTTATTGACGCCGAGCACGCGCTGGATCCCGTGTACGCCAAGGCGCTTGGCGTGGATATCAACAACCTGCTTGTTTCCCAGCCCGATTGCGGCGAGGACGCGCTGGATATTACCGAGGCATTGGTGCGCTCGGGTGCCGTGGACGTTGTGGTCATCGACTCGGTGGCGGCGCTTGTGCCCCGTCAGGAGATCGAGGGCGATATGGGTCAGTCTCAGGTTGGCGTGCAGGCGCGCCTGATGTCCCAGGCAATGCGTAAGCTTTCCGCCGCCATCTCCAAGAGCAACGCAGTGGTGATCTTCATCAACCAGCTGCGCGAAAAGGGCGGCGTGATGTACGGCAATCCCGAAACCACCACGGGCGGCCGCGCACTCAAGTTCTACGCCTCTGTGCGTATCGACGTGCGAAAGACCGAGCAGCTGAAGAACGGCAACGATATTTACGGCAACCACGTTAAGTGCAAGATTGTTAAAAACAAGGTGGC
>JAZRFS010000164.1:0-1946 GCA_045643765.1 Eubacteriales bacterium
GACACGGGACGAGCCACACCGATGGCGTAAGCCACCTGCACCTCACAACGGGAGGCCAGACCGGCGGCCACAATGTTCTTGGCGATGTAACGGGCGGCGTAGGAAGCAGATCTGTCCACCTTGGTGGGATCCTTACCCGAGAAAGCACCGCCGCCGTGACGGGCATAGCCGCCGTAGGTATCAACGATGATCTTACGGCCGGTAAGACCGGTATCGCCGGCAGGACCGCCTACGACAAAGCGTCCGGTGGGGTTCACAAAGATCTTGGTCTTGTCGTCCAGAAGATCTGCGGAGATGGTGGGCTTGATGACAAGCTCGATCATATCGCGGCGGATCTGCTCGGGCGTTGCCTCGGGTGCGTGCTGGGTGGAAATAACCACGGTGTCCACGCGTACGGGCTTGTCGTCCACGTATTCAACGGTGACCTGCGTCTTGCCGTCGGGACGCAGATAATTGAGCGTGCCGTCCTTGCGCACGGCCGTGAGGCGCAGCGCCAGCTTGTGAGCAAGAGAAATGGGAAGCGGCATCAGCTCGGGGGTTTCGTTGCAGGCGTAGCCGAACATCATACCCTGGTCACCGGCACCGGTGTCCAGCGCGTCGGTCATTTCGCCCTCCTTCGCCTCAAGCGCCTTGTCAACGCCCATTGCGATGTCGGGAGACTGCTCGTGGATCGAATTCAGCACGGCGCAGCTGTCGCAGTCAAAGCCGTACTTGGCACGGTCATAGCCGATCTCGCGCACGGTTTCGCGCACGATACTCTGAATATCCACGTATGCCTCTGTGGTGATCTCACCCATGACGCAGACCATACCCGTGGTGCAGAAGGTCTCGCAAGCCACGCGGGACATGGGGTCCTGTGCGAGCATCGCGTCCAGGATCGCATCGGAAATCTTATCGGAAATTTTGTCGGGATGTCCTTCCGTCACCGACTCGGATGTAAACAGTACTCTCTTTTGTTCCATTTTTAACCTCCAACAAAGAAAAATCCCCTCGATACCGAGGGGGAGCTCATCAAAATTGCTCATCTCTCGGGAATTAGCACCTTACCGCGCGGGCAGGTTGCCGTGGTTTCACAGAGCCAGTCTCTCCACCACTCTTGATGACTTATATAGTATAACACAAACCCCTTGCAATTGCAAGGGGTTTGTCGAAAAAACTTACAGAAGAAAGCTGAATGCGGCAAGCGCTCCGTAGGAGATCAAGGTCACGACCGTAGCCGCGATCAGGACACCGAGGAAGCAGGAAAGTAGCGCCTTCCAGAACTTCATACCGATGGTAGATGCCACGAGAGAGCCCGTCCACGCGCCCGTTACGGGCAAAGGCACCGCCACGAAAAGGCACACACCGAAGAAGGAGTATTTTTCAATCTTTCCGCGATTTTTTTCTGCCTTGCGGATCAGCCAATTGCCAATTTTGTTGAAAAACTTCACCTTGCTGCGGCTCATCCAACCGATCAATTTGTTGATGAAAAGCAGGATAAAGGGTACGGGGATCATATTCCCGATCACGGCGAACAAAAAGCTCTGCCACCACGGAAGTCCCAATGCCATACCAAGCGGAATACCGCCGCGCAGCTCAATGATCGGGATCATCGAGCAGATGATCACACCGAAATGCGCACCAAGCGTATTTGTCAGGAAATTTTCAATTGCAGAGATCATAGCGCCCATCGGAATTCCCTCCTTTTTACGTAGTTTTTCTTATTTTTCGATTAAAAATCACTTGCCAAAGCCAATGTTACCGCCAAGAACCAGGAAAATAATCAGAAGCGAGCCCGTAATCAACACAACTGCCGCCACGCTAACACCGATAATGCGCCAGCGCGAGGGCTTTGCTAAGACAGCGCCCGCTGCTTCGGCTGCCTGCGGCTGCGAGAAGCTCTTGCGCGGCAAAAAACCTGCTTTGCGAAGCGCCGTGGAAAGGTGCTTGTAAAGCAGCAGCACCAC
>JAZRFS010000165.1:0-2939 GCA_045643765.1 Eubacteriales bacterium
TCGAAAATGCTCTCCTTGTCCTCCTGCATATCCTTGTTGTAGGCAAGCGGAATACCCTTCAGGGTGGTGGGCAGCGCCATCAGGTCGCCGTACACACGACCCGTCTTGCCGCGTACCAGCTCCGCCATGTCGGGGTTCTTCTTCTGCGGCATAATGGACGAGCCCGTAGTGTAGGCATCGGAAAGCTCGACGAACTTGAACTCCCAGCTGCACCAAAGAATGATCTCCTCAGAGAAGCGGGAAAGATGCATCATCAAAACCGAGAGGGCGGAAAGCATCTCCAGCGCGAAATCGCGGTCGGAAACGCCGTCCAAACTATTGCGGCAGATGCCGTCAAAGCCAAGACGATCGGCCTCAAAGTGGCGGTCGGTGTCATAGGTGGTACCCGCGAGTGCGCAGCAGCCGATGGGAGAATAGTTCATTCTCTTGCGGCAATCGGCAAGACGATCCACATCGCGCAAGAGCATCATCGCATAAGCCATCAGATGATGTCCGAACAAGATCGGCTGTGCGCGCTGCAGATGCGTGTAGCCGGGCAGGATCACGTCAGCGTATTCCTCGGCCTTTGCCGTGACCGCACCGATCAGCTTCTTTACCAGCTTCACGATCTCATCAAGCTCGCCGCGCAGATACATACGCAGATCCAGTGCCACCTGATCGTTACGGCTTCTTGCCGTGTGCAGCTTCTTACCCACGTCGCCAAGTCGCTCGGTCAGCACCTGCTCTACGAACATATGAATATCCTCTGCGCTCATATCAAATTCCAGTTTGCCGCTATCAAGGTCTGCAAGGATGCCTGCAAGCCCCTCGATCAGCACGTCCGCCTCGGCCTTCGTGATGATATTCTTCGCGCCAAGCATCGCGGCGTGCGCCATGCTGCCCTTGATGTCCTCGGCGTACATTCTGCTGTCAAAATGGATCGAGGAATTGAAATCGTCTGCCAGACGGCTGGTCTCGCCCGCCGTTCTGCCTGCCCACATTTTTGCCATTGCTGTTCTCCTAAAAACTACCATAGGCCGCCGCGATCTTACGGACGCGGCGGCCCTTTACTTATTTCTTATTTGAGTTTACCCATGTCGGACATTGCCTGCACCTGGATCGGCAGACCGAAGAGGTTGATAAAGCCCTCAGCGTCCTTCTGGTTGTAGTTGCTCTCGCCGAAGGTGGCGATCTCCTCGCTGTAAAGCGTGTAGGGGCTCCAGGCACCTGCGTTGATCATGTTGCCCTTGTACAGCTTCAGGCGAACCTTACCGCTCACGCGCTCCTGGGTCTTGTCCACGAATGCGGCAAGTGCCTCGCGCAAGGGGGTGAACCACTGACCGTTGTAGACCAGCTCACCGTAGGTGACAGCCAGCTTCTGCTTCTCGTGCATGGTGTACTTGTCAAGGCAGAGCGTTTCCAGCACGCTGTGCGCCTTGTAAAGGACCGCTCCACCGGGCGTTTCGTACACGCCGCGACACTTCATGCCGACAAGACGGTTCTCCACGATGTCAAGCAGACCGATGCCGTTCTCGCCGCCCAGCTTGTTGAGCGCGAGGATGATGTTCTTTGCGGACATCTTCTGACCGTTGAGTGCAACGGGCTTGCCCTGCTCGAACTCCAGCTCGATGTAGGTGGGAGCGTCGGGAGCATTGATGGGGGAAACGCCCATTTCAAGGAAGCCGGGCTTCTCGTACTTGGGCTCGTTGCCGGTATCCTCAAGATCCAGACCCTCGTGGGACAGGTGCCAGAGGTTCTTGTCCTTGGAGTAGTTGGTCTCACGGTTGATCTTCAGGGGTACGTTGTGTGCCTCTGCGTAGTCGATCTCCTCCTCACGGGATTTGATATCCCACTCACGCCAGGGAGCGATGATGGGCATATCGGGAGCGAAGCGCTTGATGGTCAGCTCGAAACGAACCTGGTCGTTGCCCTTACCGGTGCAGCCGTGCGCGATGGCATCGGCACCCTCCTTGAGCGCGATGTCGACCAGCGCCTTTGCGATGCAGGGACGGGCGTGGCTGGTACCAAGCAGATATTCCTCGTAAATCGCGCCTGCCTTTACGCAGGGAATGATGTAGTTATCCACGTAATCGTCGGTCAGATCAAGCACGTAGCACTTGGAAGCGCCGGTCTTGATAGCCTTTTCCTCCAGGCCCTCCAGCTCGTCAGCCTGGCCCACGTTACCGGAAACGGCGATGACCTCACAGTTGTTGTAGTTTTCCTTCAGCCACGGAATGATGATGGACGTATCCAAGCCGCCGGAATATGCCAAAACTACTTTTTTAATGTCTTTCTTGTTCATGATGCAACCTCCTCGCATAAATATGCAACGAATTTATTTCAACGCAAACAATTATACACGACAAAACTCCCGTTGTCAACCCCTTTTTATAAAATAAATCCAGATTTTTTCATTTTTTTGCATCCCGTATGTTTTTTATGCATATTTTTCGTATATTTCGTGAATATTTATTCTTTTTTGGTATCCGATTGCCTCCTTGACATCCCTTTGCCGAAGTGTTATAATAAAAATGTTGACAATATCAAGCACCCGAAAGGAGCTACCGCTATGAAGTACGATCCTTCCATCTATCCTGTCTGCACCGTCCCCGCCGCTGACGTCCAAAAGGTCAAGGGGCTTGGTTTTTTACGTGACAAGACCACTTCCGATTGCTTTAACGCGCGCGTGATCACGCGTAACGGCAAGATCACCGCGGACGAAATGTACGCCATCGCCGACGCCGCCCGCCGCTATGGCAAGGGCGAGGTCGCCTTCACCACCCGCCAGACCGTGGAGGTGCAGGGCATCTCCTTTGAAAATATCCAGCCCTTCTGCCGCGAGCTCGCCAAGCACGGCTTGCTGGTGGGCGGCACCGGTCCTCGCGTGCGCCCCATCGTTTCCTGCAAGGGCACGACCTGCGTGTTCGGTCTTTGCGATACTTACGCCCTTTCCCGTGAGA
>JAZRFS010000166.1:0-5507 GCA_045643765.1 Eubacteriales bacterium
ACCAAGAACGGCCGCGATAGCGAGTCCAAGCGTCTTGGTGTTAAGGCAGCAGACGGCCAGACCGTTACTGCCGGCAGCATCATTGTTCGCCAGAGAGGCACTGCCATTCATCCCGGCAACAATGTTGGCATCGGCAAGGACGACACCCTGTTCGCTCTGATCGAGGGCAAGGTTAAGTTCGAGCAGAAGACCAAGGATAAGAAGCAGGTCAGCGTTTACGCGATCGAGGCTTAATTTCCATACAAACAAACACGGGGCGCTCCCATTGGGAGCGCCCCGTGTCTGTTTTTAACTCAGCTATCCAGCAGGAAATCCTCGCCGCTCGGCAGAGGATACTGCTTTTGCAAGGGCTTTGCCTGGTACCAGTACGCCACCGAGGTCACGTCGTCCAGAAGGCGGCGATAGCCGTTTTCGCCCCAGCCAAGCGCTTGCACGGTGATGCGCAAGTCCTTCTGGAAGCAAACGGGGTCGCTCACATGCCAACGGTACTGTCCGAAGCGCGACTGGGAATGGTACATCCTGCCGTCGGGACGGTGGATCTTCAAGCCGGTGTAAGGGGTGGTGTATTCGCGATACTCGCCCTTGACCTCATAGCACCATGCGCCGCCGAAATAGTCCTCGACGCCCGTGCCGCAGATCGTGGGGAAGTCCGTGTCACCATCTACGTACATCTTGACCTCACCCTCGCCCCACCAGCCCTCGGCGTTGCTACCCCAGAAGATGTAGGTGCCGACGTACTGACCGGGACCCTCGACACCGTCCAGGATGGTGTGCACCTGGCCACGGGGGACGGGGTTACTGCGACGGAACTGTGCGTGGAAGTAGCCAAGCCCCTCCTCCAGCTCATACAGCGCGAAATCGATCTGATAGAAAAGCGTCACGTCCTTTTCGTCCACGTTTTCCACGGTGATGCGGAAGGACTTGTAAAAGGGCATATCCCAATAGCAGTTATAGCCGCTGTCGGGATTTACGCATACGGCAAGAGAGGAGAGCTGCGAGAAATAGCGCGGATCCGTGTTGGCGAAAAAGTCCTGCAGCGGCACCTCGACAGAGGGGACCTCGCACCCGGCCCAGTAGATACGCAGGATCAGCGTGCGGGGAATGCGGCGCATTTCGGTCATCCAGATGTGTTTGATCGCACCCTGTCCGTGGAAATTTGCGATCTCTACGGTCTCGCCCGCGTGAATGTTGATGCAGGGGCGCACCTTCCAGCCCTGTCCGAGCTTTCTGGCCGCAGAGCGCTCGGAGGGGATCGCCATACCGCCCTTGCCGCGCTCACCCGTAGGATTTTCCGCCGTGATCGCACGGCAGTCCCAATGTTTCAGTTTAGATAGATTTTCTAACATTTATTGACACCTCCTTGAGCTTTGTGATATAATTATCTCACGAACTTCACTGAAATTCAATGACATTTTTTGCTGTTTGTTTTAGCATTTGTTGACAAGGAGGGAGCTTTGGTGCTGGAAGAATTATCCCCATTCGTGCGTGTTGCGATGTATTCCACCCTGCGCGCACCTTTTGAGATCCGTGAGCGCGTGATCTTTGATTACGAGCTGATCCTGGTGCAGGGCGGTGCTTGCTGCCTTTTGGTAAATGGTAAAAGCTATCGGTGTGAATGCGGCGACGTTGTGCTTTTTTCACCGGGTGTGCCGCACGCATTGAAAAGCGAGCCGGGTGTAGATTTTGTGCAACCGCACATTCACTTTGATGCTGTATATGATGCGAAAAAAAGCCCCGCGCGTTTCGTTTCCTTTCAACCGCTTGCCGCGATGGAGCCGCACGAAAGGGAATTGATCGCAGCAGACGTGTTGGCAGATATGAAGATCCCGTGTATATTTCATCCCTCGGATAAGGAGGCATTTCAAAAGCATTTTTTTGCCGTGATCGATGCTTTTCAAAAAAAGGAGCGCGGTTACGTTTTGCGCTGCAAGGCGGAGATGCTTTCGTTGCTGCACCTGCTGTACTTGCAGTTTTGCGAGGAGGAAAAGCGCGGGCACGGTTTGGGGGAGGCGGCAATGATCCGCTCTTATCTGGATGGTAATTTTTCGTCATTGCTTTCCTTGGACGGACTTGCCGCACAGTTTCATTTGAACAAATTCACCATGATGCGCCTGTTTAAGCGCAGCTATGGCGTAAACGTTATGCAATATTATAAAGAGAAGCGCCTGGCGTATGCCAAAAAGCTTTTGTTGGAAACGAAGCGCTCCGTTGCCGAGATCGCAGAATACTTGCATTTTACCGACGTCTATACGTTTAGTCGCTTTTTCAAAAATAGCACGGGGAAGTCCCCCTCGGTGTATCGCAAAAGATAGTTCCTCAGTCACGAAAAAAAGCACCCGTTGGGGTGCTTTTTTTGCATTTTTAGAAGAATTTGGGATCCACCGCCGCCAGATCGGTGTAGTGAATGCCGCAGGAAATCTTGCGCGAGAGGGTGATGGAGTACTTGGCGTCGTCGTTGACCTGCGTCAAGCGGAAGAGGATCTTATTCACGCCCTTCTTCAGCGGAATGTCGGCAAGATGCACGTTCTCAAAATCAAACGCGTCGCACGTTTTTCTCTCGGCAAGCTTTTCGCCGTTGACCCAAAGCGCGAAGGGGGCGGAATGACCGATCATCAGGTTCACGCTTCTGTCCTCGGGGCAGACCACCTCGCGTGCCAGATAGATGACCGCGGGGCCGCGCAGACCGCACAAGTCGGAGAAGCGGATGCTGTCCTCGGATTGGTAGAACACGGCCTCTTCGTACTTGGTGGAAAGGTCGCTCGCGTCAAACGGTGCAAAGCACGCATCGTGGCTCATATATTCGCTCTCGGTGTCGATGGCGAAATTGAGGTGAAATCTTCTCGTGATGTCATAGCGGTTGCCGTCATAGGATGCAGCCACCTTCTTTATGATATTGCCGTACTTCATGTCCGCCTCGATCAGCATCTCGGTGGTGCAGATGGGATCGGTGCGCCAGATGGGGCCGATCACCTTCCAGGGCATCGCACCCACGATGCCGAACTCAAAGGACTTTTCCTCGCCCTTATAGTCGTAGCTGACCGTCACCATATTGGTGTCGTGGATGATCTTCTCGTCCGCAGGCATCTTTGCCTCAAAAGACTTGCTGACAGTCTCGCCCGCACCCACACAAAGGTCAAAGCGCTCGTCCATATACGCGCCGACCATTTTGAAGGAGGCGCTGACCGTTTCCATGGCGTGGTTCTTTGCCTTCAGCGTGAACTTGCAGCTTTTCTCGGGGGAGAAGGTGGGATCGTCATTCTCATATTCCACCTCAAAGGTGAGGGGGTAGAAGTAGGGCTTGAAATCAAACTTCTTTTCGGGGGCATCGGTGATCGCGCCGCCCGACAGATGTGCACCGAGCAGGGCGATGTCCTCGGCAAGGTCGATGACCTTGTCGCTGCGGCGGGGGCAATCCACGCCAAGCACGTAGGTGATGTTATCCCAGCCGTAGCGCTCCTTGATCTGATCCGCGCCTGCGATAAGACCGAGGATCGCGCCTGCCGTGGCGCAGGTGCAGTCGGTATCAAAGCCGCAGTTCAGCGCCATCATACCCGTCTTGATCATGTCGCCCTCGCCCTTGAGGAGCGCGAGCAGCGTGATGCCGATATTCTCATAGAGGTTGGTGCAGTCAAGATGCCCGTATTTTTTCAGGATCTTGCGCAGAATGATCTTTTCATCGTCGTAACGGTCGCAAAGCGCCACCACGTCCTCGTCAAGCGTGCGGAAGCGGCACTTTTCGGGCACGTAGCGAAGCCCTGCCTCGATCAGCTTGTGCAGATCCGACTCAAAGAACGCCGCTGCCTCTAGCGCCACGAAGAAGTTTTCGGCGTACACGCTCTCGCCTGCATGGTCAAGAACACCGTCGCGCGTGGAGAAATTCACAGCTCTTCGCACGTTGAGGGGGGAAAGGCAAGCCCACACCTCCGAGCGAATGGGGCAGCCCATACCCTCGATATAGAAATCGTTAGAGAATTTTCCGGAAAGAGGAGGGTATACGCCGCGGCGGAAGTTCTTTCTCATCACGCAATACTCGCCCGGATCGTAGGGGCAACGCTCGTTGAAGCGCTTGAGCAGATCATAGGAGGTGAAATCCTCACCGTGCTGCTCAACGGCGTCCAGCCAAAGCACCTGAAGGTCAAGGTCGTCGTTGGGGAGCATGGTGTTGATCATTTCCTCCGAAAACTCCAGCTCAAGCGGCATCTTAATGCCCTCGAAGGGCGCGCCGAGCGTGCCGATAACGGTTTTGCCGATCAGACAGCCGTAAACCTTGTTAAAATATTCTTTGTAGGTCAGTTTTTTCATGAAAAATCTTCTCCTTCATTTTATAACCGTATTATAACATACTGATTGATAAAATGATAGTAATAAATCCTCTTTATTTGGTAAAATCTGATCAGAAAAGAGGCTGCGCCGTACCGAGGAATTGTTCCGCAAAGCGTTGCAAAATGCAGGCGTGAGCTATGCCGTAGACGAGGTAACGCGCATGAATTCCGAAAAGATGCACGTTAGCGAGGAAAATGGCACCGAAAGCGTTGACGAAAGCGGCGAGGTGAGGTATAATAGAAGAACAACGATTGACGAAAAAGCGGGCACGGATTTTTTGATCCGTAATTTCAGCGGTGCGATCAATGTGGACTATACCAAACTGTATTTATCGGATCAGGAATTGGCAGCTATCTCTCATGCAATTAAGTCGGGGGATGGCAAGCTCGATTCCAGCAGAACACACGGTCGAGTTTTTTCGGGAAATTACTTTTATCCTTTTATTTTTAATGATGATGGTTCTGTTACTATAACGCAGGAACTTCATATTGATCTTGAAAGGGAAAATATTGCAATCATAGACGAGGTGTTAAACGATGGAGCGAGCGAGCAGGGAAAGATTGAGAATGTTGGCGA
The DNA here is from genome assembly GCA_045643765.1 of Eubacteriales bacterium. Taxonomy (GTDB): domain Bacteria; phylum Bacillota; class Clostridia; order Oscillospirales; family CAG-272; genus Firm-07. Next base: position 4,900 of record JAZRFS010000166.1, read on the forward strand.
TTGGATTGGACTTGTTCGGAATGAGCAGGGAGGACATGATACTGACATTGGATATGGTGTGCAGCAGTTCCGCGCAAACGGAAGCTCTGATCCAATGGATGGCGGCACACGAGGGGGCCACAACGGCGGAGATCTCGGACGCAGTGGTGCAGATCGTCAAGACGGTCAATTAACCCCTACATTTGTCGGTTACTATAACGACGTAGCCGGCGGTCGTCGCAAGGTGTACGATTTTGGCGACGGGCGTTTTCAGGTAGAAAATGCGAGAGCGGATACGGCAGAGAGTTATTCCTCTCCCGAGGCGGCCATTGAGGCGGAAAACGAGAGATTGATCAAGGGTTACGCTAAAGAGTTTTTCTTGTCACCTGCGGAGGTGAAAAGAAAACTGGACGCAGACCCCGACCTGCTTTCCAAAGCACGGGATAACGGTATTCGCTTCTCCCGCAAATCCACCGGTGACACGGTGACCATCTCCAAGGGAGAAATGGCGAAGCTGCACGCGAATTACGCGGGGGACAAGGTCTTTGATAAAAAGTCCGTGTCCGAGGCGCTGAAGGGCATCGAGGCCCTTTCCGCCACGACAAAAAAGGCACCCGATTGGGTGCCTT
>JAZRFS010000167.1:0-5183 GCA_045643765.1 Eubacteriales bacterium
CAGGGCGCGGGTATTTTCGCGCAAAGCGCGAATGAAGGGTGGCACCAATCGGGGTGCTTTTTCGCTCTTTGGAGGCGTCACCCGCGCGCCGGATCGTGTTTTCTTGTGCCACGCGCAAGGAAACCGGTTCGGTTACCCCGCCCGAAGATCGGGGAGCTTGCTCACCAGGCACAGGGCGCGGGTATTTTCGCGCAAAGCGCGAATGAAGGGTGGCACCAATCGGGGTGCTTTTTCGCTCTTTGGAGGCGTCACCCGCGCGCCGGATCGTGTTTTCTTGTGCCACGCGCAAATTGTTCTTGTAAAAATGCAAAAAGCCCCCGTTTGGGGGCTTTTTTGTTTATTTTTCTTTTGCCAGGGCAGATTTGACATATTTGACGAACTTAGTAACAGCAAGGGGACAGGGACCTTTTCTCACCGCAAACCCGAGTGTTCTGGTAACCTCCGGCTCCAGCTCCAACAGCGACACCCCGCGCATATTGCCCTGCAGGACAAGCTCAGGCATCACCGCCACGCCTGCGCCTGCGCGCACCATCTGGATCACCGCCTGATCATCCTCAGATTTGAAGTAGATCAGCTCGCGAAAACGCGACTTTTCGAACACCGTTTGCAGGTATTCGTCATCCGTAAAGATGTGAGGCAGCTCATAAAGCTCCTCCCTCGTAACGCTTTCTTTTTTACCGAGTACCCCCTCAGGTGCGACCGCCCAATAACGATCTGTCGCAATGGGAATGAGTGCCTTATCGGGCAGCACGATATTATCCGCAAAAATCACGTCTGCGCGCCCCGCCTCAAGCCATCCCGCAAGGTCGTCCGCTACGTGCACGGAAAGCCTGATCTCGGGGTGCTCTTTTTTAAAATCTGCCAAGAAACGCGAAAGAAAGTTTCTGGATATACTAGAATAGGTAGCAATGCGCACCTCGCTCCCATTTTCTGCATTTAGTGCCCGAACGGTATCAAAAATTGCCTGTTCCGCCTGCAATATTTCTTCGAATTTCGGCAGCAGCCTTTCACCTTGCGCAGAAAGCGTCACTCCTTTTGCCGAGCGTTCAAAAAGGCGCACGCCAAGCTCCTCTTCAAAGGACGCGAGCAGGTGCGAAAGTGCCGAAGGCGTATAGGAAAAATCCTGTGCCGCCCTTGAAAGACTTCCATATCTGGCAGCAGCCAGCACTGCCCTGATCTTCATCGTATCCATCGCTCACCTCGTTGTGAATGTTTTTCATACCCCTATTATAAAGCTTTGCTTCCCAAAAGTCAAGCGTTGTGGTAGAATTCCCCCGTACATCACCATACAGCAAAAAAAGAAAGGGGGGTATCGCACCTTGAAAAAGCTCATATTCGTCGGCAAACGTCCTTATTATCTGGCGCTGCTTTTCGTCGTGGTCGTCTGGGGACTTGACCCCGTCATTATGTCTTATTTTTACCGTTATTATTCCGCTTCGATGCTCACCGCCATCGGCACGGGCGTATCCTTTCTGCTTTTGCTTGCGCTCAATGCCAAAAAATTACGGCATCTGAGCGTTCGTTATTTCAAGGTTGCAGCACCGATCAGCGCCCTCAATTCAGTAGCGTGTCTCTTACAAAAAATCGGATTACAGTACACCACACCCGCGAATTATGCATTTCTGGAGCATCTTTCCTGCGTGGTGGTACCGATCATACTGTTTATCCTCATCAAAAAGCGCCCTACACTGCCGCAGGCGATCTCGGCAGTGCTTTGCCTTGGCGGCTGCTTCATTCTTTGTGGCGTTGGTACAGCAGGCCCCGTTTCGCTCGCCTTTGGCGACGTACTATGCGCCATCGCGGGCTTGATGCTCGGTGCCTGTGTGGCTCTGACGGGCGTGTTTGGCAAGGGACTGAATATGTCACTGTATATGGTCGTGCACATGGGCGTGTATTTTTTGACCTCGATCCTGAGCACGATCGGATTGAATTTTCTTGTGCTCGGAGGCACCGTCGCAGAGCCAATCCTCTTCACCTTTGATTTTACGCTGTTGCTGCTTGCCTCGGCGTTCGGGCTTGTGTCCATCGGACTTTGCTGGCTGCTCAAAAACCTGGCAACCGTCAAAACGGATCCTACCGTGGTCGCGATCGTCAGCCCCTTCGCCGCCGTGATCTCTGCCGTGGTGTCCGTGCTGCTGGGGCAGGACGTGCTGCGCTACAATCTGGTGATCGGCGCTTCGCTGATCCTGGCGGCAGTGCTCTTCTCGGATGTCAAGGTCCCCTCCAAGAGAACACCTCGCGAGAAAAAAGAACCCCCAAATTCTTAAAAATCCCCAAAAACGGTATAAAAAAACGAGGATTTCCCTTGATAGAAGTCCTCGTTTTTTGCATTTTGCACGAAAGTGGCAAGAGTGCCGAGATTTTTGCACAAAAACCGCGTTTTCTCTTGACTTGACACCTAAAATATGGTATAATTTATCCGTCCGACATAATTTAAGTAAAAAAGGAGGGTTTTTCGCCATGAAAACACCCGAAAGCTATAAATTTCTCGGCATTGACATCGGTACCACGTCCCTGAAGGCAGCCGTGTTCGACGGCACCGGCAAGCGCCTTGCCGTGCGCTCTGTGGACTACACGCTGGATACCGACGCCGAGACCGGCTTTATCGAATTCAACGCCGACGAATACATCGTGATGTGCCGCCGCGTGATCGCCGAGCTGGAGGCCGAGTGCGGCAAGATCGACGCCCTTTCCGTGGACACGCAGGGCGAAACGCTGATCCTGACCGACAAAGACGGAAAAGCCCTTTGCCCCGCCGTGGTGTGGCTTGACAACCGCGCCGTAGCCGAAGCGGAGGCGATCAAGGAAAAGTTTGGCAACAAGCTGGTGTACGAGGTCACGGGTCAGCCCGAGATCACCGCCGGCTGGCCTGCATCCAAGCTGCTTTGGTTTAAAAACAACAAGCCGGAGATCTTTGCCGCAACGGAAAAGATCTTCATGCTGGAGGACTGGGTGCTGTACAACCTGTGCGGCGAGTTCGTCACCGAGCCGACTATCCAATCCTCTACGATCTATATGGACGTCACCAAGAACGTTTGGTGGCAAGAGATGCTCGACTTTATCGGCATCACCGAAAGCCAGCTCCCCCGTATCGCACCGAGCGCAAGCGTGGTGGGCAAGTGCGGCGACATTGCGGTGGTCAGCGGTGCGCTTGACCAGATCGCAGGCACCATCGGCTGCGGCGTGACCGACGAAACGCTGATCAGCGAGATGACGGGCACCATCATGGCCATCTGCGTGATGACCGACAAGATGCCCCCCTACAATCCCGACAGCATCATTCCCTGCCACCTGCACGCCATCAACGGCAAGTATTGCCTCATTCTGTGGTCCTCTACCGCCGGCATGGCTCTCAAGTGGTTCCGCAACAACTTTGCAGAGAACTATTCCTTCCGCGAGCTGGACGAGCTGGCTGCCAAGATCCCCGCAGGCTGCGAGGGGCTGACGATGCTCCCCTACTTCTGCGGCTCGACGATGCCCAAGTACAACCCGAACGCCACCGCGTCCTTCACCGGTGTCACGCTGTCCCACACCCGCGCGCATTTCGCTCGCGCCATTATGGAGGCAGTTGCCTACACCTTGAAGCAGAACCTCTCCTACGTGGGTGCGGAAAAGGTGAACGAGATCCGCATCACGGGCGGCGGCGCCGCAAGCCCGTTGTGGGCACAGATCAAAGCGGACGTCACAGGCAGAACCCTGCAGGGTCTTGCCGAGGGTGAGACCGCGTGCCTTGGCTGCGCAATCTTCGCCGCCGTGGGCGTAGGACTGTACCCCTCTATCGCGGATGCCGCAAAGGCTGTTGTCAAGACCAAGGGCACCTATGCGCCCGCCGGCAACGACTACACCGAGGCGTACGCGCGCTACGAGCGCACCGACGCCACCCTGAACGTGTAAACAAATTTTATTTCCCAAGGAGATAGATATGTACAAGAATTACAAAATCAGAGCTCCGTATTTCGAAATCGGCCCCAAGTGCTTTATGTGGGGCGAGAGAATGCTGAAGCACGCAAAAGCAGTGGACAAGATCGCCGGCAAGTATGACCTTGACGTGATCATCACCCCCCAGTACGCAGACATCCGCCTGCTTGCTGAGAACACCGAGCGCGTTCACGTTTATGCACAGCATATGGACGCTCTTGTGCCCGGTCGCGGTCTTGGCTCGGTTCTTCCCGAGTCCGTGAAGGAGGCAGGCGCCGTTGGCGTTATGCTCAACCACGCCGAGAAGAAGCTGACCCTTGAGGAGATCAAGGCAACCATCGCAAGAGCTGACGAGGTCGGTCTTGCCACCATCGTCTGCGCTGACAGCGTGGAGGAGATCCGCCAGATCGCAGAGCTTGCTCCCAACCTCATCGTAGCTGAGCCCACCGAGCTGATCGGCACGGGCGTAGCAAGCGATATGGGCTATGTACGCGACACCATCGAGGCTGTTCGCAAGATCAACCCCGACATTATGGTTCTTCAGGGTGCCGGCATTTCCGGTCCCGATGACGTGGCAAACGTCATTCGCGCCGGCGCACAGGCTACCGGCTGCACCAGCGGCGTGATGAAGGCCGCAGATCCCGAGGCAGCTGCCGAGGAGATGCTGTGGGCTCTGCGCAAGACCTGGGATGAGGTACACGGCAAATGATGGAAAACGCTCTCAACCAGGCGTTTGACGCCTTCAAGATCGAGGCGGAGTCCATTCTGGAAACCGCCAAGGTCCTTGACCGCGAGCAGATGAGAAAGGCCGTTGAGGCTCTTGCCAAGGCAGAGCGCATCGCTTCCTCCGGTTGCGGTCACTCCGGCATCGCTTGCCGCCACTTCGCACACCTGATGTGCTGTGCCGAGCGCCCCGCGCATTTCATCTCTCCCGCAGAGGCTGTACACGGCGGTCTTGGCTACATGAAGAAAGACGACGTCATGCTCCTCGTTTCCCGAGGCGGCAAGACCGACGAGCTTCTCACCATCCTTGACGTGTGCAAGGAAAAGGGTGCCATCGTCATCGGTGTCACCGAAAATATGGAGTCCCCTCTCGCCACCCAGGCCGACATCGTGCTTGCCATGAAGGTCACCAAGGAGTGCGACAAATACAACTGCCAGGGCACGACCAGCTTTGCCGTAACCAATGCGATCTTTGATGCACTGCAAGCAGCGCTCATCGAGTACACCGGTTACCAGAAGATGGACTTTGCTCTCATTCATCC
>JAZRFS010000168.1:0-7383 GCA_045643765.1 Eubacteriales bacterium
ATCTCGGGTGTGGTGTACGAAACGGTGGCGACCGTTTCCGCCGTGATCGGTATCATCCGTTACCGAAAAAGCAGAAAAGAGAAGGAAATTACCCCCGGAAATAACGGGTTGCAAGAAGTTGAAGAATAATGCCACGTAAACAAAAGCGTCCCCCCCGCACGGAAGGTACGCTTTTGTTTAACAGCTTTGCAAAAAATACGGCTACCCGCTTTTCCCCACAAACGCCCCCTTACTGCGGGAAATAGTCCGCGTACAGATGGTTATAATACCGCGCCAGCTCCTCCCAGGTCGCGCGGTCGACCTCGCCATCCTCGGGCAAGCCGCTGACCCTTTGCAGCACGCGCACAGCATTTGCCGTGTCCTCGTCATACTTGCCGCTTTGCGGTACGGCGGCAGGGAAGGCAAAATCAAGCGCAATTTCTTGTAAGGCGTGCTGGATCACGCGCACGAGAAATTGCTCCTCGCCGATGACAACGCGGTAACCCTCGGGCACGCGCGGAAAATGCGCGATGCGCGCGGGCGCGCGCCGAAACGCTTTTTCCTTCGTATAGCGTTCAAAAAGCCGCTCCCACGTGTTCTGATCTACGCGCCCCGTCACGGGCAAGCCCTCACCCGCCTGAAAGCGCCGCACCGCCTCCTCTGTGGCGCGGTCGTATACGCCGTCTACGGGAGTGGGGGAGAGTGCCTCGTCAAAATAATACAGTGTGCGCAGGTAGCGTTGCAGATTGGCAACGGCTGTCTTTTCGATCTCGCTCGGCATTTGCTCACCTCCCCAGCTCAAAGCCCGGATATTGCCCCTCGGCAAGTCCCTCGCCGCCCGCAATATCCTCGTAAATGTCGGTGATCGCCGCGCAGGTGATCGCCCCTACGCGTCCGTTGATGGGCAGACCGAACTCCTCTTGAAACGCGATCACCGCGTCGCGCGTGCGCGGACCAAACATACCGTCCGGCGTAACCGTAGGAATAGTTGGGAAAACGGGGGAAATGGCGGCGAGGTATTCCTGCAACAGCCGCACGTCATCCCCACTGGCGCCAATGCGCAGTACCACGCCGGGGAAGGGTACGGTTTGCCCTTCAACAAACTCCAGCGGAATGGTGGAAACGATGCCCAGATAGGCGTCGTAGATCGCCTCCCACGTGACCTCGCCTACGATGCCGTCGGCGGGAAGCCCAAAGGTGTTTTGCACGTCAATGACCGCCGCGCGCGTTGTGGGACCGAAGGTGCCGTCCACCGTAAGGGGCGGGATTGTGTTGTAATAAGCGGAGAGATAATTGATGAAATATTGCAGATTTAACACACCAAGCGACACGTCGCCCTCGCGCAATACACCGGGATATTGCGCGGTGACCTCCTCCAGCGTCACCGCCTCGGCATCAATCTCGTTCAGGCGCCTTACCGCATTGTAGATGCGGCGGATATAGTACCACGTGGCGCGCCCCACCACGCCGTCCTCGGCAAGCCCGAAGATCTGCTGAAATCGCCTGACGGCAGCCTCGGTCTGCGTGCCGAAAATACCGTCTGCCTCGGGGATCTTGGGGATGGAGGGGTAATTTCTGCCGATGCGGTTCAGGCGCAATTGCAGCGTACGCACGTTGTCGTTCACGCTCCCCACGCGCAAGGGGATCACAGGTGCACTTTCCCGCAAGGGTCCTACGGGAACGTCGGTGACGATGTCAATGTCGTCGCCGTAGTAATATTGCAGAATTTCGTACGGGGTGTACCCTTGCTCGGCAAGGTCTACCGTGCCCCATTGCGAAAGCCCCTCGCAGGTGACCTCGCGCCCGTCACAGTAGGCGGAAAAAAGCGGACCGACACTGCCTTGGCGCACGATATAGCTATCGAACAGCTCGGCTGCCAGTGAGCGGATATTTTCGAAAATGTCCCGCCCCTCGATGAACTTTTGGTCGATCGAGGTGGAGTTGGTGATGTCAAAATCATAGCCGCGCGAGCGGTAGTATTCGGTATAGATGCGGTTTAAAACAAAGGAGATCTGCGCGTACATATTGGCGCGGATCGCGCTCTCCGGCCAGGTGGGGTAAATCTCGCTGGAGGCAACGTTGGATACGTATTCAAGGAAGGGGAGCGTGACGTTACGCGCGTTTTCCTCGGGTCTGCCGAGGTGCACCGTCACGGTTTCGGGAATGTAGGGAAGTGCGGTGGGCATCACACACCTCCTTGCACGCCGAAATCGTTTTGCGTGCCAAACTGCTGCGGGCGATTTTGCGTAAATCCGTCGGGCGAGCCGTTGGCGGGAAGCGGCACGAGATCCGCCTGCTGAAAGGCGGTGATGCCGTCAAAGATCGGCACGTGATTGTAGTTGGCAGAGCCGTAGCCGCGCGCCTCTACAACGATATTGTAGCTGGAAAAGGGTGGAATATCCGATGGGGTGAAGCTATCCTTGCGGGCGGGGGCTGAGAGAGCTACGCGCGGCGTGCGCCCGTCCGCCCCCGTGCGGAGTGTGTAAAGAAGCTCGTTTTGTGCGCCGTCGCGCGATACGGTAACGAAGGCGTCCGAGAGGGGGATTGCCGTATTTGCCGTGGTGACCTGCACCAGAAGATACCCCGTTCCCGCCCCTTGTGTGCTGTTTTCTGCCATAGAAACCTCCTTTTTTGTGGTGTGAGAAATACTCAAGGACAGTATATGTCACGGATTTTCGTATGGTGCCGGCGATTTTTTGCGTTTTTTTGAAAAAAGCCAAAATCCCTCTTGATTTTTTACAGAAGATGTGCTATAATACTTGCGTTGCGCCGGAATGATGGAATTGGCAGACGTGCTGGACTCAAAATCCAGTGGTAGCGATACCGTGCGGGTTCGACCCCCGCTTCCGGCACCAAACGAAAAAGCGCCGGGGGTGTTTACCCCGCGGTGCTTTTTTGTTTCGCGCGCGAAATGCGCGCGGGTGCCGTCGGGGGGCGAACCCAATCGACACCCCGCTTCCGGCACCAAAAAAGAGAGGCACCCGTTCGGGTGCCTCTCTTTTTTGGTGCCTTGGTTGCGGGGTGCCGCGCCTGAGCCATACTAAAATTTCGCACTTTTGAGATGGCGCGGGGAAGCAGGGCGATTTTGCGAAGCCTGAGCCGTGCTGACGATCTCGTTTTCCTTGAAAACGGAATGGACACGCATTCCGGCACTCCCAAAGGCGAAACTTTAAACAAAAAGAGTGAGGCGGAAAATCCGCCTCACTCTTTTTGTCCGTGTATGTATTTGGTGACATCAAACGACTAAAAACTTCGGAGTTTTGTTGTGAACAAGCCATCCGGTAAGCATATTCAAAAGCGAGGCGGTGCTGTCCGAATAGCAGTTTACCGTGTCGCCGCCGCGGTGGTTGGTAAGGGTCACGTTGTCAAGCTTTAAGAAGGGAGAGTCCTGCGGAATGGGCTCGTACGGGAAGACCTCAAGCGCCGCGCCGTTGATCTTCTTTTCTGCCAGAGCTTTGGCAAGGGCATCGTAATTTACCATATAAGCGCGTGCCGTGTTGATGAACGTGGCGGTCGGCTTCATTAAGCTGAATTCCCGTTCGTCCAAGATCAGATCCTTTTTGAGCGAGCGCGCGTGGAGAGATACGATATCCGAACGCTTCAGAAGTGTATCAAGGTCGACAAGCTCTACGCCGAAACGGGCGAGGTCGGGGTCATCGGGCGAGACTGCCGGGTCGGTGGTGATCACCTTCGTGCCAAACGGCATCAGCTTTTCTGCCACAAGTCTGCCGATGTTTCCAAATCCGATCAGTCCCACCGTTTGACCGCGAAGCTCGAACACTCTGCCGAAATTGGGGTAATCCTCGCGCCAAACACCCTCCTTCAACGCCTTGTTTGCGCGCGCCACGTTTCTCGTTTCGCAGATCATCAGGCAAATCGTAAGCTCGGCTACTGCGTTGGAGTTGTGTGCAGGGTTGTTGATGATGTGTATGCCAAGCTCTTTGGCGGCCTCCACGTCGATGTTTTCAAGACCGCCGCGGTTCGTGAGGATATATTTCAGATGGGGGGCGGCCTCCATCAAGGCTCTGGACACGGGGCAAAGATGCACGACCAATACGTCTGCGTCCTTGATGTGGGTGTAAACCTCCTGCGGCGGGGCATAGGACTCAGCCCCCACCTTTTCGATCCTGTCTACCATAGCGCGCATTTCTTCTCTTTCGTGCGCACCGAAATAGGAAATGCCAACAAGCTCAAAGTCTTGGAATTCTTCAAGGGTGGAGCGGTAAAAATCCTCGGTCATAAAATGATCCGCAACGCAAGCGACCTTCAACTTCTTTTTGTTATCCATGAAAAAATCTCCTTTGATTTCTTAACAATTATCAAAATTCGGTTGACTATATCCAAAATTTAGTCTATAATTTAAGTATATAAGCGTTTTCTGAAATGTCAATGAGTTTCGTTTAATTGAACATTTCTCAATTATTATCAAAATCGGAGGCGTAATATGTACAGAGAAGAACGGCTTGCCAAAATCATCGAGCTGCTTGGAAAAAACGGACATATGACGGTCAATAAGCTTGCCGAGTGCCTGGATTACAGCATCGCGACCTTGAACCGCGATCTGAATATACTGGAGGGGAAAAACTATCTGCGGCGCAGCTACGGTGCGGTTTCGCTGATCGAGGACAATCCGCCCCTTATCGACCGCTACAAGATCATGCGCAAAGCAAAAAATCTGATCGCCTTCGAGGCGTGTCAGCATATCTCGGACGGGGACGTGATCTTTATCGACGGTTCTTCTACGACGGAGGCGATGGGCAAGCATCTGCTGACAAAGAAAAATATCACCGTCATCACAAATAACGTTTCGCTTTTTCTGTTTCTTTGTGAAAACGGTGTGGATACGATCATTCTTGGCGGCAGAAAAAAAGAGCCGCCCTACCTTCTCGGCGGGCGCGAAACAGAGGCGGCTGCCCTGCTTTACCGCGCGGACAAGCTGTTTTTCTCCAGCTATTCGGCAAGCCGCGACGGCTATATCAGTGCCGAGGAGGAGTTTGAGATGCTTCGCAGGATCATGATTGCCAATGCGAAGAAAACCTATTATCTCATAAGCGAGGACAAGCTTTTTCACCCGTTTGAGCGCGCCCTGTGTGATTTCGGTGAAATTTCGGCAGTCATAAGCGACTTTCGATTTGATGAGACCTTGCGCAGCCGTTACCCCGAGACCGATTTTATCACGGTGAAAAAGGAAAACGAATAAATATCGGTCAAGACGCTTGACATTCCTTTTAAAATGTGTTTAAATAAAGAAAACCACCGCATAAGGAGGGGAATTATGAAGATCAAAAATTATGATACTTTTGGCGTGATGCTGGATATGTCCCGTAATGCCGTGATGAGTGTGAAAGCGCTGAAAAAATATTTTGCCGTTCTCAAAAAGATGGGCTACAACTGCGTGATGCTGTATACCGAGGATACCTACGAGGTGGAGGGCGAGCCCTACTTCGGCTATATGCGCGGTCGCTATTCTATGGAGGAGCTTTGCGAGCTGGACGAGTATGCCGCGAATATGGGCATTGAGCTGATCCCTTGTATCCAGACGCTGGCACACCTGACCGCCTTCGTGCGCTGGAAAAAGATCCCCTTCGATATGGACGACACGATGCTGGTGGGCGACGAGCGCTGCTATGAATTCGTGGAGAACCTTATCAAAAGCGTGCGCAAGTGCTTCCGCACCAACCGTATCCATATCGGTATGGACGAGGCGTGGACGCTGGGGCGTGGAAAGTATCATAACATCAACGGCTGCGAGCCGGCTCCCTCTATCATGAAAAAGCATCTCGCTCGCGTCAACGAGATCGTGAAAAAGTATGATTTTGAGCCGATGATCTGGTCGGATATGTTCTTCCGCTCCTTCAGCAATAATCAATATTATCTTCCCAAGGTCGAGATGCCCCGTGACGTCGTGGAGGCACTGCCCGAGAACGTGATCCCCGTGTACTGGGATTACTATCACGAAAAAAGAGAAGAGTACGATGCGATGTTCTATAACCACGGGCAGCTCTCCGACAAGACCTGGTTTGCAGGCGGTATCTGGACCTGGCGCGGCTTCCTGCCTTGCATCGAATACACGCTCAACACCATGCGTCCCGCACTTGACGAGTGCGTGGCGCACGGCGTGAAAAACGTGATCTTCACGATGTGGGGCGATAACGGTGCCGAGTGCTCGCGCTATGCCACCCTGCCTGCACTTTACTACCTTGCCGAGTATGCACGCGGCAACAAGGACGAGGCGAAGATCAAGGCCGGCTTTGAGAAGATGTTCGGTGTTTCCTTTGACGGGTATATGGTGCTGGATGCCATCAACATCACCTATGAGGGGATGAAGGATCATCACGGCGCCCCCAAGACCGCGCTGTTCCTGGATTATTTCAACGACTATATGGACGCGCGCTATATCGACGGATATTCCGAAAGAATCGCGGATGCTGCCGAAAAGCTGCACGCCATCGCGAAAAAAACGCGCCGCCTCGGGTATATGTTTGACAGCGCCGCCAAGCTGTGCGACGTGCTGGCGATCAAGTACGATCTCGGCGTGAAGACCCGTGCCGCCTACCGCGCAGGGGATAAGGCAGAGCTTGCCCGCCTTGCGCGTGAGGAATATACCGAGGTCTCCCGTCGCCTTTTGAAGTTTGCCGCCGCCTTTGAAAAGCAATGGTACACGGAGAACAAGACCGCCGGCTTTGACGTGCAGGATCTCCGTCTTGGCGGTCTTATGCGCCGCACCGACAGCTGTCGCCGCCGCTTGCTGGACTTTGCAAACGGCAAGATCGACCGCATCGAGGAGCTGGAGTGCGAGCTTTTGCCCGTGGCAAGTGACCAGTTCCTGCATAGTTATGCAAAGACTGCTACGACATGTCTTCTTTGATAACAGAAAAACCGCCGCCCGAGTCGGGCGGCGGTTTTTATTTATTCGGGAATGGCGGTGGGCGCATCACACAGTTGCTCAAGGGAAATGGCGGATCTGCCGAGCGTTGCCATAATCAGCACGCTGTCCTCGTGATAAAGGGTAGTCGAGGCAAGTCCCACAGTGTCATTCACCGCAAGAATATCACCCACAACTGCACGCGCCTCAGAAAGACCTGCATACCAGGTATAAACACCGCAGCCGTGATCCAGGATCACGAAATTGCCAAGAAGTGCGTCATTTCCAACGAAGCACACGCGTCCTGCGGCAAGTGCGTGCACGGCACCGCTTGCACGGTACAAATGGAAGGGAAGCGGGGTGCCTGGGATCTGTGTATTCGCCACGTTCAATACATCGCCATAGCCGAAGATCTTTTCAACAGGGAGCGTGGTGATCGCGCGGGGGGTGAGACCGCTATCACCGCTTGCCCCCAATTGTGCGATCAGCGCAGGCAATTTGGTGGACAGAAGTACGTTCATCAGGCTGGCACGGTCGCT
>JAZRFS010000169.1:0-3638 GCA_045643765.1 Eubacteriales bacterium
GGCGATAGCACGCAGATCCGCTTCCGTCCCCACCACTTCCCGTTCACCGAGCCCTCTGCTGAGGTTGACGTATCCTGCTTCGTATGTGGCGGCAAGGGCTGCCGCGTTTGTAAGGGCGAGGGTTGGATCGAGATCCTGGGCGCCGGCATGGTGCACCCCTTCGTGCTTTCCAACTGTGGCATCGATCCCGAGGTCTACAGCGGCTTTGCCTTCGGCATGGGCTTGGAGCGCGTGACGATGACGCGCTACGGCATTGATGACATCCGTCTGTTCTACGAGAACGACGAGCGCTTCTTGAAGCAATTCTGATCGGAGGTACCAAAGCATGAATTTGTCTATGAAATGGCTGGCGGACTTCGTTGACGTCAGCGACGTAAATATCAAGGATTATTGCGACAAGCTCACCCTGACCGGCTCTAAGGTCGAGGGTTATGAGGAAATGGGCGCAGAGATCGAAAACGTGGTCGTGGCGCGCATCAAGGCGATCGTTCCCCATCCCGACAGCGACCATCTGCTGATCTGCACGATGGACGTGGGCACGGGCGAGGACACCCAGATCGTGACCGGCGCACAGAACGTGTTTGAGGGCGCGATCGTTCCCGCAGCACTTCCCGTGGCAAAGCTGCCCGGCGGCGTTGTTATCAAGGACGGCAAGCTGCGCGGCGTTCCCTCGCACGGCATGCTTTGCTCGATGGGCGAGCTGAACCTCACCACCCACGAATGCCCCGGCAAGGAGGAGAACGGCATTCTCATTCTTGACGAGAGCTTTGCCGATATGATCGGTCAGGATATTCGCAAGGCGCTGATGCTGGACGACACCGCCGTGGAGTTTGAGATCACCTCCAACCGCCCCGATTGCCTTTCCGTGATTGGTCTTGCGCGTGAGAGCGCGGTTTCCTTCGGTCGCAAGCTCAGCGTCCCCACGCCCGCAGTTAAGGGTGCAAAGGACGGCGATAAGGTTGAAAATTACCTTTCCGTTGGCATTGAAGCCCCCGACCTTTGCTACCGCTATGCGGCAAAGGTGGTGAAAAACGTGCGCATCGCGCCCTCTCCCATGTGGCTGCGTATGCGCCTGTACGCCGCAGGTGTGCGCCCCATCAACAATATCGTGGACATCACCAACTATGTGATGCTGGAATACGGCCAGCCCATGCACGCGTTTGATTACACGCAGCTGGAGGGCTCCGCGATCCGCGTGCGCCGTGCAAACGACGGCGAGCAGTTCAAGTCGCTGGACGATATTGACCATACGCTGGATAGCTCGATGCTCGTTATCGCCGATGAAAAGAAGGCATGCGCACTGGCAGGCGTGATGGGCGGCGCGAACAGCGAGATCAAGGACGATACCAAGACTGTTGTGTTTGAGTCCGCTTGCTTCAACGGCGCCTCCGTGCGCGTGACCGCGAAGAAGAACGGCATGCGTACCGAATCCTCTGCACGCTTTGAGAAGGGTCTTGACCCCGAGAACTGCTACGCGGGCCTGATGCGCGCTTGCGAGCTGGTGGAGCTGCTTGACGCAGGCGACGTGGTAGACGGCATCATCGACGTGTACCCCACCAAGAACGAGGCCGTGGTGCTTCCCTTCGAGCCCGCGCGCTACAACAAGTTCCTTGGCACCGATATTACCGAGGAGCGCATGGTCGAGATCCTCACCGAGCTTGGCTGCACCGTAACTGACGGCAAGATCACTGTTCCTTCCTTCCGCGCAGACCTTGCCTGCATGAACGATATTGCAGAGGAGATCATGCGTATCTACGGCTACGATAAGATCGTTTCCACCAAGATCGTGGCAGAAACCACCGAGGGTGGCCGCACGCCCAAGCAGGCATTCGGCATTGAGGTGGAGAACGCCCTTTACGGCATGGGTGTGGACGAGATCCAGACCTTCTCCTTCATCTCCCCCAAGTATTACGAAAAGATCCGTCTGCCCGAGAGCAAGCGCCGCTCCGTGGTGATCTCCAACCCCTTGGGCGAGGACACCAGCGTAATGCGTACCACCGCACTCCCCTCTATGCTCGAGGTGCTGGCGCGCAACGCGAACTTCAATAACGAAAACGTCCGTCTTTTCGAGATGGGCTCGATCTATCTGCCCGACGAGGATCCCGCAAAGCTTCCTTACGAGGGCAAGATGCTCACGCTCGGTATGTACGGCGATGCAGACTTCTACACCGTGAAGGGTGCGATCGAAAATCTGCTTTCTCTTGCCGCCATCAAGGGCGCTGAGTGGGTGGCTGTCAGCGACAACGCCTCCTACCACCCCGGTCGCTGCGCCGAGGTGGTCGTGAACGGCAAGACCTTGGCAGTGTTCGGTCAGATCCACCCCGTTGTAGCGGAGAATTACGGCGTTTCGATGCCGATCTACGCTGCCGAGATCGATTTTGATGCACTCTTTGATGCACGTACCGCTGAAAAGCACTACAAGCCCCTGCCCAAGTTCCCCGCTACCACGCGCGACTTCTCCTTCGTCTGCGACGAGGCACTTGAGGTCGGCAAGATCATTGCCGTGATGCAGAAGGCCGGCGGCAAGCAGTGCGAGGGTGTTAATCTGTTCGACATTTATCGCGGTCCCCAGGTGGGCGAGGGCAAAAAATCGGTTTCGATCCGTATGACCCTTCGCGCCGAGGATCACACCCTGACTGTGGAGGACGCAGAAAAGGTCAGCAAGAAGGTTCTGGTGCTTCTGGAGCGCGAGCTTGGCCTTACGTTGCGCGCATAAGACATGGAAAAGGAAAAAGTAGCACGCATCAACGAGCTGGCGCACCTTTCTAAGGAGCGCACGCTCACCGATGCAGAAAAGGCAGAACAGGCGGCACTTCGCGCCGAGTACGTGGCGGAGATCCGCGCGTCCTTTGGCGGCATGCTGCAAAATACGGTGATCGAGCGTCCCGATGGCACGCGCGAGCACCTGCCGAAGAAATAAAGTAAAAGGAGGGGTTTGTATGATGGAGCCCGAAAAGATCTATACCGCAAGCCCCGAGCAGACCGAGCAAGCGGGAGCCGAGCTTGCAAAAAGATTGTTGGCCGAGCCAACGCTCCCCCGCTACATCGCCCTTTACGGCGATCTCGGTGTGGGGAAAACCGCCTTCACCAGAGGTGTAGCAGGTGTGCTGTGCCCCGGTGCGGCGGTACGCTCCCCCACCTTTGCACTTGTCAACGAGTACCGCGGGCAAGTGCCCGTATTCCACTTTGATATGTACCGCATCACGGGCGAGGAGGATCTGTATTCGATCGGATATGACGATTACCTCCTGCGCGACGGTGTGATCTTAGTGGAATGGAGCGAAAATATCCCCTTTGCCCTACCGGACGAGTTCCTGCGCGTGACGATCGGCAAAAACGATCCCACGATGCCGGACAGCCGCGAAATTCTGATTGAGGAGGTCACGCTATGCTGATATTAGCACTGGACAGCACCGCTATTGTAGCAAGCGTCGCGCTTTGCCGCGACGAAAAGCCGATCGCCTCCTTCACCGTGAAGAACGGAAACACACACAGCGAAACGCTCTTGCCGATGGTAGAGGCGGTACTCAAATCCGCCGGTGTCACCGTCGCGGATATTGACCTTTTCGCTTGCAGTGTGGGCCCCGGATCTTTTACGGGCGTGCGCAACGGCACGGCAACGGTCAAAGGGCTTGCCT
>JAZRFS010000170.1:0-5153 GCA_045643765.1 Eubacteriales bacterium
CAAGGAGGACGCCCGCGCGGCTTTCTGCAAGAACTGGTTTGAAAAGATCGGTGCCACGGGCGTGTATATCGACGACGCCAAGAACGTGATCTTCCCCCTGAATGCAGAAGGAAGCAACGCCCTGACCGTTTACGTGGCACATACAGACACGGTATTCCCCGACGAGGAGCCGATGCCCTATTCGGACGACGGTGAGATCGTACGTTGCCCCGGTGTGGGCGATGACACCGCCAGCTTGGTGGTGATGATGTATCTTGCCAAATACTACGTGGAAAATAAGCTCACCCCCAAAGACGGTATCCTTTTCGTGGCAAATTCCTGCGAGGAAGGACTTGGCAACCTCAAGGGCACGCGCAAGCTGTTTGAGGATTTTGACGGCCGCGTGAAGAAATTCGTCAGCTTTGACTCGAGCATCCATAAGATCAATGACCGTTGCGTGGGCTCTCACCGCTACGAGGTCGAGGTGCTGACCAAGGGCGGTCACTCCTACACCGCCTTTGGTAACAAAAACG
Organism: Eubacteriales bacterium; assembly: GCA_045643765.1. Classification (GTDB taxonomy): domain Bacteria; phylum Bacillota; class Clostridia; order Oscillospirales; family CAG-272; genus Firm-07. The sequence goes on from JAZRFS010000170.1 coordinate 513, forward strand.
CCATCGCGGCGCTTGCCGATATCATCCATGACATTTACGCCATCGAGCTGCCCGTGCGCGAAAACAGCCGCGTGACGCTGAACGTCGGCATCGTGGAGGGCGGCACCTCCGTCAACACCATTGCGCAAAACGCGAAAATGCTGTGCGAGTACCGCTCGGACAATGCCGATTGCATCGACATTATGAAGGAAAAGTTCCACGAGATCTTCGAGAAAGCAAAAACCGACGAGGTCAAGGTGAACGTGACCCCCGTGGGCGAGCGTCCTTGCGCGCGCGGCGTGAATGAGCAGGATCTGCAAGCGCTGATCGCAGACTGTGCCGCCGTCATCGAAGAGGTGGACGGTCGCGCGCCCATCTATGCTTCGGGATCTACCGACTGCAACATTCCCCTCTCGCTCGGCGTACCCGCGATCTGCATCGGCGTATATTACGGCGGCGGCTCACACACCCGCGAGGAATGGGTGGAGAAAAAATCCATGGTGCCCGGTCTTGAAATTGCCATCAAGGTCGCAGGCAAATTGAACAAAAACGCATAAAAAGGAGTGCACGTGTTATGAAATTCACCGCAGCAGGCGACGCGATCATCCAGCGCCGCATTCAGGAGGACTTCCCCGGCTATCAGGAGCTTGCCCCCTTTATCGAGCAGGGCGACGCGCGCTTTTTTAATCTGGAAACCACCCTTAATAACGAGGGCGAGTGCCCCGGCTCGCAGTTCACCGGCGGCACCTACATCCGAACCACACCCCGCGTGCTCTGGGACTTGCAGAAGTTCGGTTTCAATATGACCTCCTTCAATAACAACCACGCACTGGATTTTTCCTACGAGGGGCTTTACGCCACCCTTGACGCGCTGAACGAGACCGAGCTTGTCCATGCAGGCGTGGGCTGCAACCTTGCCGAGGCATCGGCACCCCGCTATCTGGAAACGCCCAACGGCCGCGTGGCACTGATCGCCGTGAACACCACATTTGATGCACCGATGATGGCGGGCAAGCAGTCCGAGCGCGTGCCCGGCCGTGCCGGCATCAACGGTCTGCGCGTAAAGGGTCATATGCAGGTCACCAAGGAAGAGCTTGCCTTCATCCGCGACATCGCAGACCGCTCTCACATCAATGCCTCTAACGACATCATCCGCCGCGAGGGATATCTGCCCCCGCTTGCCGACGGCGAGGGAACGCTGGGCTCGCTTTCCTTTAAGGAAGGTCCCACCACCGAGTATATCACCGAGATCGATCCGCGCGACATCGAGCGCGTGAAAAAGGCGATCTTCGAGGCACAGCTGCAGGCAGATTACATCATGATCTCCGTGCACTCGCATCAGATCAGCGGCACCGCCAAGGAAAATCCCTCGCAGTTCCTCATTGATTTCGCACACACCTGCATCGATGCGGGCGCACACGCCGTTGTCGGTCACGGTCCGCATCTGCTCCGCCCCATCGAGGTATACAAGGGCTGCCCCATCTTCTACTCGCTCGGCGACTTCATCCTTCAGCTTTACAACGTGGAATTCGGCCCTGCTGACTTCTTTGAAAAGCACGGTGTCGATCCCAACGCCACGATGCACGAGCTGCTTGCCAAGCGCTCGAACAACTTCACGCGCGGTCTTATGACCGACTGGCGTATGTTCCTTTCCGTCATTCCGATCTGGGAAACGAACAAGGACGGCACGCTCAAATCCCTGCGTCTGGCGCCCATCATGGGCGCGATGGAGGGACACAAATCCGACATCGGTCTGCCCCGCCTGATCGACCCCGCGAAGGTTGTGGAATATCTGGGTGAAATGTCCAAGCCCTACGGTGTGACGCTCACTGCCGCCAAGGACGGACTGATCGACTGCAAGTGGTAAAAAACTGATTTTTTGAAAGGAGGTGCGGTATGAAAGCGCCTGAAAACAGCATCAAGCATCTCAAGGGCGTGGGCCCCGCCAAGGCAGCCGCCTACGAAAAGCTCGGCATCCGCACCACCGAGGATCTGCTCTATCATTTTCCGCGCAGCTACGAAAATCGCGGAGATATTTGTCTGCTTGCCGACGCGCCGGAGGACGCACGCTGTGCCCTTGTGCTGACCGTCGGCACCGAGCCGCGCAGCGCGCGCATCCGCGGTCGCATGACGCTGCTCAAATTCCGCGCGTACGACGAAAGCGGCACGTGTGAGATCACCTTTTTCAACCAGGATTATCTCAAGCACCGCTTTTTGCTCGGCTCCACCTTCCGCTTCTGGGGCAAGGTGCAGAAAACGGGCAAAAACAAAAAATCTTACAAAATGCTCTCCCCCGAAAGCGAGGAATGGCGCGAGGATCAGCCTCTGCCCGACCTCTTGCCCGTTTACCGACTTTCCGAGGGACTTTCCCCCAAGCTGGTGGGGCAGAATATGGAGGAGGTGCTCGCCGCCACCGCAACGATGACGGATCCCCTCCCCGACCGTATCCGCCAGGAGCGCCGCCTTGCGACGCTCGGCTTCGCGTTGCGCAACATTCACAATCCCAAGGATTATATCTCGCTTGCCGCGGCGAAGAAGCGCCTGATTTTCGACGAGTTTTTCACCTTTGCACTGGGGCTTGCCCTCACGCACGAAAAAGGCAAGCAGGGGGACGGTGCGCCCGCCTGCACGGCGGCAGATCTCGCCCCGTTGACCGCCCTTTTGCCCTACGAGCTGACGGGCGCACAGCAGCGCGCCATCGCAGAGATCCGTGCGGATATGCAAAAAACTGCGCCAATGAGCCGCATCGTTGTCGGCGACGTGGGCTGCGGCAAGACCGTGTGCGCTGCTGCCGCGATGCTTTTTGCGGTACAAAGCGGCAGGCAGGCAGCGCTGATGGCACCCACCGAGATCCTGGCAAGACAGCATTTTGAGGATCTTTCCCCCATCTTCAAGTCCCTCGGCATCCGTGCTGAGCTCTTGATTGGTGCCACAACGGTAGCGAAAAAACGCAAAATCAAAGAGGATCTTCTTTGTGAAGATCCTGGTGCGAGATTGCCCATCGTCATCGGCACGCAAGCCCTGCTTTCCGACGGCGTCGGCTTTGCCGCGCCGGGGCTTATCGTCACGGATGAGCAGCACCGCTTCGGTGTAAATCAGCGCGCCGTGCTTTCCGAAAAGAACAAATCCGCGCACGTGCTGGTGATGAGCGCCACGCCCATCCCGCGCTCGCTTGCGCTCGCGCTTTACGGCGACCTTGCCCTTTCCCGCATTGACGAAATGCCCAAGGGACGTCAGCGCGTGGACACCTTCGCGGTGGACGAAAGCTACCGCGAGCGTATGAACGCGTTTATCGAAAAGAATTGCGCCGAGGGCGGTCAGGTCTATATCGTCTGCCCTGCGGTTGAGGAGCGCGACGCCGAGCCCGACGAGCTGTTGCTCTCGGAGATCGGCGAGGAAGCACCGCTTGAGCGCGCACCGCTCAAGGCAGCCGTACAGTACGCCGAGGAGCTCAAAGCTGCACTTCCCTCACTTTCCATCGGTGTAGTACACGGCAAAATGAAAAGCAAAGAAAAGGAAAAGATCATGCAGTCCTTCGCCGCGGGCGAGGTGCAGGTGCTGGTATCCACCACGGTGATCGAGGTCGGCGTAAACGTGCCGAACGCGTCGCTGATGATTGTGGAAAATGCCGAGCGCTTCGGTCTTTCCCAGCTCCACCAGCTGCGCGGACGCGTGGGACGCGGTACGCGCAAGTCCTACTGTATTCTGATGTCGGCGACCTCGCTTGCGGGCGACAGCACCGCCGCGCGCCGCCTTTCCACGATGAAAACGACCTATGACGGGTTTGAAATTGCGGAAAAGGACCTTGCCTTGCGCGGTCCCGGCGACTTTCTTTCGGGCGCCACGGACAGCAGCATTCGTCAAAGCGGCGGCGTGAAATTCCGCCTTGCCGCGCTTTGTGACGACACGGGGCTGCTTACAGCCGCCTTTGCGGACGCCAAGGCATTGATCGCCGAGGATCCCACACTGGACAATCATCCTGCGCTTCGCGCATCGGTCAACGCCGCCTTCACCCTCTCCCCCGAAACGATCAGCTGATATGCGGATATTTTTGTGTGACACGGGAAATATCCCGCAGGACGTTATAAAAAAAGCGGCGCAAGCGCTCCCGAGAGAACGCGCCCCGAAGGAAAATATGCACGCGGACGCACTTACCGCACGCGTGGTGGGAACGATGCTTGTGCAGTATGCGATCAAGCAATTATCCCCCGAAACGGTATGTGAAAAATGGAGTGTTTCCCCGCAGGGCAAGCCCTGTCTGGAAAATAGCCCCATTCATTTCAATATCGCACACACGGATGGGTTCGTAGCCGTAGCCGCGTCGGAAAACCACCCCGTCGGCGTGGATGTTGAAAAGGTGCGCCCGATGCGGGATGGCTTTGCCTCACGCTATTTTGACGAGCGCGAGCAAACCGCGATCCGCGCCGCCACCGACCCCGACGAAGCGCTGATCCGTCTGTGGACGGCAAAGGAAGCCGTTGGAAAGTATCACGGCACGGGGCTTGGCGATAACATCGCCGCCATCGACACACAAAACGCCGTCACCACAGTGTTTGAAAAAAGCGACGCGCGCTATGCGCTTTCGCTCGTGCCCAAAGGCGAGCTGCCTCCCCTTGAATGGGTGGATTTTGCAAATTTAGTGCCGTAACGGTAACAAAAAAG
>JAZRFS010000171.1:0-2798 GCA_045643765.1 Eubacteriales bacterium
CCACCACGTGCCCCGCCATAGGCGGTATGCACTGCCGTGGAGCGGAAAAATTCGCGTTGGCGCTCGTTGGGCACCTCGCGCCGCAGCTTCTGAAAGATCAACGGCTCACTCATCGGCTCCACTCCTCCAGCTCGCCCTCAAAGCGCACACAATCGGGGATACTCTCGCCGGGCGCGCTTGCTACGCTTCCCGCCTTGCCGCATACGCGATCCAGGATACTTTCTGCCGCCTTCATACGAAGCTCAGCCTTCTGTGAGGGATCCCGCATCAGCGCAAGTAGCACCGCCACCGCTTCCGCGGCGCTTTTGCCAAGCAGCTTGCGCGTTTTTTCCGCTGCGGGGATCGCTTTACCCCGCGTCCTGCTCCCCGCCATCCGTCGGCTCCGTGGCAGGACGGAAACACACAAGAAATTCCTGCTCTGTGTCCTGCACTTCGCTTGTGTACTTGCCAAGCATTTCGCTCAATTCCTTTTTGGGAATACGCGACACGCGCTCTTTCCCGTTTTCGTCCGCCTGCTGCCAGAGCGCAAATGCGAGCAGTGCCTCCATCAGCGAGAGATTTTCCTCATATCCCCGGATCAGCTCGTTCTGCTTTTCAATGTGCCGATCGCGCCAGGCGATCATATAGGCGGCACGCTCGGGATCGTTCAGCCCCTCGGGATGTTTTCCTTTGTTTTTTTCTTCCATTTCTCCTACCTTTCGTCTCATTTATGGGACAATCAAAGCCAAATTATCGTCCCGTCATTGGGACGATTGTTGCAAAAAATAAATCCATTACGGAGTTTTTAAGCAGTGCCGCGGACACCGCTCGTTTTCCGCTTTTGGAATTTTGTTTTGCACTCGTTCCACTTTCGGGACGATTACAGTATAACTCGTTTCCGTTTTCTTGTCAAGCCCTTTTCGCAAGAAAAATTATGAACGTTTTGTAAACTCGTATCAATATCGGGACGAGCGCTTGACACCGCGACCCAAAAATGATACAATTAATTCGTAAGAAAATTTCGCAAAATCCGCGAAAGGCAGGCAAGACTATGACAACTGTATCCGATCGTATCCGCACAAAAATGGAAGAGCTTTCCCTCTCGTATGGTGAGCTGGCACAAAAAACCGGGCTTTCCAAGTCCGCCGTACACCGCTACGCCACAGGCGGCACGGACAAGGTGCCCACCGAAGCATTGGAAAAGCTGGCAGTGGCATTACACGTCACCCCCGCCTATCTCACCGGCTGGGAGGAAGAGCCCCGCGTGCTGGCTGCCCACTTTGACGGAAAGGATTTCACCGCCGAGGAGTGGCAGGAGATCGAGAACTTCGTGCGCTTCGTCAAGTCACGCCGCAAGCAGTAAGGAGGGTGCCCTTGTACGAAGCATTACTGGAGGAAGCCCGTCAGAAGGGGCTTACTGTCATTGAAAAATACCCATTTTTATCCGAGCGTATCCGCGGACTTTGCTGTGACGATACCATTGCCCTGAACGCCGCTATAGATACCTGTGCCGAGCGCACCGTCGTGCTTTGCGAGGAGCTGGCGCACGCCACGGGTACGGTGGGAAATATCCTTGATGACCCCCGCATGGAGCGCAAGGCACGCGAGCAATCCTTCGAGCGCCTCGCCAGTCCCGAGGCACTTGTGGAAGCTTATCTTCACGGCTGTCGCGAGGCGTGGGAATTTGCCGAGCATCTTGGCGTGACCGAGGCATTTCTTGCAGAAGCAATGGCAAATTACCGCGCGCGCTTCGGCGTATTCAAAAAGGTGTTGTTTGGGGGAGCGGAGTATGCCCTCACCTTTGAACCAATCCTCACCATCAGAAAATGGGGCGGTGCCAGACACCGCCGAAAGGAGTGCGTATGACCTATCGTATGGCATTAGACCAGGGCACGACCAGCTCGCGCTGTATTATTTTTGACGAAAAGGGCAGGATCGTATCCCTTGCGGCAAAGGAATTTGCGCAGCACTTTCCGCACGCAGGATGGGTAGAGCACAACGCCGAGCAAATCTTTGAAAGCCAGGTGCTTTCCGCACACGAGGCGCTTTTGAAGGCAGGACTTACTGCCGCAAGCATCGCCGCCATCGGCATCACCAATCAGCGCGAGACCACCATCCTCTGGGACAGAAAAAACGGCAAGCCCGTCTGCCCCGCCATCGTGTGGCAATGCCGCCGCACGGCAGAATATTGCGACAAATTGCGCGAACAGGGCTTAGAAGCTATGATCCGCGAGAAAACGGGGCTCCCCATCGACGCCTATTTCTCCGCCACCAAGCTGAAATGGATCCTGGACAACCACGCAGGACTGCGCGAGCGCGCCGAGCGCGGCGAGCTTTGCTTCGGCACGGTGGACAGCTTTCTGATCTACCGTCTCACGGGTGGGCGTGTACACGCGACCGACGTTTCCAACGCAGCGCGCACACTGCTTTTCAACATTCACACGCTTACATGGGACAAGGAGCTTTTAAAGCTGTTTGATATTCCCGCTTCCCTGCTGCCCGAGGTGCGTCCCTCGGCGGGGCTTTTCGGCATCACCGAGGCGTCACTTTTCGGTGCACCCATTCCGATCACGGGTGTGGCGGGCGACCAGCAGGCGGCGCTGTTCGGTCAGTGCTGCTTTGAGGTGGGCAGCTGTAAGAACACCTACGGCACGGGCGGCTTCCTTTTGATGAACACGGGCGAGCGTGCCGTCACCTCGAAAAACGGTCTGCTCACCACGGTGGGCTGGCAGATCGGTGACAAAACCACTTACGTATTAGAGGGCTCCGTCTTTGTGTGCGGCGCGGCGATCCAATGGCTGCGCGACGGACTGGGGCTT
>JAZRFS010000172.1:0-9792 GCA_045643765.1 Eubacteriales bacterium
CACCGAAATGGCTCCCTTTGGCGTGGTAGGCGCCATCACCCCCTCCACCAACCCCTCCGAAACCGTCATTTGCAACAGCATCGGTATGGTCGCCGCAGGCAACGGTGTGGTATTCAATCCCCACCCCGGCGCCATCGCCACCTCCAACTACGCCGTTGACCTTGTCAACCGCGCAGTGGCAAGTGCAGGCGGCCCCGCCGTGCTGGTCGCCAGTGTGGTCAAGCCCACGCTCGACACCGCAAACGTGATGTATAAGCACCCCTCCATCAAGCTGCTTGTTTGCACGGGCGGTCCCGGCGTAGTACGCGCCGTGCTCTCCTCGGGCAAGAAGGCGATCGGTGCAGGTGCCGGAAACCCCCCCGTCATCGTGGACGACACCGCCGACATCGCGAAGGCGGCGAAGGACATCATCGACGGCTGTACCTTTGATAACAACCTGCCCTGCATCGCGGAAAAGGAAGTGTTCGTCTTTGAGAACGTCGCAGACCGCCTGATCGCAGGTATGCAGAAAAACGGCGCGATCCTGCTCACGCGCGAGCAGGCAGACGCCCTTGCCAAGATCGTGCTGGTCGAAAAGACCAACCCGAAGACGGGCAAGACCGCGCTCACGGTCAGCCGTGATTGCGTGGGACGCGATTGCCGCGTGATCCTCGAGAAGATCGGCCTTAAGGTCGGCCCCGAGATCCGCTGTGCCATCGCAGAGGTGCCCTTCGAGCACCCCTTCGTGCAGGAAGAGCTGATGATGCCCATTCTCGGCATCGTCCGTGTGAAGGATATTGACGAAGCCATTGATCTTGCCGTTAAGGCAGAGCACGGCAACCGTCATACCGCGCACATGCACTCCAAAAACGTGGATCACCTCACGCGCTTTGCCCGTGCGGTGGAAACCACCATCTTCGTCAAGAATGCTCCCTCCTACGCCGGCATCGGCTTTGGCGGCGAGGGACACACCACCTTTACCATCGCGGGCCCCACGGGCGAGGGTATCACCTCCGCGCGCAGCTTCACCAGAAAGCGCCGTTGCGTGATGGTAGACAGCTTCCGAATTATTTAACGAAAGGAGAAACACGAAATGAACATCAGTGCTTCTCAAATTGAAAGCATCGTCCGCTCGGTGCTGGGTCAGATGGGTGGCGGCGCCGCTGCTCCCGTATCCGTGCCCAAGACCGCACGCGTGGCTATGCTGACCGGTCCCAAGAAGATCGAGGTACAGGAGATCCCGATCCCCCAGCTTGGTGACGACGATATTCTTGTGAAGGTCGAGGGCGCAGGCATCTGCGGCACCGACGTACACGAATGGAAGGGCGATCCCTTCGGTCTTATTCCCGTGATCCTTGGTCACGAGGGCACCGGCGAGGTCGTTTACACCGGTAAGAACGTCAAGTGCGACACCGCAGGCAAGCCGCTCAAGGTCGGCGACAAGATCGTGACCTCGGTGCTGAGCTGTGGCGATTGCTACGCTTGCCGTATGGTACCCGGCAGAACCAACCTTTGCGACAATCAGGGCGTGTTCGGTCTGATCGGCGACAAGCGCGGCTCCGCCGAGGGCAACCGTGTGAACGGCTGGTTTGCCGATTACATGGTCATCAAGGGCGGCTACGGCGTGACCTACTTCCAGGTCAACGAGCTCAACCTCAAGCAGCGCATGATCCTTGAGCTTGCTTGCGTGTGCGTACACGCTCTTGAGCGCAGCCAGAAGACGGGCCTGCTTAACTTCGGCTCCAAGGTTCTGGTACAGGGCTGCGGCCCCGTGGGTCTTGTGATGATCACGGTGCTTCGCGCCGCAGGCATCAACCACATCGTTGCCGTTGACGGTAACGAGGACCGCCTCAAGGTCGCCCAGAAGATGGGCGCCAAGACCACGATCTGCTTCCGCCGTCCCGATGAGGACACGCTGGACAAGCGCGTGGCAAAGATCAAGGCCGTTGCCAACAACGTGGGCGTAGATTTCGCATTCCAGTGCACGGGTGCTCCCGTAGCGGCTGCTGACATCTTCAGCTACATCCGCCGCGGCGGTGGCCTTTGCGAGATGGGCTTCTTCGTCAACAACGGCGAGTACTCCATCAACCCCCACCTGGCTATGTGCAACAAGGAGATCGACATTGTCGGCTCTTGGGACTACTCCGCTGAGGATTACCCCAAGACCGTGGCATTTTTGAAGCAGGCCGCTGAGATGAACATCCCGATCGAGGAGCTCATCACCCACACCTTCCCCCTCGACAAGATGAACGAGGCGATGGAAACCAACGTGGCGCAGGCCGGCATCAAGATCTGCTACATCAACGATAACTAAGAGGTGCTATCATGGCAGCAGCTCTTGGTATGATCGAGGTCTACGGCTACACCACCTCGATAGTCGTTGCGGACACGGTCGCAAAGGCCGCGGACGTCAAGGTCGTAGCCATCGACAAGAACAAGCCCGCCAACGCCGATAAGTGCGAGGTGCCGCTTGTGATGGTCGTAAAATTCATGGGCAATGCAGGCGCCGTACAGTCTGCACACGATGCAGGTGTGGCGGAAGCAAAGCGCCGCAACCTCTACATCACTTCCAAGGTCATCGCGGGTCTTGACGACCAGGTCGACTGGTTCGCCACCCTCACCGCGACGGGCAAGGATAAACTCCGTTAAACAAAAATAAAAATAAAAACAACGAAACAAAGGAGAAACACACAATGAACGAAGCACTTGGTATGATCGAAACCCGTGGTCTTGTTGCCGCTATCGAGGCAGCAGACGCTATGGTTAAGGCTGCAAACGTAACCCTTATCGGTTCCGAGAAGATCGGTTCCGGCCTTGTATCCGTCATGGTTCGCGGCGACGTTGGCGCTGTGAAGGCTGCTGTTGAGGCAGGCGGCGCTGCTGCTGCCCGTCTTGGCGAGGTCATCGCTACTCACGTCATTCCCAGACCCCACACCGACGTAAACAAGCTCCTCCCCACCCTCTAATATTTTAAAACATAAGGAGAATTTAAAATGGAAGCTCTTGGCATGATTGAAACCCGTGGTCTTGTTGCCGCTATCGAGGCAGCAGACGCTATGGTTAAGGCTGCAAACGTAACCCTGATCGGCTCCGAGAAGATCGGTAGCGGTCTTGTATCCGTCATGGTCCGCGGCGACGTTGGCGCTGTGAAGGCTGCTGTTGAGGCAGGCGGCGCTGCTGCTGCCCGTCTTGGCGAGGTTATCGCTACTCACGTTATCCCCAGACCCCACGCTGACGTAGATAAGCTGCTCCCCGTCCTGAAGTAATTTCTCACACGCGGCGTGCCGCGTGAAGTGAAAGGAAGTTTTTATGGAAAAAGCAATCGCATTGCTTGAGGTGCAGGCAATGGTGACGGCTATCGTAGGTCTTGACGCGATGGTAAAGGCCGCCGACGTGAAGCTGATCCACACGGAAAAGCGTCTTGGCGGTTGGCTGGTTACCGTCGTGGTCGAGGGCTCGGTTTCCGCCGTGACTGCCGCCCTTGAGGCAGGTAAAGCCGCAGCAGCGGCTGTCGGTAAGGTGAAGTGTGCCGAGGTTATCGCACGCCCCCACCCCGACATCATGAAATTTGTCAAAACCGATAAGGGTGTCTGATCCTTATCGCGCAAAATCTGAAAGGAGAATTTTAAAATGGAAGCTCTTGGCATGATTGAAACCCGTGGTCTTGTTGCCGCTATCGAGGCAGCAGACGCTATGGTTAAGGCTGCAAACGTGACCCTCATCGGCTCCGAGAAGATCGGTTCCGGTCTTGTATCCGTGATGGTTCGCGGCGACGTTGGTGCTGTGAAGGCTGCTGTTGAGGCAGGCGGCGCTGCTGCTGCCCGTCTTGGCGAGGTTATCGCAACTCACGTCATTCCCCGTCCCCACGCTGACGTGGATAAGCTCCTTCCCAAGCTCGGCTAATTTTAAATTAGTCAAACACTTGCGTACTCTGCCCCGCGTGGGCAGAGTACGCCGAAAAAGTTGTTTTGTGAACCAATGCGGAATTTTTTCAATTCCCCGTTGCTTTGCAAAACAACCTTCCTCAAAAAGAAAGGAACAAAGATATGGAACTCAACGCTGCAGCAGTTGCTGAACTTGTGAAAAAGATCGTTGCCGAAATGGAGGGCGCTCCCGCGGGCAAGTCCGCAAACGAGATCCCCGTCGGCATCTCTAACCGTCATATCCATCTGTCCCAGCAGGACGTGGAAACCCTTTTCGGCGCGGGCTACCAGCTCACCCCCCTCAAGGATCTTTCCCAGCCCGGACAGTACGCCTGCAAGGAAACTCTCACGCTGGTCGGTCCTTCTATGCGCGCCATTGAGGGCGTGCGCGTGCTCGGTCCCGTGCGTAAGGCAAGCCAGGTCGAGATCTCCAAGACCGACTCCTTCCAACTCAAGGTCAATCCCCCCGTGCGCGAGTCGGGTAAGATCGAGGGCTCTGCGCCCGTTACGATCATCGGTCCTAAGGGTGTGGTTTCCCTGAAGGAGGGCTGCATCATCGCCAACCGTCACATTCACATGAGCCCCGACGAAGCGGCCGTGTTTGGCGTAAAGGATTGCGATTACATCGACGTGGACGTGTGCTCCGGCACGCGCAAAACCCGTTGGTTTGACGTACAGATCCGTGTGCACAAGGATTTCCGTCTGGAAATGCACGTGGACACCGACGATGCAAACTCTGCCGGCATCAAGAACGGCAGCACCGTAACCGTAGTAAAATAAGAAAGAGGTAGATAGATATGCTGAAGGGTAAAGTAGTGGGCAACATCGTTTCCACCAACAAGCTCGATAGCCTGATTGGCTACAAATTCCTGGAGATCCGCATCATTGAAAACAGCGAACTGACCGACAAGTATATTGTCGCTGTGGATCGCTCCGTCAGCGCCGGCATCGGCGAGGAGGTGCTGGTCAGCACGGGTAGCTCCGCACGCGTGGCAACCGGCGACGCCAACTGCCCCGTAGACGCGCTTGTCGTGGGCGTGGTGGATAAGCACCAGAACTGATTTTAACAAATTTTCGGAAAGGACACACTCATGTCGCTTCAGGAACTGAAAAACTTAATACAGCAAAGCGGCATTGTCGGTGCCGGCGGTGCAGGCTTTCCCTCTCACGCGAAGCTTGCCGAGGGCGCGGATATTCTTGCGCTCAACTGTGCCGAGTGTGAGCCGCTGATCTATACCGACTATATGCTGATGCGCGAGCATCTGGCAAAGATCGCACGCGGTGCCACGCTTGTGATGGACGCCGCGAACATCGCCAAAACGTTGCTTTGCATCAAAGCGCACCGCGCCGAGATGTTGGGTATGGAGGAGGGCGATGAAATCGCCCCCCGTGTATACGTCAAGCTTCTGCCCGACGCCTACCCGATGGGTGACGAGATCAATCTGATCTATGAAGCCACGGGTCGCGTGGTAAAGCCCGGTCAACTGCCCATCACGGCAGGCGTGATCGTGCTCAACGGTGAGAGCGCGTATAATATCGCGCTGGCCGCCGATGAAGGCAAGCCCGTCACCGAAAAGTGGGTGACGATCGGTGGAAACATCGAAAACCGCGTGGTCGTGCGCGTGCCCGTGGGCATGCGCGTTGCCGATCTGTTCCGCACCTTGAATATCACCGTGCCCGAAGGGCATACGGTGCTGGACGGCGGCCCCTCGATGGGGCGCAAGATCCGCGTTGCCACCGCTGTGATCGGCAAGACGACCAAGTCCTTGCTCATTCTGCCGGACAGTGCTCCCGCGATCGCACACAAAAATATTGCCGTGGCGGATATGCTCCGCCGAGCAGCCTCCTGCTGCTGCGGTTGCTCGCGTTGCACCGAAATGTGCCCGCGCCATCTGCTCGGCTACCCGATCGAGCCCCACAAGATGATCCGCGCAGCCAACAACGATCTGGCGAAGCGCAATCCGGACCTCATCAAGACCGCCTCGCTTTGCTGCTCCTGCGGTGTCTGCGCCGAGGTCTGCTGTCAGGATATTTCCCCCAAGGACGTGATCCTCTCGCTCAAGGACATTCTTGCCGCAAACAAGATGCGCTTTGTGGCAGGCGAGGAAGAATATAAATTGCACGAGGACAGAGCGCACCGCCTGATCCCCTCCGCGCGTTGGGAAACACTGCTCGGCGTGCACAAGTTCGACGTTGTACCGACCTTGCGCGAGGTGCCTGTCACCACCGCGCGTGTAGAAATTCCCACAACGGGACACATCGGTGCCCCCTCCGTTCCCGCCGTTAAGGTTGGCGACACGGTAGCGGCAGGCGACGTGATCGCCAACCCCGGCGCCGGGCTCTCAATGCCCCAGCACGCGTCGATCAGCGGTACCGTCACATACGTTGACGAAAAGAAGATCATCATCGAAAACAAGTAACGAGGTAACTACTTATGTATCAAGCCATTGGCGTGATTGAATTAAAAAGCATTGCAAAGGGCTACGAGGCCACCGACGCCGCACTCAAAAGCGCGGGCATTCGTCTGGTTTCGGCACACCCTGCCTGCCCCGGCAAGTACGAGATCATTCTGACGGGCACGATCTCCAACGTGACCGCCGCCGTAGAGCACGTGAAGGAGCGCTATGACGAGAAGATGATCGACTACTCGATCATGGGTCGCATTGACGAGCAGGTCATCGCCGCACTCTTCGGCACTCAGCTCATCGAAAAGAAGGGCTCGCTTGGCATCATCGAAACCTTCTCTGCCGCAAGCGCCATCAAGGCAGCGGACATCGCTGTCAAGACCGCCAAGGTCGAGATCTTCGAGCTTCGCGTTGCACGCGGTATGGGCGGCAAGGGCGTGGTGCTTGTCACCGGTGAGATCGGTGACGTGACCGCAGCCGTGGAGGCAGGTCGCGCACATGCCGAGGCACAGAGCATGTTTGCCGCAAGCTCCGTGATCGCCGCACCCCACGAGCTTCTCTGGGAGCAGATCTGATTTTAACCACAGATCACCAACACGGTGATCCACCCTTATATATAAATAAAGGAAAGCAATTATGGCTGAACTGAAATTTGTGATTGAAAAAAGCCCGCGTATCCAGCGCCTGATCAACCATCTCTACGAGAGAATGCCCGAGATCGAGCCCTACCGCGCGGAGCTGGTTACGGAAAGCTACAAGCAGACCGAGCATCTGCCCATCATCAAGCGTCGCTCGGCGGCATTCCGTCATATTCTGGAGAATATTCCGATCGTCATTCGCCCCGATGAGCTGATCGTCGGCAGCAACTCCGTGGCGCCCCGCGGCTGTCAGACCTTCCCCGAATACTCTTTCGAGTGGCTGGAGCCCGAGTTTGACACGATTGCCACGCGCGAAGCCGATCCCTTCTATATTTCCAAAGAAACCGCAGAGAGATTGAAGAAGGTTCACCCCTACTGGAAGGGCAAGACCGTCAGCGACCTTGCCGCCGCAGGCATGGACGAAAAGGTGCTGGACGTGTTCCTGAACCACGGCATTTTCACCGTGGGCAACTACTTCTACAACGGTGTCGGCCACATCAACGTGGACTACCCCAAGGTCATCAACAAGGGTCTTGAGGGCGTGATCGCCGAGACCAAAGCCGCGATGAGCAAGCTTTACATCGGTGACGGTGAGTATCAGCAAAAGAAGCAATTCCACGAGGCCGTGATCGAGAGCTGTGAGGCCGTGATCGCCTACGCGCACCGCTATGCGGACTTGGCGCGCAAGGAAGCGTCTTACTGCAACGATCCCGCACGCCGCGCCGAGCTTTTGCAGATCGCCGAGAACTGCACCCGTGTGCCGGCTAAACCTGCGCGCACCTTCTTTGAGGCGTGCCAGGCATTCTGGTTCGTGCAGCAGCTGTTGCAGTGCGAATCCAGCGGTCACTCGATCTCTCCCGGTCGCTTCGACCAGTATATGTACCCCCATTTCAAACGCGATCTGGATGCAGGTCGCATCACCCACGCGCAGGCACAGGAATACCTGGACTGCATCTGGGTCAAGCTCAATGACCTCAACAAGGTACGTGACGCCGCCTCCGCCGAGGGCTTTGCAGGTTACGGTCTTTTCCAGAACCTGATCGTCGGCGGTCAGAACGAGCAGGGCGTGGACGTTACCAACGATCTTTCCTATATGTGCATGGAGGCCACGATGCACGTGCGCCTTCCTCAGCCCTCGCTTTCCATCCGCGTATGGAATTGCTCTCCCCACGATCTTTTACTCAAGGCAGCGTCCGTCACCCGCGAGGGTCTGGGCGTTCCCGCCTTCTATAACGACGAGGTCATCATTCCCGCCATCATGGCACGCGGTCTTACCTTGGAGGACGCGCGCGATTACTGCATCATCGGTTGCGTGGAGCCCCAGAAGGGCACCAAGACCGACGGCTGGCACGATGCCGCATTCTTCAATATGTGCCGCCCCTTGGAGCTTGTGTTCTCCAACGGTGTGGACAAGGGCGAGCAAATTGGCCCCAAGACGGGTGACGTTTTGCAGATGCGCACGTTCGAGGAGTTCTACAACGCCTACGTCACACAGGAACACGCGATGATCGAAATGATGGTGCACGCGGACAACGCCGTGGACTATGCTCACGCCGTCCGTTGCCCCTTGCCCTTTGAGTCCTGCCTGTGCGACGATTGCATCTCGCGCGGCAAGAGCTTGCAGGAGGGCGGTGCGCACTACAACTTCACGGGTCCCCAGGGCTTTGGTATCGCAAATATGACGGACGCACTTCTTGCTGTTAAGACCTTGGTATTTGACGAAAAGAAGGACACGATGCAGGAGCTGAAAGAGGCGCTTGCCGACAACTTCGGCAAGGGTATTCTTGCCCGCAAGGCGCTGGAGCTGACCACCAAGATCGCCACCGAGCTTGCCGCAGGCGGCGCGAACGTGGACGAAAACGTGATCAAGGCGGTTTACAAGAACCTGGTCAACGCCGAAACCGTGTCCGATGCGAAGAAGGCACGCTACGCCGAGATCCTTGCTATGATCGAAAAGCTCCCCAAGTACGGCAACGACATCCCCGAGGTGGACGCGTTCGCCCGCGAGGTGGGCAACACCTATACCAAGCCCTTTGAAAAATTCACCAACCCGCGCGGCGGTATCTTCCAGGCGGGACTTTACCCCGTTTCCGCCAACGTGCCGCTCGGCTATCAGACGGGTGCCACGCCCGACGGCCGACTTGCCTTCACCCCCATTGCGGACGGTGTCGGTCCTGCCTCCGGTCGTGACGTAAAGGGCCCCACGGCAACCGCCAACTCGGTGGCACGCCTTGACCACGGCATCGCCTCCAACGGTACGCTGTTCAATCAGAAATTCCACCCCTCCGCGCTTTCCTCGATGGCAAGCCTGGAGAAATTCGTGGCTTACCTGCGCGGCTTCTTCGATCAGAAGGGTATGCACGTGCAGTACAACGTGGTATCCCGCGAAACGCTTCTTGACGCACAGGCACATCCCGAAAATTACAAGAACCTTGTGGTCCGCGTAGCGGGCTACAGCGCGCTGTTCACCACGCTTTCTCGCTCCCTGCAGGACGACATCATCGCCCGCACCGAGCAGGGCTGGTAATCCGTTAAAATTTCCAAGAAAGGAGTAGCACAAATGAATATTTACGAGCAAACGGGTCGCATTTTTGACATTCAGCGCTACTCCATTCACGATGGTCCCGGCATCCGCACCATCGTGTTTCTGAAGGGCTGCTACCTGCGCTGCCGCTGGTGCTGCAACCCCGAGTCGCAGGAATATAAATTCCAAGAGCTGACACAAGGCGGCAAAACCCGCACCGTCGGACGCGACGTGACCGTTGCCGAGGTGATGGACGAGGTGTTGAAGGACGCCGTATACTATCACAGAAGCGGCGGCGGCGTGACGCTGTCGGGCGGCGAGTG
>JAZRFS010000173.1:0-7244 GCA_045643765.1 Eubacteriales bacterium
TGGGTCTGGAGAGCCTGCACGTGCGTATGGCTCGTCACTGCGAGAATGGTCAGGCTGTGGCCGAGTATCTGCAGAGCGACGACCGCATCTCCTGGGTCACCTATCCCGGCCTGCCCGGCGACAAGTACTACGATCTGGCCCAGAAGTATCTGCCCAACGGCTCCTGCGGCGTGGTCAGCTTCGGCGTGAAGGGCGGCCGCGAGATGGCAGAGAAGTTCATGGGTGGCCTGAAGATCGCCGCGATTGAAACGCACGTGGCAGACGCGCGCAGCTGCTGCCTGCATCCCGCCAGCGCAACCCACCGCCAGATGAGTGACGCGGAGCTGGTCGCCGCAGGTGTTTCCCCCGACCTTGTCCGCTTCTCCTGCGGTATTGAAAGTGCTGAGGACCTGATTGCCGACATCAAGCAGGCATTGGACGCTTGCAACTAAAATTCACCCTGAAAGGGGAGTAAACTATGCCTATTAAAATTCCCAACCTCCTGCCAGCCACGCAAACGCTGCACGAGGAAAACATCTTCGTCATTACCGAAAACCGCGCTATTACACAGGACATTCGTCCACTTCGCATCGTGATGCTCAATCTGATGCCGCAGAAGATCGTGACCGAAACGCAGATCGCGCGCCTGATCGGCAACACCCCCTTGCAGGTGGAGCTGGAGCTGTTGCAGACCGCGACACACAAGTCCAAGCACACCTCGGCTGAGCACATGCTCGCCTTTTACAAGGTGTTTGACGACATTAAGGATCAGAACTTTGACGGTATGATCATCACGGGCGCACCCGTAGAGCAGATGCCCTTTGAAGAGGTCGAATACTGGGACGAGCTGTGCGAGATCATGGAGTGGAGCAAAACGCACGTGACCAGCACCCTGCATATCTGCTGGGGCGCGCAGGCAGGTCTTTACTACCATTACGGTATCCAAAAGCACTCCTTGCCCGAAAAGCTGTTCGGCGTGTTCGTGCATACGCTGGATCACAAGCGCTCGATCTTGTTCCGCGGCTTTGACGATACGTTCGTGGTGCCGCATTCCCGCCATACCACCGTCCGCCGCGAGGACGTGGAGAGCGTGGAGGGCTTGCGTATCCTTTCCAGCTCGCCCGAGGCAGGCGTGTTTGTGGTCTCGACAGACCGCGGCAGACAGATCTTCGTCACGGGACATTCCGAGTATGACGGTGACACGTTGAAAAGGGAATATCTGCGCGACAAGAACGCGGGGCTTCCCATCTCCGTGCCGAAGAATTACTTCCCGAACGACGACGACAGCAAGGAGCCCGTGGTACGCTGGAGATCCTGCGCGAACCTGTTCTACTCGAACTGGCTGAACTACTTCGTGTACCAGACCACGCCCTACGATATTACCAAGATCCAATAACGTTATCGGCTCCGTAAGCCTATGCGCCTTTGCGGCGCAAGGCATACGGAGCCTTTTTGGTGCGTCGCTTTTTGCCAAAAAAATGTCTAAATTCACAATTGTCATAAAAGGCATTTTGCTCTATAATCAAATATAGAGAATAATGGGGTGATCCCATTGAAAGAAAGGAGCGCAAACGATGAAGATCTGTTCTGTAACAGGACCGCTTTCGCGCGAAGAGCTTGGCGTGGTATCCGCGCACGAGCACGTGCTGCTTGATCTGACCGCTTTTTATACGGAAAAGCCGGTGGAGGGGATCGAAAACCCTTCCTTGCAAAAGGTGGAGATGTGGAACCTCGGCATTCTCAGCCGCGATTGCTATGCACTGCGCGACAATCTTTTGCTGATGGACGAGCAAACGCAGACCGAGGAGGTGCGCCGCTTTGCGCTGGCTGGCGGTAACACGGTGGTGGACGCTACGCTCCCCGGCATCGGGCGAGATCCCGTGGCGTTGCGCCGCATCGCCGAGAAAACGGGGCTGAATATCATTATGGGCACCGGCTTTTACGTGGGAGAAACCCACCCGGACGCGCTTGCAACGATGAGCGATGCCGAGGTGGCTGACATCATGATCAAGGAATTGACCGAGGGCGCGGACGGCACGGATATTTGTGCCGGCTACATCGGCGAGATCGGCATCAGCGAGATCTTTGACGATAAGGAGCGCAAAATCCTGCGCGCCGCGGCGATCGCACAGCGCAAAACGGGCGTTGCCATCAACGTGCATATCAACCCCTGGACGGTCAACGGTCTGGAGGCGGCAGACATTCTGCTTGACGCGGGCGTGCCCGCAGAGCGCATCTGCATCAGCCACATTGACGTAGAGAACCGCGAGGATTACGTGCTTTCCCTTTTGGAAAAGGGCGTTTTCGTAGAGTTTGATAACTTCGGCAAGGAGTACTATATCAAGCGCGAGGTGCGCAATTCGGGCTACGGGTGCTTTGTGCGCGATACCGAGCGCGTGACCTTCCTCAAGAAGCTCATTGATATGGGGTATCTTGATCGCATTCTGCTTGCCTGTGACGTTTGTCTGAAAAATCTGCTTCATAAATACGGCGGTTGGGGCTACGATCACGTGCTGACCAACATTCTTCCGATGATGGAGGACGAGGGGATCACCCCCGAACAGATCCGCACGATGCTTGTGGACAATCCTGCCGACTGGCTGCTTGGAAAGGAGTAAGTTATGCCAAATCTTCCGTTTATTCCCAATTATGAATTTGAAGAGCGCGTCAAAAAGGTACAGGACGCGATGCGTGCCGAGGGCTATGACCTTCTTTTGTCCTACGGTAACGAGGCCGAGCCGCAGTACGTACGCTATTTCAGCAACTATTGGCCCTCCTTTGAAACGGCGGGCGTGCTGATCCCCGCCGAGGGCGCTCCGCGCCTTCTGATCGGTCCGGAGAGCTATACCTACGCCGCAGACCGCAGTAAAATTGCAGATATCCGTCTGCTCAAGGCGTTCCGCGAGTCCTCCGAGCCTGAGTATCCGGGCAAGAGGCTGGACACCTTTACCTCTGTGTTCGCCGAGGTGATGGGAGATCGCCCCATCCGCCGCTTCGGTGTGGCGGGGCTTCCGCTGATGACCATCGGCGTATACGAGGCGCTTGGGGAGGCGCTGGGAGAGGTCAGGATCGAAAACGCGAACGAGATCGTCAACCGCATCCGTATGATCAAAACAGAAAACGAGCTTGCCTGCATGCGTGCGGCGGGTGAGATCACGCATAAGACCTTTGATTATCTGTTGGAAAACATCAAGGTCGGTATGACCGAGCAGCAGGTCGTGGGGCTTGCGCTCGGCAAGATGCACGAGCTTGGCGCCGAGCGCGAATCCTACCCCTTGTGGGTGCTGACGGGCGAGGGCTCGAACCAGGCGATCAGCCGCCCCCGCAATAAGCAAATTCAAAAGGGAGACATGACCTTTATCCAGATCGGTGCGCGTGTGGACGGCTATGCGTCCAGTATCGGTCGCCCTGTGGTGTTTGGTAAGGCAACCCCCGCGCAGCGCGAGCTGATCGAGGTGGGCTACCGCGCGCAAAAGGACGTGATCGAAAGATTGCGCGCAGGGGCGATCGCTTCGGACATTGCCAAATTCCACGTGGAGAACGTGACGAAGATGGGCTACGGCGATTGGCTTTTGTACGGTCCGTGTCACGGCAACGGCACGATGGAGGGCGAGGCGCCCTGGATCGAGACCACCGCCGATTATCCCCTGGAGGAGAATATGACCTTCTGCGTGGACATCTTCCTCGGCTCCGCCGAGAAAAAGATTGGTCTTCGTATGGAGGACGTGGTCTGCGTCAAAAAGGATGGGGCAGAGGAGCTGACGAATTATCCCCGCGAGCTGTTCGACATCGAGTGCTGATATGAACAAGCCGCAAAGATACGACGAAAACGGCGTTCCCGTTTTTACGGCGGAAAGCACCTTTCGCGAGGGGGAGGGCGTGTATATCCACATGTCCACCGATTTCCCCGAATTTGTCGGCGTGCGCCACAAGCATGAGTTTATCGAGATCGTTTACGTGATCTCGGGCGCTGCCGAGCATGAAACGGCAGGCGGACGCTATTCCGTGTCCAAGGGGGACGTGGTGATCGTGAACTACGATACGCCCCACGCCTTTCACGAGGTCGCAGGCAAAGAGCGCTTTGAGGCGTACGATCTGATGTTTACCCCCGATTTTTTGGACGCCTCGCTCATTCGCGCGGGGGATTTCAACGAGATGTGCTCCTCCTTCCTTTTCTACTCGCTCTTTCCCGCGCAGGAAAGCATCGGTCCCGACGTCCATCTGTCCGACTCCAGCTACGGGGTGTTCGGGGAGCTGTTCCACAAAATTTATATGGAATACAAGGGTCAGCAGAAGGGGTATTGCGAGCTGATGCGCGCCTACGTGATCGAGCTGATCATCAAGCTGTTCCGCAAGCTGGAAAGCAGAGCCAGCGGCAGAATATCACCGACACAGAAGCGTGCGGTCGAGCAAACGGTCGCGTATCTGCGCGAAAGCTTCCAAAACCATATCACACTGGATGAGCTTGCCACGCGCATTTTCCTCAACAAGGACTATCTCAACCGCATCTTCCGCAAAAGCACGGGAATGCCCGTAAATGCGTTTTTACAGCGTATTCGCGTGGAGGAGGCGTGTCGGTTGCTGGTGGCGGGGGAAAGCTCTATGTCCGAGATTGCCGAGGCGTGCGGCTTTGGGGATACGAAGGGCTTTTATGCCGCGTTTAAGCGCATTGTCGGCATTACACCCGGGGAATACCGCGCCGCCAACGGCAATACGTGAATTATGTAAATTATGTAAATAAAACTTAAAAAAACCGCCCGCGGGCGGTTTTTTTGCTTTACAAAGTGAGGGGGGGGATGATATAATGTGTGTAACAAATCTCTAAAAAGAGGTGGAGTTATGAAGAAAATTTTGTGTGTGTTGCTCGTATTGCTGATGCTTTGCGGCACAGCTGTACTGTTTTCCTCCTGCGCCGGCGACCAGGATGGCGTTGTCTCCTTGTCGGGGGATCTTACCGAGGTGGATCTTTCGGAATATGACGTTATTTTTGCAAGTGATTTGAGCGAAACCAAGGCAACAATCTCGCTTGCCAATGAATTTGTTGACCGCATTCGTGCCGCCACGGGTGCAGAGATGATGCGCTATACCGACAGCACGGTGGCTGCGAGCGACGATAGCCGTGAGATCCTGATCGGTCTTACCGATCGCGCGGAAAGCGTGGATGCGCGAGAGGGGATCGAGGGTGACGGCTTTGTCATCGAGGTGACGGAAAACAAGATCACTATCGTGGGCACTACTCATACTTATCTTGTGATGGCGATGGAATATTTTGCCGAAAAATATCTTTCTGACGCCTTTGCAAAAACGCTCGCTCTTCGCGAGTGCGCACTTGCCGAAAATGTGGAAAGTATCGTTGTGGACGAAAAAGAAAGCAAGGGTATCGCGCTGATCCGTGAGGCGGGGCTTGCTACCAATGCCTCCAGTGGAAGAGATCTGCCTGCTAAGTTGGTAGATGATTTCTGGAGTGTCATGGGTGACAATTTGTTCACCTCCAAAAAAACCAAGGCGGATCTTTTGCACAGGATAGCGGATAACGAAGATGTCCCTGTTTCTACCGAGTTTTTGGTGGGCAACGTGGATCGCGCCCTGGCACGCGATTGCCGCGCAGAGCTTGGGGACACCGAATACGGCTTTTTTGTGCGAGAGGGCGGTGTGGTGCTGACCTCGCCCAACGATGCGGCATTGCTTGCGGGCGGTGAGCTGATTGCGGGCTTGCTGGAGGACGCGATCGAGGAAGCGGATGACGTCCGTTGCATGAAGCTGCCGATCGGCTTTACGCTCAAGCGACACGTTAGTGACAAGTGGGTGACCGATTTCCCGAAGCCCCAGGGCGAGGGAATTACCCTTTACAATACGATGGATAATACCAACAACTCGCTGCAGTATTATTACGTCGGCGAGGGCGTGAGCGCCGATAGCTATCAGAACTATTGTAACACCTTGATCTCGCAGGGGTACACCGTGCTGACGGAAAACGAGATTGAGCAAAGCATGTATACCACGTTGGTGGATCCTACCAATACGTTCTCGCTTTACGTGGCGTACAATGCGTATGCATACGCAGGGAATTATACCTACGCAGACAACACATATAACGCGCAATACCAGAAGTGTATCCGCGTGGTGTCCTCCCCCTTGAGCAGTGTCAATCTGCCCGATGCGGGGCTGCTTACCCCGAACCCTGTTTACAAGCGCGTGACCACCTCCGCGATCGCGGCTTTGGAGCTGTATAAGGATACGGTCGGTATGGGCTATGTCATCACGCTGGAGGACGGCCGTCTTGTGGTGATCGACGGTGGCTTTGTCGTCGCGCCGGCACCGGCGGATCTGTGGCAGCTGCTCAGCAAGACCAACGAGCGTATTACGGGTAAGCCGACCTCGGCAGAAAATCCCGTCCGTATCGCCGCTTGGCTGCTGACACACTCGCACTCCGACCATTCCACCGCCTTTTTGAGCGTGCTTTCCTCCCATGCTGCCGAGATCCGTATGGATTATATTCTGGGCAATTTCCCCGCACCGACTGCGTCCTATAAAAATGCAAACACCGACGTTATGGATATGGGGCGTCAGGGGTTGTTCGACCGTTACCGCAATTTGGTACCCGGCGGCTTCAAGTTCGTTAAGGTGCACGCGGGACAGAAATTTTATCTTGCCAATCTGGAAATCGAGATCCTGACCACCTTTGAGGATCTCAACCCCGCCCGTATTTACACGGGCAACGATACCAACACGGTTGCGCGCTTCACGATGTATAACACCAACGAGCAGCAGCAACGCGTGGGCGATCCTGTGACCTCTATGTGGCTGGGCGATTCCAATGCGCTGCAAAGCCGTTATCTTTGCACGATGTTCGGCAATTATCTGGAGTCGGATATGGTGCAGCTGGCACACCACGGCAATACGGGCTGTGAGAAGGATCTATACACGCTGATCAACGCCAAGGTGCTGTGGTTCCCGGTGGATTACTGGCGCGTGGAGCTGTTTGCGATCAGCACGCAGCACGCCACGCTGCGTGACATCAACCTGCACGCGCTGACCTTGCCGCGTATGCAGTACGTATACGTGTCCGGTAACGATAATACGATCTCCAACGACTACAACCTGTGTCTGCCGTTCAGTGCTGAAACGGGAATGCCGGATTACGATGGCATTTACGAGGCGATCACGGGTGAACCGCTTGCCTATGATGATGTGTCCGCTTACAATAATGTGGACAGATTTATGCAAGTAAAATAAAAGAAAAGGGGCAACATCGCTGCCCCCTT
>JAZRFS010000174.1:0-6200 GCA_045643765.1 Eubacteriales bacterium
TTGAAAAAATTTGCATTTCTTGTCCATTTATGTTATAATAATCGGTAGTTTTATATCAAGGAGATTTTTATGAGCAAAAATGCCCTTCGCCTACCTACTATCGTGATATTTTCCCTTCTCGCCCTGTATTCCTTGGCATTGGTGCCGCTGCGAGAATATCTGTGGTCAGATCTTGTTCTGAGCGAAAGTGTCTGGTTCGCGCTCACCGACCTTGTCTGGATGCATCTTGGAATCATCGCAAGCGTTGCGCTGCTGACCTTTGTCACCTTTGGTATCTATCATGACCGTCTGCGCGGCTCCAAGCACGTTTTGCTACTGACGGCGGCAGCGTTATTATTCAAATACGTAGCAGCCATCGTCACCTTTTCCATCGAATACGGTTCGCTTGACTTGACGGGAAATCTGGTCGGCTTCCTTGTAAACCTGCTGATCGAGCTTGCCCTTGTCGCCCTTACCATTTTTCTTGCCCACCGCTTCATTACCCGAAAGCAAATAAGCTATGAGGCAAAGAAAAGCGCTGCGGAAAAGCTGAACCGCCCCTTCGAGGAAAAGCCGCTTTACCCCTTTCAAAAGTGTTTTTCCTTGAAAAACCCCTTGCAGCGCATCCTTTTGATCAACGTGATCATCGTTGCATTGGGGCAAATTCTGATTGATATTCCCCAAACCTTTCAATACGGCATTTTCGGCGCATCAGACGTGGTGATAGCCGTTATTTCCTGGGGCGTGCTGATCTTTATTCCCGCCTTCTATTCCTATTTCCTCTCTCTCCTTTTCTTCAAGCTTTGCCACAAGCAGACAGAAAAAGAGTAAAATACAGAAAGAAAGCCGCGAGTAATCGCGGCTTTCTTTTACAAAAAATCCCGCGTAGCCACAAGGCATACGCGGGATTTTGAATGATTTAAATGTACTTCTTAATGGTGTCGGTAGCCTCTTCCACAGGAATGGAAGCGGTCATAAACACGTTGACGTCGTGCTTGGCAAGCAGTGCGTCAACCTCACCGAGCAGCACCTCAAAGGCAGCAACGTTGCCGTTGCAGATCTTCAGAGAGTTGTCTACGAACAGATCAGTCACATCATAGTTACTGGCAAGGATGCCTGCCACGAAGCCGTACAGCGCGTCGGCGTCTTGAATAAGATATTCTTCGGTATCAATCAGTCTGACCTTGGTTTTCACGTTGAAGCGCAGGTTGGTTCCCTTTTCAATGCAAACGACGTCGCCCTTGGAAGCTTCTGCTGCGGCGTGAACCTTTTCGATCAGGGTTTTGGTTTTTCCGGTGCCTTTTACACCAATCATTAATTTAAGCATAGATTGTACCTCCAGTATCTGATGTGTGCGGGCCTTTTCCCCGCTACACCTATATTATACACGATTTGATTTGACATTTCAAGGGGTTTTTAACAAATTTTTGCAACTTTTTGCAACTTTTTTAGCATTTTTAAACAGTTTTCGACAACTTACGCCTTAGCTCTTGCCTCCAGCGCCGCCTTTTGCTCTTCGTATCCGGGCTTGCCGAGCAGAGCGAACATATTCTTCTTGTACGCCTCTACGCCGGGCTGATCGAAGGGGTTGACACCAAGCAGATAGCCGGAAATCGCGCAAGCCTTTTCAAAGAAGTAGAACAAATAGCCAAGAGAAGCGGGGGATCTGTCCGCAACCTCCAGCACGATGTTGGGCACGCCGCCGTCCACGTGGGCAAACAGGGTTCCCTGCTTTGCCATCTCGTTGACGTAGTTCAGATCCTTGCCGGAAAGGAAGTTCAGACCGTCAATGTTTTCGGGATCGTGCGGGATCGCCATCTTGGTACCGCTATCCTTTACCCACACCACAGTTTCAAACAGATTGCGTACGCCGTCCTGAATATACTGACCCATCGAGTGCAGATCGGTGGAGAAGATGACGGACGCGGGGAAAATACCCTTACCGTCCTTGCCCTCACTCTCGCCGTACAGCTGCTTCCACCATTCGGTGATCATCTGCAAAAAGGGCTCGTAGCCAACCAGCACCTCAGTGCCCTTTCCGCGGCGGGCAAGCGCATTGCGCAGTGCGGCGTACTTATAGCAATCGTTCTTTGCAAGATCGGGATCGGCAAAATCGGCACGCGCCTTCTGCGCGCCTGCCATCAGCTCGTCAAGTGCCACACCGGACACGGCGATGGGCAGAAGTCCCACGGCGGTCAGCACCGAGAAGCGGCCACCCACGTCGTCCGGCACCACAAAGGTTTCATAGCCCATCTTATCGGCAAAGCCCTTCAGGGTACCGCGTGCGCGGTCGGTGGTTACGAAAATGCGCTCCTTGGCGCCCTCGGCACCGTATTTCTTCTCTAAAAGCTCACGGAACACGCGGAATGCCACAGCGGGCTCGGTCGTGGTACCGGACTTGGAGATGACGTTGATACAAACGTCGCGCCCCTCGCAGATGGCAAGCAGCTCCTGCATATTGGAGGCACTGATATTGCAGCCCGCGAAATAGATGTCGGGCGTATCCTTTTTCATGTTGTTGTAAAGCGGGGACTTGAGGAACTCGATCGCCGCGCGGGCACCGAGATAAGAGCCGCCGATGCCGATGACGATGAACACGTCACAGGACTTCTGAATTTTGGCAGCAGCCGCCTTGATGCGGGCATACTCCTCTTTATCGTAATCCACGGGCAGATCCAGCCAGCCAAGAAAAGCGTTTCCGGCACCGCTTTTTTGTGTCAGCACATCATGCACGGCGCTGACCTGCGCCTGCATATAGTCATACTCCTTCTCGGAAATAAACGACTTTGCATAAGTATCCATTAAACGAACAGACATTTCAAACCTCTTTCCATCGACACTGTCGACACGTGTTACTTATATTTTACATCATACTTTATAAAAAAGCAACTACTTTTCTTATTTTTCTCAAAGAAGCAAAAACTGGGAAAGCAACCGTCGGAAAAGCCCCCCGAAAGCGATCTGTGTCACCTCCCGCTCTGCAAGAGCGCTCACGCGACCGATCTCACTGCCATCCAGTGAATACACGATATCTCCCACGCTGTCCTTTGCCTGTAAGGGTGCCTGCACATACTCGGGCAGCTCACGGGTAATACCGACGCGGGAAGCACTCCCCTTCGGCACCGTAACGCACAAGGCAGGCCATTTGACAAGCAAGCTCTCGGTATCGCTTCCCACAACGGGGAGCTCGCATTCCCCACCAGCGGCACGGAACGTTTCATAATGGGCAAAGCCGTAGTCCAAAAGCTTCGCCGCGCTCGCATTGCGGATATCCCGCGTATCTGCACCCATAATCACGCAAACAAGAGAAAGCCCCTCGCGCTTCGCGGTCGCGCTCACACAGAAGCCCGCTCGCGCGGTGGAACCCGTTTTCAAGCCCGTACACCCCGGATAAAACCGAACCAGACGGTTGGTGTTCGTCAACCCGAATGCGCCGTTACGGATCGTGTCCATCCAGATCCCGCTGTATTCCAGGATCTTTGGATGCGCGATCAACGCCCGCGACATAATGGCGATATCCCGCGCCGAGATCACGTGATTTTGCGCAGTATCATCCAACCCGTTGGTGTTTTCAAAATGCGTGTTTTTCATCCCCAGCTCGGCAGCGCGTGCGTTCATTGCGGCAACGAAGCTCTCCTCGCTGCCCGCCACGAACTCTGCAAGAGCCACGGCACAATCGTTGGCAGAGGCAATGATGACGCATTTGAGCATTTCCTCCACGCTCATCTGCTCCCCCTCCTCCAAAAACACCTGCGAACCGCCCATTGACGCGGCATTCGCGCTGACGCGCACCATATCCGTAAGCTGAATACGCCCCGCTTCTATCGCCTCCATCACCAGAAGCAAGGTCATGACCTTCGTGACGGATGCGGGCGGTAGCGCCTCGTCCGCGTTCTGCTCATAGAGCACCTCGCCCGTTTCGGCATCCATCAGAATGGCGGATTTACAGGGCAGCTCGCTCATAGTGCCCGTAGCGGTGGGCGCACTCCCTGCCATAGAAGCCAGCGGCACGAGCAGGATAACTGTCAATGCCAATGCGATTATTTTCATTCGTTTTTTCAAAAAAATCACCCCCGACCTATCCTATGACGGTCGGGGGTGATTTTATGTCAGATCAGCTTCATCTCTGCTTCTTTTCTTTCCATATCCGCCACCAGCGCAAACTGGCAACGGCAGCGATCCAGATTGTGTCCCTCGCGGGCAGTACGGAAGTAGTGGTCGCCCTCTATGTAGTCGGTGAGGAAGCGCATACCACACTCGAAGGTCATCATACGCGCACCGATCGGCATCAGCTCGATCTCTTTATCGGTCAGCTTTCCGTTACAGCCCTTCAAAAAGCCCTTTGCAAAGGCACGATACAGCTCCAGATCCAGAGAAACCTTGGAAAGATCCACCTCGTCCTCGGCGGCGGTGTTCGCGCCAAAGCGGATCGAGTCGCCGAAATCGTTGACGGAATAGCCCGGCATAACCGTATCCAGGTCGATCACCGCCACCGGCTTGTGGGTATAGGCATCAAACAAAATGTTGTTCAGCTTGGTGTCGTTATGCGTCACGCGCAACGGCAATTCCCCACTCTCTCGCGCTTTTTCCAGTGTTTTGGCAAATTCCGCGCGCTCCATAACAAATTCAATTTCCTTGCGCACGGATGCCACGCGACCGCAAGGATCCGCCTCTACCGCGCGCATCAGATTTTCGTAGCGTACGGGGGTATTATGGAAATCCTTGATCGGCTCGATCAGCAGTGACGCATCAAAATCGGAAAGCCATCCCTGAAAGCGCCCGAATGCCTCGGCACAGTCGGAAAATTCCTCCAGGCTGTCCACGCGATCCTTCGCGATGGTTTGCTCAACGAACTCATACATACGCCAGGCGGAATTGATGCTATCCTTGAAATAGCGCTTACCCCAGTTGGTCGGGATCACGGTAAGGGTGCAGCGATCGGTCTGCCCCCCCTCCTCCTCCACCTTTTGCTGAATGTGGCGGGTAACGGCTACAATGTTATTCATAACCCCTTTCAGGTCGGGGAAAATAGCGGTATTGACGCGCTGGAAAATATAGCGCTTTCCGGTATCGGCAACAGCCAGAAAGGTATCGTTGATATGACCGTTTCCATATGGGGTACAGCTGACAAATCTGCCGACGTGGGTGAATGCGTCCAACGCTTCATCACGCTTGGCACATGCCTTTGCTCTTGACATAATAAGCTCCTTTTATTTTACTACCGAGAACACGTATTCGGTGGTGTGATCGTATTTTTCACCGGGCAAAAGCACGGTGTTTGTGAAATGCGCGTGATGCACGCTGTCCGTCATCTTCTGCGTTTCCAGGCAAAGTCCAAAATGCGGACGCTGGCGGTATCCGCCACGCAATGGAAGCGTTTCGTTGCAGAAATTCGCCGTGTAAAGCTGCACCGTTGGCTGCGTGGTATACAGCTTCATTTCCCTGCCGCTTGCCGCGTGGAAAAGCGTGGCGCGGTGTGAAAGCGCACCGTCCGCCCCATTAAAGCAATAGCAATGGTCAAAGCCGCGTGACAAGCGCAGGGCGGGAAAATCGGCGTCTATATCCTTGCCCACGCTCTTGGGGACGGAAAAATCCATCGGTGTGCCTGCTACGGAAAGAATACGCCCTGTGGGGACCCCCTCTGCACCGTTTTCCAGATAGCTTGAGGCGTCCAGCCAAAGATCGTGATCGCACACGCTGTTGCCGCGATATCCCGCAAGGTTGAAATAGGGGTGCTGAGACAGGTTGACGGGCGTCGGCGCATCCGCGCTTGCCTCGTAACGGATCGAAAACGTCCATTCGTTTTTGAGCGTGTACGTCACACGCACATCTAAGTTGGCGGGATAGCCCTCCTCCCCGTCGGGCGAGTGATAGTGCAGCGAGATCGCGGGAACATACGTATCTTCTACCGTAACATTCCAAAGTCTGTGGGAAAAACCGCAGATGCCACCGTGGTGATGGTGCGTGCCGAGATTTTGGGAAAGCTTGTACTCCACACCGCCCAGCGAAAATCTGCCGTTCGCGATGCGATTGGCAACGCGACCGATGATCGCCCCGTGATAAGCGCGGTCCTGAAGATAATCCGCAAGGGTATCAAAACCGCACACCGAGTGGGCAAGGTCGCCGTTGGCGTCAGGCAGGAGAAGCTCCTGTATGATGCCGCCCAGATCCAACACGGAGCAACGGATGCCTCCCTCCTTGCACAGTGTATATTTGGTGAT